>JBGGMZ010000297.1:0-21247 GCA_041287745.1 Chthoniobacter sp. | reverse complement strand
GCGGGCGGCTGCTTCTTTTTGCACTTGCACAAAGTTTTTCTCGCGCCCGAAATGCGCTCATGAAGATCGCGCTCGATGCCATGGGCCACGACAGCGGCCCTGGGCCCCTCGTCGATGGCGCCGTACTGGCGTTGCGTGAGTTTACTCAGATTTCGAAGCTGCTTCTGACCGGTGACAGCGCCCAGCTCGAGGCGTTGCTCAAGAAGCACGGCTGCAACGATTCGCGCATCGAGATCGTGCATACTACGCAGGTAGTGGAAATGCACGACAGCGGCATCGATGCTGTGCGCAAGAAAAAGGACTCCTCCGTGAGTCGTGGCGTGGACTTGGTGAAGTCTGGGGCCGCCGAGGCCTTGGTGAGCGCGGGCAATACGGGCGCCGCCGTCGCGGCCTGCACGATCAAACTGCGCATGCTGCCGGAGATCGACCGCCCGGCGATTGCCGCGATGATGCCCACCGAGACGGGCCGTCATTTCGTGCTTTGTGACGCTGGGGCGAATCCCGACCCCACCCCGCAGCATCTCAAGGACAACGCCATCATGGCCGCAGTCTACTGCGAGCACGTGCTCGGTCGGCCCAATCCAAAGATCGGCCTGATTTCCAACGGCACCGAGGAATTCAAGGGCGACGCGCTCACTCTCGCTGCCCACACATTGCTGAAAAACAGCACCTTGAATTTCCATGGCAATGTCGAAGGGCACGATCTCTTCGAAGGCGCGGTCGACGTGGTGGTGGCCGATGGCTTCACCGGCAATGTCGTCCTCAAGACCAGCGAGGCGCTGGCCAAAAGTATTTTCCGACTCCTCAAGCGAGAACTCCTCGCCAATCCCATCCGCAAGGCCGGCGCGCTTCTCTGCAAGCCGGGCTTTCAGGCGGTGAGAGACATCACCAACGCTGATGAATACGGCGGCATGCCGCTCCTCGGTGTCGATGGCATCTGCATCATCGCCCACGGCGGCAGCTCCCCCGTTGCCGTCAAAAACGCCCTTCGCGCCGCCTGCTCCTCCATCCAGCATCAGCTCAACCCTCACATCGTTGAAGCGGTGCAACGCTCCCATGACTCAACCTAGAACGCGCCCCAATCAGCCTAAGCGCACCGTTTCCATCGTCTGCACCGGCAGCTATGTCCCCGAGCGGATCATGACGAATGCTGAGCTCGAGAAACTCGTCGAAACCAGCGACGAATGGATCACCACCCGCACCGGCATCAAGGAACGCCGCATTGCCGCGGACGATGAATGCACCAGCGACATGGCGGCCAAAGCCGCGCAAAACGCGCTGGAAAATGCTGGAATAACCGCGGAAGAGGTCGACCTCATCCTCGTCGCCACAGTCACGCCGGACATGTTTTTTCCGAGCACCGCGTGCTTCGTGCAGACCAAGATCGGCGCAACCCATGCCGCCTGTTTCGACGTGAGCGCCGCCTGCTCCGGCTTTCTCTACGCCATCGAGATCGCGCAGCAGTTCATCACCTCGCACACCTATGACACCATCCTCGTCATCGGTGCGGAAAAGCTCAGCTCCATCGTCGACTGGACCGACCGTAATACCTGCGTGCTCTTCGGTGACGGCGCCGGTGCAGCAGTGCTCCGGCATCGTTCGCCGGGTCACGGCGTCATCAGCACCTTCATGGGCAGCGACGGTGGCCTGAGCGATATCCTCTACATCCCAGGCGGAGGCTCCCGTTTTCCGCTGACCAAGGAAAATGCCGACCAGCGTCTCAATTGCATCAAGATGAGCGGCAAAGAGACCTACAAGCACGCCGTCACTTCCATGCTGGACGCCGCGCACAAGGTCCTGGCCGAGGCCAATCTCGACCCGAAAGATCTCGCGTGCGTCATTCCGCACCAGGCGAACCTCCGCATTATCGAGGCCATCGCCCATCGGATGGAATTGCCGCTCGATCGCTTCATGGTTAATCTCGATCGCTACGGCAACACCAGCGCGGCCGCCGTGGCCATTGCGCTGGATGAAGCGAACCGCACCGGCCGCATGAAAGTCGGCGATTACGTGCTGCTCGTCGTCTTCGGCGGCGGGTTGACGTGGGCGAGTTCGGTCATCCAGTGGTAGAGTCGAAGATGCTCTTCGACACCCACGCGCATCTCGACTTCCCCGATTTCGAAAAAGACCTCGACGCTGTGCTGGCGCGCGCCGAGGCCGCGGGCGTCACGCGCATCAACACGATCGGCACCACCATCGAGGGCAGCCGTCGCGCGGTGGAGTTGGCGGAGAAATATCCACAAGTCTACGCGGTCGTCGGGGTGCATCCCAATTCTGCCGTGGAAGCCGGCGAGAATTTTATGGAGGAGCTGCGCGCCATCGCGCAAAGCCCGCGCGTCGTGGCCATTGGAGAGGCCGGTCTCGACTACTATCGTTTGCCCGGAAAGCAGATGCTCAAGGTCAAGGATGCCATCCTTTCGGAAACCCCGCTCTCGGACCCGATGGAACCGGCGGCGGCGATTCGGGACGGGGCGATCAAATCTACGCAAGCCATTGTCTTCCAGCAGCAGCTCGACCTCGCCGTGGAGCTGGGCCTGAACATCGTCATTCACGAGCGCGACGCTTGGGACGACACGCTCGAGATTTTGCGTCCCTACACCGGCAAGCTGCGAGCTGTTTATCACTGCTTTGGCAAAGCGCCGGTCAATGCACAGGAGCTTCTCGAACTCGGCCACATGGTCTCCTTCACTGGCATCGTCACCTTCAAGAACGCCGCCGAGGCGCAGGAAACCGCGCGGCAGATCCCGCCGGAGTCGTTCATGTTCGAAACCGATTGCCCGTTCCTCGCGCCTGTTCCTTATCGAGGGAAACGCTGTGAGCCCGCTTACACGCGGCAGGTAGCCGAGCACGTCGCCCGGTTACGGGGGGAATCCTTCGTCGATCTCGCGGAGCGCACTTCGCACAACGCCACGACTTTTTTTCGCTATCCGAATTGAACGGCAGAAAGTCGTGCATGTCTCCCCGACTCTCCGTTGAATAGCCTCAGATGAGCGAACAAGATCGGCGCGCATTCATTTTTCAAGACCTGCACGGGCGGCGTTGGCCGCGCTTGCGGCGCGTCCTCGTCCTATTCACGCTGCTCATTGCCCTGGCGTTGGTCTGGTTTTTCAAGACCTTGCTGGTCCACCCGGAGCTGAAGACGCCGGCCTCAGTCGTTCCGCTCAAGCGCCAGCTCAAGGCGGCTATCAATCGCACGGAGCAGGACGACCCGAATGCGATCAACTGGCAGCGTTACTACAGCGAGTCGAAATCGGCTCAGGACCGCCTGGCCAACATTCGCCGCCAGTTGCGCAAGACACCTGGCGCCAAAAGTGAAATCCGTCTCGGCTACTACGTGGAATGGGATCCGAACAGTCTCGCTACGCTGGAAGAGCATGCCGGCTCACTGACCCATATCGCGCCCGAGTGGTTCACGCTGCAAGGGACCGATAGCCAGCTCGTGATCGAGCCAAACGCGCGTCTTGTTACTTTCGCTCAGGCACATGGGCTCACCCTCATGCCGATGCTGGAGAACTTGCAGGGCAACACGTGGCAGCCCGAGGCCGTGGAAAACCTGGCCAATGGCACTGCCGATAAGCGAAACCGTTTCATCCGCGATCTCCTCACCGAGCTGCGCCGCATCAAAGCCGGCGGCCTCATCATCGACTGGCAGCAACTCGATCCCGCCAGTCGCGACAACTACTCCGACTTCCTCCAGCAAATCGCCGACGCATTGCAAAAGAACGGTATGGAGCTCTGGTTCTCCGTGTCACCTGGCGAAGATTTCAAGACTTTCAACATCTTCGGCGATCCGGATGCGCAGCCGGGCGTGAAGTTCAACCGGCCGGCCCTCGAGACTTTCATCAATCGTTTCGTCGTCATGTTGCACGATGAAAATTCCGAGACCGACGCGCCCGGCCCCATTGCTTCGCAGCCATGGCTCGAGGGCTGGCTGAAGGTGATCGTGCAATACGCCGATCCCGACCAATGGATCGGCGTGCTCGGTGCCTACGCCTACGATTGGAATACGACGACGAAGAAAACGGAAATGATCACCTTCAAGGACGCGATGAGCCGCGCCAGTTACGCGGGCGTGGACGCCACGGGTGAGAAGACGGAGACCGGTCCGCCACGGTTCAACCCCCAGTATCAATACTCCGAGCCGAACGGCGAACACACGGTGAGCTTTCTCGACGCGATCAGCTTCTATAATCACCTGCGGGTCGTGCGTGCGGCGGAATTTGGCGGCATCGGTATCGTCCGCCTCGGCACGGAGGATCCACAAATCTGGGACGTGCTGGAGCTCAAGGGGCAGCCTACACCGAGTGTGCTGAAGGCGCTCGGGTCGATCAAGGCCAGCGACTCGATCACCAACGTCGGCCGCGGAGAAATCGTGACGGTGGACGCGACGCGGGATGATGGCAGACGCGACGTGACGATCGATAGCACTCCACTCACTCCCGTTCATCCGGCGGATCCTTTTGAGGCCAGCCTCGCGGAAGTGCACAAGACGCTCTTGCGCGCGAACTACACCGACTTCGCCACCTACCCCATCCTCTACCACCAGGGCGCGGGCGGCCAGCATGAGGTTGCGATCACGTTCGACGACGGCCCCGACCCGGAATGGACACCCAAGATTCTCGATATCCTGCGGGAAAAGGGTGTGAAGGCCTGTTTCTTTTTGCTCGGCAGGAATTGCGAAGATTACCCGCGCCTCGTCCAGCGCATCGTGGCCGAGGGGCACGAGATCGGCAACCACACCTACTCTCACCGCAACCTCGCGGTGATGTCCGAGTGGCAGATGGAACTCGAGCTCACGGCCACGGAGCGACTCATCGAAAGCATCACCGGGCGATCCACTACGCTTTTTCGTCCGCCGTACAATGCGGATTCGAATCCCACCGATATCGCTGAACTCGCCCCTCTGCGCCTCGCGCAGGAACAACTCGGCTATACGGTGGTGCTGGAAAAGATCGATCCGCAGGATTGGGCGCGGCCGGGCACGGAAGAAATCATCCAGCGAGTGAAGGATCTGCGCAACGAGGGTAACATCATCCTGCTGCACGACGCCGGTGGCGATCGCTCGGAGACGGTGGCGGCGCTTCCGCGGATCATCGATTACCTGCACACCCGCGGCGATCGCATCGTGTCGCTCTCGGAATTGCTCGGCATGACGCGCGATGAGCTGATGCCGATGGTCGATACAAAGTTACAACCGGTGGAGCGCTTTGTAGCGGGGACCGGCTTCCGCGCCTGGCATGGCATCGTAGAATTTTTCTGGGCCTTCATGATTTTCTCCACCGGGCTGGTCGTCGCTCGGACCCTGCTCGTGGCGTGGCTCGCCCATCGCCATCACCGCACTCCAGCAGCGCTGGTCCCCGCATTCCGACCATCCATTTCCGTGATCATCGCTGCTTTCAATGAGGGCAAGGTGATCCAGAAGACATTGCGCTCGGTGCTCGACACGGACTACGCGGGCGAGCTGGAAGTGATCGTGGTGGACGATGGTTCGCGAGATGATACTGCGGTCAAGATCCAGGAATTGGCCGGGGTGCTCGAACTGGGACCGGCCGGTGAGCCTTTGCAACTCACCGATGCGGCGCCAGTCCCGACGCCCGAAAGTGGTTCCGCGGCAGTCGCCGCAAAGCAAGCGCTCACGCTTGGCGTCGCTGAATCACGCATTCGCCTCATCCAGCAGCCCAATCGTGGCAAGGCTGCGGCGCTTCGCCACGGCGTGACAGAGGCGCGCCACGAAATCGTGATCTTCCTCGATGCCGATACCATGTTTGAGTCCGGCACCTTGACCGCGCTGGTGCAGCCGCTCGCCCATCCTCTGGTCGGCGCGGTGAGCGGCAATGCGCGAGTCGGGAATCTGCGCACCTTCATCGGGCGCTGCCAGAGCCTCGAATACATTTGCGGATTCAATCTCGACCGCCGCGCCTACACCGAATGGAACTGCATCACCGTGGTCCCTGGCGCGGTCAGTGCATTGCGTCGCAGCGCGATCAGCGCAGCAGGCGGATTTTCCGATGATACCCTTGCTGAGGATACCGATCTCACCCTCGAGTTACATCGTCTGGGCTACCACATCGAATATGCACCGGACGCCGTTGCCTGGACCGAAGCGCCGGAAACCGTAGGAGGTCTCATTAAGCAACGCTCGCGCTGGGCCTTTGGCACCATGCAGTGCCTGTGGAAACATCGCGATCTCGTCTTCAATCCACGTTTCGGCGCACTCGGGTGGTTCAGCCTGCCGAATATCTGGTTCATGCAAATCGCGCTGGTCGCAGTGACCCCATTGGTCGATGGCATCCTGCTCTACTCGCTGCTCCTCGGGCATGCCTTCGGCATCTGGTATTGGTTCGCCATCGTCCTCAGCCTGGATTTATTCCTCGCCGCTCTCGCTTGCTGGATGGAAGGCGAGAAATTGCACAAATCGCTTCTCATTTTGCCGATGCGTTTCTTCTACCGTCCCATTCTTGCTATCGTCATCTGGCGCTCGATCCTCCGCGCCTTCAAGGGCGCATTCGTCGCGTGGGGAAAACTGGAGCGCACGGCAAGCGTCCCGAGCCGGGCATGACGAGGATGGGAATGAACATCCAACATCCAACTTCCAACACCCAACGCCCAATGGACCGCCGATGGCAAGCTTCTGCCATTGGACGTTGGATGTTCCTCGGCATTTTCATCTCGTCGCTTCTCTCGGCCTGCGACCCGGCCACCTCGACTGCCACTTCATCTCCGACTCCTGCGCCGAACCCACAACCTTCGGTTATGGATTCCGCCACCCCGGCCCCTTCCGCGCCGCGTCCACTCCAGCGTCTCGCCATCCCAAAGGAGGGCATCTACACCGGCGCCTACATCGACTGGGGTGACAAGGAAGACACCGTTACCCTCGAGGAAATCGAACGCTTCGAAAAGCTGGTCGGCAAGCATCAGGCCATTGTCGCCAGCAGCAGTTACTGGGGTGAGCAGACCTTCCCCGAGGAGAATCTCCGCCTCATCGCCCGACATGGCTCAGTGCCGCTCGTTTTCTGGTCGCCTTGGGATAAACCGTACGTGGAAGGGCGCGGCCCGGACAAATATTCCCTCACCAGCATTATCGCCGGAGAACACGACGCTTACATCGACATGTGGGCGGAAAAGGCCCGAGACTTCGGCGCGCCCATGGTCGTTTCCTTCGCCAACGAAATGAACGGCGAGTGGTTCCCCTGGAGTGGCAAACTCTACGGTGGAAGCAAACCTGTGCCCGGCACCAGTCCTGTGCATTTCGAAGGCCCCGAGACATTCAAAAAGGCCTATCGCCATGTGGTCGACCGAGTGCGCGCCAAAGGTGCGACCAATGTCCAATGGGTGCTGCATCTCATGAACTACTCGCTGCCGCAGGAAGGCTGGAATCTTGCCGCCGAGTACTATCCCGGCCCGGAATATTGCGACTGGCTCGGCATCAGCCTCTACGGCGCCCAGTTTGCCGATGACGATTGGTCTACTTTCTTCCCGCTCCTCGACTGGCCCTACGAAGAACTCCGTCGGATCAACGCCGACAAGCCCGTGATGATCTGCGAATGGGCCGTCGGCGAATTCCCCACCCTGGGCAGCAAGTCCGACTGGATTCGCGATGCTTTCCGCCTCTTCAAGAGCCCGAAGTACCCGAACATCAAGGCTTGCGTCTACTGGCATGAGCGCTGGCAAAATGACGACGGCCGCTACAGCAACCTGCACGTCAACTCCACCCCCGACGCACTGGAAGCCTATCGGCAGGGCGTCGCCGACCCGGCTTATCTCGACCATCCGGTGATCGAGTCAGGAAAATAAGGCGAGCCGGCTCGCCGATATCGAGATCCGCATATGTCCAAATGCTACGCGTTTCTCATTTGGATGCTCGCCGTCCAACTCGGCTTCGGAGATCAAAATGGCAGCATGAAGGGGTTCTGGGAACGAGCCCCCTTCAAAGTGAATGGACACGACGTGCGGATCGCCGTCGAATCCTTTGATTACAATCGAGGGACGGGCTCTGAGGCGTTGCTCTGGATCAATATAGATCTACCACCTGCCGCGCGGACGATAGATTACGCCGAGATGAAAGTAGATGTGACGGATTCGGAAGGGACGAGAATGGATGCGAAGCCGAACGCGAGGCAATTGACCCGGGAGGGAGACCACCAGTGTGCGACCTTCCGGATTGACCTAAAAAAAGGCCAGAAAGTTGAATCGATCCGGATTCGCTGGGGAGATTCAGATCGCACGTTCCTATATTCAAAAGGGCAAATGGCAGATATCTACATGTTTTAGCCGTCGGAGATACGGGTTCGGAGCCATGTCCCCATGAGAACTTCTTCGTGCCTCGCCGCGATTGCCTTATTGCTTTTGGCATCCATCAGCTACGGCCAAAATCTCTTGCTGAAGGTAACCGCACTCGCCTAACCGCGATGGATTGGGGGAAGGAATGGGCTCCGGGGGCAGCCGCTCTTTGGAATAGAGCGGAGTTTGTGAAAACTTTCACAAATTGCACTTGCCCGAAATTGCCCGCATCTTAATCTTACCCTATGCCTGAGACCAGCCCGGTCGCTTACGATTCGAAGATCGAAGGAAACATCATCTTCACCCAAGTCGACGCAGCCATGAATTGGATGCGCAAGAACTCGCTTTGGCCCATGCCCATGGGCCTCGCCTGCTGCGCTATTGAACTCATGGCCGCCGGTGCGTCGCGTTTTGATATCGCCCGTTTCGGTGCCGAGGTCATGCGCTTCTCACCCCGCCAGAGCGACGTCATGATCGTCGCCGGCACCGTGACCTACAAGATGGCGCTCGCCGTGAAGCGCATCTGGGATCAGATGCCCGAGCCGAAATGGTGCATCGCCATGGGCGCCTGCGCTTCCAGCGGCGGAATGTATCGCAGCTATGCCGTGCTCCAGGGCATCGACCAGCTCATCCCCGTCGATGTCTATATCAGCGGGTGCCCACCCCGTCCCGAGGCGCTCCTCGAAGGCCTCATGAAGCTCCAGCGCAAGATCGACACGGAGCCTGCGCTGCGTGACCAGAAGCGCGAGTTCATCGCTTCCTTCTCCAAATCCGCCAACTGATTTTCATGGCTGCTTCTCTTTCGACTTCAGTCTCTGCCATCTCCGGCAAATTCAAGGTCCTCAAGAAAACCGAATTTCGCGGCGAGACGACGCTCTACGTGGAGCGCTCCGAGATCAAGGAACTCGCCCGTTTCTGCAAAGAAGAGCTGGGTTTCATCTACCTGATCGACCTCAGCGGCGTCGACAACTTCGGCGTGGATCCGCGTTTCGAAGTCGTCTACGAGCTCTATCATTTCGCCGACGGCTTGCACCTGCGCCTGAAAGTTTCCGTCTCCGAAGACGAACTCGAAGTCCCCACGGTGAGCGACATCTGGGCCACCGCCGACTGGCACGAGCGCGAAGCTTACGACATGTACGGCATCAAGTTCGCCGGTCATCCTGAGCTCACCCGCATCCTTATGTGGGAAGGCTATCCTTTCTATCCGCTGCGCAAGGACTTCCCGCTCGCCGGCCGTCCCAGCGAGATGCCCGACGTCGCTTTCTCCAAGGCCGCCCCGCTCGCCGGTGGCCCATTCGTCACCGTGCCCAGCACCGCGACGACCAAGGACCGCGAGCCCCGCTCGCGCGAGATTCCTTAATCGGTCGGCGCCAGCGCGCGCGTCAGGATTCGCAGCATCTGGTCCGCTGCCGCCTGCCCGGTAGCTAGCACTTCCTCGTGGCTTAACGGCTGACCGCCGAGGCCTGCGGCCCAATTCGTGAGGCAGGAAAAGCCCGCGACCTCCATCTTGAGTGCCCGCGCCTGAATCGCCTCGAGGACCGTCGACATGCCCACCGCATCAGCGCCGAGGATGCGCAGCATGCGCACTTCCGCCGGTGTTTCATACTGGGGCCCGAGCAGACCGGCATACACCCCTTCATGCAGGGAAATGTCTTCCGCGCTCGCTGCCGCGGCAAAGCGCGCACGCAGTTCCGGCGAATAGACCGCGCTCATATCCACGAAATTTGGCTCGCCCACGAGCGGAGAGGTGCCGGTGAGATTGAGATGATCGCTCAGCATCATCCACGAACCCGGAACGAAATTGGGATTTAAGGTTCCGGCAGCATTCGTCAGCAACAGCTTACGCACCCCGAGGTTTTCCATGAAGCGAACCGTCGCCGTCACTTCCTCCGCCGTGCGCCCTTCGTAAAGATGCACCCGTCCCTGCGCCATCATCACACGACAGCCGGCGAGGCGCCCAAAGACAAACCGCCCTTCGTGGCCCGGCGCCGACGACACCGGCATCCCGGTAATCTCCGCGTAGGGCAGGCTGAGAATCGCGTCCACCTCGTGCACGAGCATCCCGAGCCCGGACCCGAGCACAATACCCCACTCCGGCTGGTAATCGCGCACCGCCTTCGGCAGCACTTCGACGTCGAGAGAAAGCGACATTCCACTCATGGATTTTGGGTTCCCATTGGCGACAAAGAAATCACGCCGCCATTCATCGCGAGGTCATCTGGCGAAGTAATTGATAAAGCAGTTCCAATCGCGGCAACGCCACACCCGCCGCGGTTCCCTGCCGCCACGGTTCACCCCAGATCGATTCCACTTCCACCGCACGCCCAAGTTGCCAATCGATCATGCTCGATGGCTTGTACGGCCCCATGGGATAAGTGCGCTCAATCTGGTAATCGGCATAGCTCTCCGGAATTGCATGGCCGAGCGAGCTCGCAGCCGCGATCGTCTCCAGCATCAGAGCACGCACCTGTGCCCTCAGCCCAGCATCGGCCAGCAGCAAATCGCACGTCCGGCCGCCCGTCGCGATGGACAATCCATTGAAAGGGATATTCCACACCAGTTTCCGCCAGCGTTCGGTAACGAGATTCTCCACTACGTGCGTCTCCACACCCGCCTCGGAAAACATCGTGCCGATCGCCTGCGTGCGCTTCATCTGCGCGCGGCCAAATTCTCCCAGCGAAAGCGTGCCATGCCCGTAGTGCTCGATCACCCCCGCGGCCACGCGATTTAAGCAGACGAAACACAATCCACCGAGCACCCGCTCCGCCCCCCAATGCCGCGCGAGAAGCTCTTCATTTCCCAAACCATTTTGCAACGTGAGCAGCAGGGTTTGCTCGTGCAGCAACGGCGGAATCAATTGCTCCAGATCTTCATTGGCCGTGGTCTTCAGTCCGATGACCACCAAATCCACCGGCCCAATCTCTGCCGGTGACCCAAAGGCTTGGGCAGGCACGCGCCATTCCTCCCCCTTTTCCCGAATGGCCAACCCGTCGCGACGCACCGTCTCTAGATCCGCACGCATCAAGAAACGGACGTCCGCCCCTTGGCGCGCCAGCTTTGCGCCATAGTAACTACCGAGCGCCCCCGCCCCCACGACGGCGATGGTTTTCGGCGGCGTATTCATCGCGCTACAGTCGGCAAAATGGGCCCGCAGGGATTCGAACCCTGAACCAAGGGATTATGAGTCCCCTGCTCTAACCGTTGAGCTACAGGCCCGTTGAGGCGATGACGTTGCCACAACGACGCAACGCGATTCCCGGCGCCGACAGGTCCTCTTCCACGCACACAATTCGCGCGGGCGAACCGGCCGTAACACATGACGGAATAGCAAAAGGGGTTGGCTGGCGGCATCGATGAACTTGCTACTATGGCTTTCCCGCGCGCAGCGGCCAAGGAATTTGGCAACGTTGCCTACCAATTCACTCAAATCGTTATCTCGCGCGGTCGGACTGGACCAGACGCACCGGGGAGCTCGACGGCAATCGGAGCGATCCCGAACCCGTGGCTGGTGCCGCCGGTCGCTAGGCCGGTGGTTGCACGGGAGCCGTTTCTTTCGGAGCCGCCGCGTTATTGTCCCGGACGAATTCCTCCGAGCGCGGCAGCATCACTTCGATTTGCGAATTTCCCGTAATGAGGCGCGCGTCGCGGGAATTGAGCAGCCAGTTCCAAAACCAGCTCACCATCACTTGGATGCGATTGCGGAAGCCGATGAGGAAGGCGATGTGGATCGCGGCCCAGATGAGCCACGCTAAAAAGCCGCCGATCTTCAACATCCCGATTTGCGCGACTGCCTTGGCCTTGCCGATGACCGCCATCGAGCCTTTGTCGTGATAGGAGAATGGAACGCGGCGTGCCTGCAGCACGCCTTCCACGGCGCGAGCGATTGCTCGACCCGCATAGTCGCCCATCTGGAGTCCTGCTTGGGCGACGCCTGGCACCGGTTGGCCGGTATTGGCGGAATTCGCCGCGGCCATATCACCGATGACGAACAACTCCGGATGCCCGGGAATCGTCAGGTCCGGCCCTACGATCACGCGGCCCGACTTGTCGAGCGGCACACCGAGCGTGTGACCCAGCGGACTCGCTTTCACACCGGCCGCCCAGAAGACATTTCGAATCGGGATGAACTCGTCACCAATGTGCACGCCGTGTGCGGTGACGCTGGTAACGCGGGCATTGAGACGGATTTCCACGCCCAGATCCGCGAGATGCCGTTGTGCCTTGGCACTGAGCTCGGGGGGAAATTGCGGAAGCAACCGATCGCCGCCTTGAAAGACGATCACGCGTGTAGTCGCTGTGTTGATATGCCGAAAATCTTTCGGGATCGTTTGCCCGGCGATCTCTTTAATCGCGCCCGCCAGCTCGACGCCGGTGGGACCACCACCGACGATTCCAAACGTCAATGCCGCACGACGCGCCTCCGCGTTTCCTTCATATTCGGCCGTCTCGAAAGCGAGCAGAATACGGCGCCGCATCGCCGTGGCGTCTTCCACGCTCTTCAGGCCCGGCGCGACCTCCGCCCATTCCTCGTGACCGAAGTAGGCGTGCGTGGCTCCCGCGGCCAGGATGAGGTAGTCGTAGTGCACGTGGCCGCGCTTGAAGATGAGCCACTGCTTCTCGACGTCGACGCCGACGGCTTCGCTGAGCACAACCTGGACGTTGGCCTGATCGCGCAGGACAGTGCGAATCGGCGCACAGATATCCGCAGGCGAGAGCGCTGCGGTGGCGACTTGATAGAGCAACGGCTGGAAAACGTGATGGTTCCGCCGATCGACCAAGGTCACCTCCACCGACGAATGGGCCAGCGCTTTTGCCGCTGCCAATCCACCAAATCCTCCACCGACGATAAAGACGCGAGGTAATTGATTTTCAGCCATATTTGTCCCTTATATCGCGGACTTGCTCTTTTTTGAGGCTATAATTCCGTACACGTATGCAGCGCCTCGCCGACGTGCTGCCCTCAAGGCTACCTCTGCTCGCTCTTCCCAAAAGCCTCCATGGCCAGCGGCACGGTGGTCACCGCGCCGATGAGCGTCAGGATGACGCCTGCCGTATCGCGTTGCTCGTTACTCAGCCGCTTCGCGATCAGCAGCGCGATGCCCGCGCCGAGCATCCCGCGGGTTGCAGCGATGAGGATCAATTCCGGGAAAGTCAGGGTCGTCGTTCTCATACGGATCTACCTATGCTTCGCCGTCCCTCGGCCGGCTGGACTTGCCATTACACAGGAAATCCTACGAAGCGTTCGCATCCTGAAAAACGATCACCAGCACGCACGCCCGTAATCAGCCTGAGCAACGATATGCAAATTGATGCCCACCGTGCGCTCGCCTGCTTTGTCCATTCTCTTCAGCATTTGCCTGATCACAGCAGTGCTCTATCTCGGCAAGCCGTTCCTCCTTCCGCTCGCTCTTTCCATCCTTCTCGCCTTCCTCCTCGCCCCGCTCGCCAGCCGACTGGAATCCGCAGGCTGTGGCCGCATCCCTTCGGTCATTATCGTTACGATCATCGCGTTCACGGTGCTCGCCACGGCCCTCTACACGGTGGGCTCGCAAGCCGTCGACCTCGCGAAATCGCTTCCGAAATATCACGAAAATCTGCAGCAAAAAGTCTTCGCGCCGCTGGGCAAGCTCACTGCCGCCGTATCCGCTTACTCCCATGGAATGGGCAACGAAGAGCGCCCCCAGATCGCCAACTCATCCGCGCCACTCGAACTGCCGACCAGCAACGTCAACCTCCTCTCCGTCGCGCGGGAAATCGCCGGCCCGGTCCTTGCCCCGCTCGGCACGGCCGCCATGGTCGTCGTCTACGTCATCTTCTTCCTCTTCGACCGGCAAAACCTGCGCAACCGCTTCGTCCACCTCGTTGGCAATGGCCGCCTCCGGCTCGCCACCGCTGCCATCGATGACGCATCGACCCGGGTGAGCCGTTATCTGGCAGCGCAGCTCATTGTCAATGCCTGCTACGGCATCCCCGTGGGCATCGGCCTCTATTTCATCGGTATTCCGAATGCCCCGCTCTGGGGGCTGCTCGCGATCGTCCTGCGTTTCCTTCCCTACCTCGGCATCGCCATCGCCTCGGCCTTTCCCATCGTTCTCTCCTTCGCCATTTCGCCGGGTTGGTCGCAGCCGATCGAGACGCTCGCGCTCTTTCTCGTGATGGAACTCATCACGGGCAATCTCCTCGAGCCCTGGCTCTACGGCGCCAGCACCGGTCTCTCCGCCACGGCGATCGTCATCGCCGCCGTCTTCTGGACCTGGGTCTGGGGCGCCGGCGGTCTGCTCCTCGCCACGCCCATGACTGTTTGCCTGGTCGTGCTCGGCAAGCACGTCCCCGCCCTGGCCTTCCTCAATATTCTCTTCGGCAATCAACCGCCCATCGCGCCGGGCGATCGATTCTACCAGCGCCTGCTGGCCGACGATAGCGACGAACTCGAGGAGATCATCGAGGAATACCGCCACCGGGGCGCCTTGGTCGAACTCTTCGATGAAGTAGTCCTGCCCGCCCTGCAATTGGCCGAAGACGATCGCGCTTCCGACAATATCACCCGCAGCGAGCACAAGGAAATCTTCGTTTGCCTGCAGGGGGCACTGGCCTCCCTGGAAGGTTTCCAGACGACGGAGGAACCAACGGGGGAACAGGTGCACCGCGTAGTCATCGTCCCCGCCCGCACCGATGGCGATGCCCTTGCCGGAGCCATGCTTGCCTTTTTGCTTCGGGGGAAAGGGATTGCCTGCACGCGCTATTCGGAGCGCAGTCTCAACAGCGAAATCGTCTCGCACCTCGTCGACCAGACGGAGGTCGTCCTCTGCGTCTCCGCGCTCACCGTCACGGGAGCGCGCGCCGCACATTCCATCTTCAAGCGCATCGGTGATCGCATGAGCGGCCAGCGTCTCCTCGGCCTCTGGAATGGCGACCGCACGGATGCCGCCATCGTCCCATCTCAGCCTGGCGTCGAAATCATCACCACCTTCGCGGATGCCGTCCGCCTCATTTCCGCCACCACCACCCAAGGCTCCGCTCAGGAAGCCGCTGCGGCCTAGTGTCCTGTCAGGGAAGTTTCCTCCCTAATTCGGGGCGCTTATCTCGTTAACCACGAAGACGCGAAGGCACGAAGGTGGGAGTAATCTCAGCAATAGCCATCACACTTTGCCCCTTCGTGCCTTCCCGTCTTCGTGGTGATCTTCCTTCTCCATGCCTGAATTTTGCAAAGCACTTGGCTGACAGGACACTAGAGGAGATTCAACAAGACGATAGTCGTAGCGACGGCGCTGTAGTCACGGCGCTCTGCCGCCGTGTGGAGGACAGTGAACGACGCAAACCTGAATGATCCAGATTCGCTTGCGCTCACGCCCCGGCAGAGCGGGGCGACTACAGCGATCTGCGACCGACCCGAGATTTGATTCAAACTGCTATACGCCGGATTTGGTAACCCGAGTGGGTACGGCGGCAAGGAGGTGCCGGAAAATTGTGCGATTCCTTGTCCAAATGGGCTGCCCCCATTCGTCGAGTCTTCGGAGCGTGATCACCACTCCTCATTCATCTCTCGATCTGCTAGCATCCCACACCAACCCCGTCACACCATGAGCCGAATCCGAGTCCTGGTCGGCACCCGCAAAGGTGCATTCATCCTCACCGCCGATGGCCAGCGCCAGCAGTGGGAGGTCAACGGTCCCCTCTTCGCGGGCTGGGAAATGTATCACCTCAAGGGCTCGCCTGCCGCCCCTGAACGGCTCTACGCATCCCAGACCAGCGGCTGGTTTGGCCAGCAGGTCCAGCGCTCGGAAGATGGCGGGAAAACGTGGGAGCAAGTGGACAACAAGTTTCAATACGAGGGCACGCCCGGCACCCACCAGTGGTACGACGGCACGCAACACCCGTGGGAGTTCAAGCGTATCTGGCACCTCGAACCATCTCTCACCGATCCCGATACCGTCTACGCCGGCGCCGAGGACGCCGCGCTTTTCAAAAGCCAGGACGGCGGCAAGAGCTGGCAGGAACTCCCCGGCCTGCGCAGTGCCCGGGGCCATCTTTGGCAGCCGGGCGCCGGTGGCATGGCCGTGCACACCATCCTGCTCCACCCGAGCAATCCCAATCGCATTTTCGTCGCCATCTCCGCGGCGGGCGTCTTCCGCACGGATGATGCCGGCCAGACTTGGAAACCGGTCAACCGTGGCCTGAAATCCCCCTACGAACTCCCGGACCCCGACGCTGAGGTCGGCCACTGCGTGCATCGCATCGCCATGCACCGCTCGCGTCCCGACGTCCTGTTCATGCAGAAGCATTGGGATGTGACGCGCTCGGACAACGCCGGCGATTCCTGGAGCGAAGTCAGCGGAAATCTCCCCTCCGATTTCGGCTTCCCCATCGACGTGCACGCCCACGAACCCGAGACCATCTACGTCGTGCCGATCAAGAGCGACTCCGAGCATTTCCCGCCGGATGGCAAACTGCGCGTCTACCGCAGCCGCACCGGCGGCAATGAATGGGAAGCGCTCACCAAGGGTCTGCCACAACAGGACTGCTACGTGAATGTGTTGCGCGATGCCATGGCCGTCGACTCGCTGGATCCCTGCGGCATTTACTTCGGCACCACGGGCGGCCAGGTCTACTGCTCAGCCGACAACGGCGACTCCTGGACGGCCATCGTGCGCGATCTCCCGGCCGTCCTCTCCGTCGAAGTCCAGACCCTGCCATGATCCGCATCGTGCTCCCCTACCATCTTCGCACCCTCGCGCGTGTGGAGGGCGAGGTGGAGCTCGAGGTCAGCGGCCCAGTCACGCTGCGCGCCGTCCTCGATGCGCTCGAGGCGCGCTACCCATCTCTCTGCGGCACTATCCGCGATCACGGCACGCTGCAGCGCCGCCCGTTCATCCGCTACTTCGCCTGCAAGGAAGACCTCTCGCACGAGCCACCCGATACCCCGCTGCCCGAGGCCATCACCAGCGGCGCCGAGCCATTCATGATCGTCGGCGCCATGGCAGGTGGGTAGAACAGCTAAAGTAAAGCCGTAGGCATCGCGGAGTGCTGTAGCCCCGGCGCAACCTGCGAATAGCTGGCTATATTTGGAACGAGGCGGAGAAATAAACCACGAAGACGCGAGGGCGCGAAGGGAGCAGCAAACCAATGTAAGGGCGGTTGCCTCTGCTCCTTCGTATCTTCGCGTCTTCGTGGTTATTTCCGCTTTTCTGCGACGGGCCATCGCGCGCGCGCATTGCCAAAACGCCCACCCGGACGTACTGCGTTTCCTGTGAATCGCCGTTCCATTCCCGAGTATGAGATGAACAATGCGGGCGCGGTCCATTTGCGCCAGCAGGGCATTCTCGTCATGCGCTTCATGGATTCGCTGCGCAACGATCCGCGCCGCCTACAGCCGCACTTCCACGAATTCTTCCAGGTGTGCCTGCTCCTCGCGCCGACCACCGTGATGCTGGATTTCCAAAACTTCCGCACCCGCGGCCCCGCCGTGCTGTTCATCAGCCCCGGGCAGGTGCACACCATTCGCCCGCAACCCGGCCTGCAGGGAGTCACCGTCTCTTTCACGCAGGCGTTCTTCGACGACGAAACGCCGCCACCGAGCCGGCTGCTGGAGCTGCCCTTCTTCTTTCCCGACGATCGGCAGCCCTGGCTGCGCCTGTCGCAACAGGAGGTCACGGAAACCGCGGTCATCTTTGGGGACCTCTGCGACGAATACGATCGAGCGCTGAGCGATGCCGTGGGTATCCTGCGCGCCACGCTACGTCTCGCCCTGCTTCGGCTGGCGCGCATCTACGCCCGCACTTCGCCCCCACGCAAGGCCACCCGGGGCATCGGCATCGTCCGCCAGTTTCACCTCGAGCTGGAGAAACATTTCCGCGAGGAGACGAATATCTCCGCATACGCCAGCCGCCTCGGGGTCACGCCTAACCATCTCAACGACGTCGTGCACGAGCAAACGGGGCATTCCGCGGGCGAACTCATTCGCCGCCGCCGCTTGCTGGATGCCAAGCGCATGCTCTCCCACTCGCAACTCAGCGTTTCGGAGATCGGCTACTCGCTTGGCTTTGAAGATCCCTCGTATTTCGCCCGCTTTTTCCGGCGCTACGAGGGCCTCACTCCGACGGCCTTCCTGGAGAAATTCCGAGAAAAACACCAGTGAATGGGGCGGAAGCACCGGGAGAGCGGGTTGAGGGAATGCGCCGCCGACAGGATGGTTGCGCCGTCTCGATATGAAATCCTCAAGTTTATTGGAACCCGCTGCTCCTGCGCAGGAAGCCGAACAAAATACCGCCTCCCCGTCTCACGTCGCCGAGCAAACCGCGATGTCGGTGCTCCTGGCCATCAGCTTTTCCCACCTGCTGAACGACACCATTCAGGCGCTGATTCCATCGCTTTATCCGCTCTTCAAGCAAGGGCTCGGGTTGAACTTCACCCAGCTCGGCCTCATCACGCTGACCTTTCAGTGCACGGCCTCGCTATTGCAGCCGCTGGTCGGCCGCTACACGGATCGGCGCCCGATGCCGTACTCCCTCGCCGTCGGCATGGGCGTCACGCTCATTGGCCTGCTGCTGCTCTCGCGCTCGCACTCGTTTCCCATGGTCATCGTCTCCGCGGCCACAGTGGGTCTCGGTTCCGCCGTCTTTCACCCGGAGGCGTCGCGCGTCGCTTATCTGGCCTCCGGCGGAAAGCGCGGCTTCGCGCAGTCGCTCTTCCAGGTGGGTGGGAACGCCGGCACCTCGCTCGGTCCGCTCCTCGCGGCAGCCATCGTGGTGCCACGCGGCCAGGGCGCTACGGCATGGTTTTCTCTCCTCGCGGCGGTGGGCATGTTCGTCCTCTGGCGGATCGGCAGGTGGATGACCAACCACTTGCAACTCCGTGCGCAGATGAAGCGTCCTGCCACTGCGAACACCGCCTCACCATTTCCCAAGGCCACGGTCGTGCGGGCTCTGGTCATCCTCGTGGCGCTGACTTTCTCCAAGTACGTCTATCTCACGAGCATGACGAGTTACTACACGCTCTATCTCATCGATAAGTTCGGCGTGAGCGTGCAGACTTCCCAATTCTATCTCTTCGTCTTCCTCGGGGCCGTGGCCGTTGGCACTTTCGCGGGCGGGCCGATCGGCGACCGCATCGGCCGCAAGAAGGTCATCTGGGTTTCCATCCTGGGTGTCGCTCCATTTTCGCTCTGGCTGCCGCATGCCGGCATGGGCACCACCGTGATCCTGACGATTTTCATCGGCTTGATCCTCGCCTCCGCCTTCTCCGCCATTCTTGTTTACGCGCAGGAAGTGATGCCGGGCAAGGTCGGGCAAATCGCCGGGCTCTTCTTCGGTATCGCTTTCGGCATCGCCGGCATCGGCTCGGCCGCGCTGGGCAAAATGGCGGATCACATTGGCATCGAGGCGGTCTACGGCATCTGCGCGTGGCTCCCCCTCATCGGCCTGCTCACCATGTTCCTGCCCGACGTGGAAGCGCGCGACTGATCTCGCAGGCGGCGTTTAAGGCGTGGCAGGCTGAATAGGCATTCAAAATTGGAAAACGATACGAATGCCGAATGCATCGCGGAGCGATGTTGTGCCGTTAGCCGTGGACTTCAGTCCTGAGGCTTATAAACAAGTAGCGGTCGCTGATCTCCAGGCCAACGGCCTGAAATAAGCCAGCCCAGGGCAAGCGAGTGAAACGAGCGCCGCCCTGGGTTTACAATCCTTCCCGCATCAGCCCCAAAGTGGGCGTCACAACATGTCTGGTGAGTCTTCATGGGTGACGCCCCTTCAGGGCTGGGCGCTTTTTGACTTTGTACCTAGGGCGACGCTCGCAGACTCGCTCTGCCCTGGGCTGGCTTGTTGCCGGGCCGTTGGCCCTCTTGTCGGCCCTCTTCCGGCACCTCCGAGAATCCGAGCAGATGTGGATAAGCCTCAGGACTTCAATCCCCGAAAAAGGCACGAGGGCCACGCCATTCTGCCGCCGAAGGCCTGAACCTGGTCCCAGACGATTGAATCGGTCCGACGCGAGTCGGATCATCAACTATTCGGTCGCCTGGACGTTTTTGAAAAGAAGCTGCGCCACAAATCGGTGTGGTGAGGGACGCCCGTATGGAAGCTTCGCGGAGTCAGTAGCTTTCTCTTGCGAGACGCCTCCGTTACCCGCGTGATGTTACGCACTTTTGGTAACTTCCATCGCCACAAGGGATCGCTACAGGATTGGTCGCGATTTTCTGTCAAAGCCGTGTCTGGCGCATTCCGGACTGGCACGTTGAGTTACCTGCTCTAATTTACATCCACGGAGAGGCGCAGAGGAGACGCCGCGGGAGGAGAAGTGACCTTATACATCCAATGTAAATGTGAGCTGCGAAATATATTTAACGTCATTAAGCAATTTCACGTAAGCTAATGCCCGCCTCCCCCACCCACCAGCCGTCCTTTCCCTCGTGTAGCCTTCAAAATCATAACTCCCGAAGATCCGGCAAGCGCGGCGTCGCTTTGGTTATGGTGCTTGCGTTTCTTGTCTTATTGGCCGGGTTGCTCGTGGCCTTCTTCACGAGTGTCACCACTAACACCAAAGCTTCGTTTCTTTACGCCAAGAACGTCCAGACGGAACAACTCGCCCAATCCGCGATCAGCATTGCCATGTCGCAGATCAAGGATGCGACCACGCAGCCTTCCGGCACGACATGGATTTCACAGCCGGGCCTCATTCGTACATTCAATAGCAGCGGATCAGCCGTCAACAGTTACCGGCTCTATTCCTCCTCCACGATGAAGCTCGGTGGCTCGGTGGATCCCGAGTCGGAGGTCGGCGTCGTGCAACGCAAGGAATGGACCTCCTATACCGCGCATATGGTGGACCTCAACCGCCCGGCGCATGATGTGCGGGGCAATTTGATCTATCCCATCCTTGATCCGCGCGCGGCCGATGCACCCGAGCAGATCCAGGGATTCACTTTCGACGTTTCCAACATGGGCGGCCAGTTCCTCACGCAAGGCAGCCCGGC
>JBGGMZ010000296.1:0-35254 GCA_041287745.1 Chthoniobacter sp. | reverse complement strand
CGGGCTCTCCAGGCAGCCCGCGAACTCAGTGCAGACGGTGAATCTCCCGTGACGGTTTACAGCACCACTGGCGCAGTCGTCATGGAAGCGGTTGTCTAGGCCGCCTTCAGACCGTCAGATTCACGAACTCTTTCCCCTTTTCGTCGAACACGACAAAAGGCGCCCCCTCCACGTCGGGCTGCCCGCGGGCAAACTCGAACGCCTCGGCAATGGAGTTGAACTCGTGGGCTTCATCCCGCCCTTCCTGTTTCAAGAGAAACCCGACCCAGCGGGGCTCGGTCATGAGCAAGAATTTCGTCGTCATTACTTCGCCTATCGACGGAAGATCGGCTCCCGGATTCAAAAAAATGCGGGGCCCGGGCGGCCTGATCCCGGCGCGGGGGAACGGCTTCTGCGGGATTCTCCGTAGGCCGGCCAGTGAAGACCTGGCGCGAAGCCTCACGGCATAGCCTCAGCAAAAAAATATCACCGCCGCCTTTCTGTCCCCTCGAGATTTTCCGCTCGTACCGGCGATTTGCGCGTTCCCCTCTCGACGCTGCTTCTGGTAAACCGGCCTCGCATGGCCACACTGCGCATTCATGAATTGCCGGCCCAGGAACGCCCGCGCGAAAAGCTCGCCGCGCTGGGAGCCGGGGCGTTGAGCGATAGCGAACTCATTGCCATTCTGCTCCGCACCGGCATGCAAGGGGCCAATGCCATCGACGTCGCACGGAAACTTCTCACCGAATACCATTCCCTGAGCGGGCTGGCGCGCTGCACCGTCGCGGAGCTTTCGAAGATCAAAGGCGTCGGTCCGGCCAAGGCCGTGCAACTCGCCGCCGCCTTCGGCCTCGCCTCCCGCCTCGCACGGGAGACACTGGTGCGGCAGCGGCTCGATACACCGGAGTTGATCAACGAACTGCTTGGCGCCGAGATGCGCGCGCTCGGGCGTGAGTCGTTGCGACTGGTGCTGCTCGACACGAAGTATCACCTCCTCCGCGTCGAAGAAATCTCGCAAGGCAGCCTGAATGAAAGCATCGCTCATCCGCGCGAGGTCTTTCGCCCGGCGCTCATTTACTCCGCCTTCGCTGTGGTGCTGGTGCACAATCATCCCTCGGGTGATCCCACCCCGAGCAGCGCGGACCACCAGCTCACACGCCGCCTCGTACAAGGCGCGGATCTGCTCCAGATTCGGCTGCTCGATCACGTGATCATCGGCTCCGGCGACAACGGACGGCAGCCTTACTTCAGCTTCAAGGAAGCGGGGGTTATTTAAGTGCCAGGAGCCAGTTAACGAGAGCCAAGCGGGCCGCTGCCGAATACCGGCTGTGTTGGCTCTTGGCTCTTGGCTCTTGGCTCTTCGCTTTCATCCGTCCATCATCCGCCGCCTATGATCCATCCCACCGCCGTCGTTCATCCAGATGCCATGTTGGGCTCCGATGTCGTCATCGGGCCGTATGCCGTCATCGAGGGCCGGGCGAAGATCGGCGATGGCTGCGAGATCCAGGCGCACGCGATCATCGGCGCGAATGTGGAGATGGGCCGCGATAACCTCATCGGTTATGGCGCGGTGATCGGCGGCGACCCGCAGGACTTTGCTTTCAAGGCCGAGGTGCGCAGCGTGGTGCGAATCGGCGACGGCAACAAAATCCGCGAGTACTGCACGATCCATCGCGGCACGACGGAAAACAGCGCGACGACCGTGGGGCATCGCTGCTTCCTCATGGCCGGCGCGCATCTCGCGCACAATGTCTCGCTAGGCGACAACGTGATCATCGCTAACAACGCGCTGCTCGGCGGCCACGTGAATATCGGTGAGCGTGTCTTCATCGGCGGAGGCTGCGTGTTCCATCAGTTCATCCGCGTGGGCCGGCTGGCTATTTGCCAGGGGCTGAGCGCGTTTAGCAAAGACATCCCCCCTTACACCACGGCAGCGGAGCTCAATGGTGTCGCCGGCTTGAATGTCGTCGGCTTACGACGTGCCGGCTTCACTACCGCACAGCGCACTGAGATCAAGGAAGCCTTCAATCTGCTCTACCGCAGTGGGCTCAATACCACCCAGGCACTGGCCGCGGCCAAGGAGCGAAGCTGGGGCCCGGAAGCCCAGTCATTTTTCGATTTTGTCGGGGCATCCAGAAAGCGCGGCATCTGCGATTTCATAGCTTCGCGCCGGAGGCGCGCGGCAGGGGAAATGCTTCTTACAGAGTGAAATAAGGTTTGCCTCGGGTTGCCGGCGCGCCTACATACGCGCCCGCACCGCGGTTAGCCTGCATCACATCCATCACATGCGATATCTCCTACCGCTCGTCCTCGCGCTTTTTTTGATCGGTTGTGCCACCACCCCCACGCAGCGCCAGGCCCAGAAGCAGAATAGCCACGTCGGCCAGAAGATCACGGTCCGCACCACGGCCTACACGCAAACCGAAGCCGGCGGCTGGAAAAATGCCATTGGCGGACGCCTCCATTTCGGAGGCGATATTTATAGCGCTGCTTCCGATTGGTCGTGGCTGCCGCTGGGCACGCGCTTCAAGCTCCTCAGCAGCAACCGGGAATACGTAATCGAAGACTACGGCTCCGCTCTCGTCGGCAAACAGACGATCGATTTGTTTTTCACCAGCCGCAAAGCGGTGCGCGACTGGGGAGTGCGCCAGGAGCAAATCCAGATTCTCGAGTGGGGCTCGGACGCGATGAGTCTTAAGCTCCTCGCGCCGCGTTGCAAAAATGGGCACGTGAGAGTGATGGTCGCCCAACTGAAGAAGCAGGGTGTGATTCCGCCGTCCTAGGACGGTAGTGTCGCTGGCGCACCAACCTCCTTCGCCATAGGTGGCAACTCGAAGCCCCGATCTTCCAAGGGCGGCCTCGAGGCGATCTGAGAATTCCATTCACCGCGAACTTGCACGGCGGCACTGCCTTCGCGCTTAATGCTGTCGCCCCAAGACTACGGGAATAGAAACCAAGCGTACGTGAAATCATGAAAATCTTCGTCACCGGCGGCGCCGGCTACATCGGCAGCATCTGTGTGGAGCAACTCCTCAACGCGGGACACACCGTGACTGTTTTTGACAACCTGACCGAGGGGCATCGCAAGGCGGTCGACCCACGCGCGGAACTCATCCTCGGCGACCTGCAAAAAGAATGCGACATCCACGACGCCATGGAGCATGCGCGTCCTGACGCTGTGATGCATTTCGCGGCCAATGCGCTCGTCGGCGAATCGATGGAGAACCCCTCGAAGTATTTCCGCAACAACGTCTACGGCGGCCTCAATCTCCTCGACGCCATGGTCGCGGTAGGCGTGAAGAGATTCGTCTTCAGCTCTACATGCGCCACCTTCGGCCCGCCCGATCGCCTGCCGATCGACGAGACGCTGCCGCAGCGGCCGATCAATCCCTACGGCGAGTCGAAGCTCATGTTCGAAAAAGTTCTGCGCTGGTACGACGAGATTCATGGACTGAAATTTGTCGCGCTGCGTTACTTCAACGCTGCGGGCGCCACCGAGCGCTACGGTGAGGATCATCGCATCGAGACGCACCTCATCCCGAACGTGTTGAAAGTCGCCCTCGGCCAGAAAGAGAACGTGCAGATCTTCGGCACCGATTATGAGACGCCCGACGGCACTTGCGTCCGCGACTACATCCACATCGTGGACCTCGCGCAGGCGCACATGCTCGCGCTCGGCGCAAAGGAATCGGCCTTCTACAATCTCGGCACCGGCGGCGGCACGAGCGTGCGCGAGATCATCGCCACCTGCGAGAAAGTGACCGGCAAGAAAATCGCGGTCGTCGAGAAACCGCGCCGCCCGGGCGACCCCGCGCGCCTCATCGCGGGCTCGGATAAAGTGCAGCGCGAACTCGGCTGGAAGCCGAAGTATCAGGCCATCGAAAAAATCATCGAGAGCGCCTGGGCCTGGCACGTCCGCAATCCGAACGGCTACGGGGATTAGAGCGGTTTAAATTAAACTGTGGTCGATCGCCGTCCCTGTAGTCGCCCCGCTCTGTCGGGGCGCGGGCGCAAGCACGCCGTGATCATTGAGGCTTTCGCCGTTCACCGTCCTCCACACGGCGGCAGAGCGTTGCTGTCGGACTTAGGCAAATGAAAGCGTCTGTAGATGGATATTCCGCCTTCGAATTTGTTTTTTTGGCCAATACGAGATGCCAGAGGCCCTTCATTTTCTAAGTCCGACAGCAACAGAGCGCCGTGGCTACAGCGCCTCGGTTTCAACCACAGTTTTATTTAAACTGCTCTACGCCGAATCGCGCGCTAACACGTTGCGCTCAGCGAGCTTTCAAGAAGGGACGCTTTGCAAGCGCCCAGGGCGGTTACAAACCGCCCCTCCTTGGCTTGCCGCAGTGCGGCTCACATCGTATTCCATTCCGCGTGTTGAATTACTTTGGCGTCCGCATCCGTGAAGACCAAGACCCAGTAGAACCCCGTCCAGCTATGATAGGGGAACAGGTTCAACTTCGGTCCGGGGACATCGGTCTGCGCTCTGGATCGCCGAAAGGCGGCCATATAGCTGGGATCCACTACGATCTCTGTCGGCTGGCCGAGCTGATCAGTCGCCGCGGAAAATGAAGTTCCCGGCGAGAGCCTGGCCACGAGCGCGTCCAAGTGGGTTTCGTTCCGCCAATGGAAAAACTCCACCAGGCCGATGAGAGCAGCCACGCCAAGCACGGCCACGAGAACCAGGATGCCAACAATCTTGAAGAAGCGTTTCATGGGGGATGCCCTTGGATTCTGGGCGACCCGGTGCAAGGCGTCAACGAACCCCGGGCCCAGCCTCATGGAGGCCGCTACAGCATCCGTCCACGCCACCACGCCTTCCGTCGAAAAGCCACATTTGCAAATCCCGTCTTGCCTCGCCTGCAATCTGCAACCCAAATGACCACAGGGATTAAAAGGACTAATACCGCCTTTTCTCTTGGCAACCTTCAGAGGCGTCCAGTAGCTTCGCCGCCGCCCATGAAACGACTGCTGTACTCTTTCGCGCTCTTATTGCTCGGTGCCACGGGTGCGTGGGCGCAATTCAGCAGCTTCGGTGATGTCCCCATCGAGATCACCTCCGAATCGACCCGCATGGAGAATGGCCTGGCCATCGCCGACCGGGACGTGATCATCCACTACAAGGATACGATGATCTATTGCGACTACGCGCAATACAATCCGGATACCCGCGACGTCTTCCTGACCGGCGACGTACGTATCTATCGGGAAGGACACCTCTTTACGGCGGAGCGGGCGATCTACAATCTGGAGACCAAGATTCTCAGCACGGCCGACTTCCGCGGGGACGTCACACCTTTCGAGATGGCCGGCGAATCGCTCTCGACGCTGAGCAGCAACTCCTACCTGGTAAAGGACGGGCTTTTCACCACGAGCGACAACTCGAAGCCGGACTGGTACCTGCGCTCGAAGACGGTGCGCATCTACCCGAAGGACCGCGTGGTCTTCAGCAATGTAACGCTCTACGTGGGTAAGACGCCAGTCTTCTGGTATCCCTATCTCTACCAGTCGCTGAATGCGGACCAGAGCTTCACCTTTACCCCCGGCTACTACAGCGTGTGGGGCGCGTTCCTGATGACGCAGTACACCTTCCCGTTGTCGGACACGATCTCCGGCAAGTTCCGCCTCGACCTTTACTCAGAGCGTGGCGTCGGTATCGGCTTCGAGGCTCGCTGGGGTGCGGAAAAGCGCTCGGCCACCCCGTTTGCCAAGGCGACCGAAACCCGCGACGAGAAGCAGGCGCGCGCCGTCCAGCACGGCGAAAACTGGGGCCACTTCCTGAGCTACTACGTGAGTGATACGGACCCCGGCGAAAACAAGACGGCGCTGGCCCGCGAGCCGATCAATCCGAACCGTTACCGTGTCTCGCTGCAGGATCGCACCTTCCTCGACCCCGATCTTTACTCGACGATCAACATCACCAAACTGAGCGACGCCCGCTTCCTGCAGGACTTCGAGCCCGGTGAGTTCCGCGAGAATCCGAACCCGGACAGCATGGTCGCGGTGACGAAGTGGAGCGAAAACTACTCCGCGATCCTCATGGCGCGGAAGCAGATCAACAAGGACTTCGACGGCACGGAAAAGCTCCCGGAGTTCGCTCTCGACGTCAAACGCCAGCCGATCTTCGACGGGCCGATCTTCTACGATAGCGAGACGAGCGCGGGCATGTATAAGCGCGCTTTTGCCGATGGCTCGCTCTTCCCCGATTACAAATCTTTCCGCGCGGACACCTACCACCAACTCAGCCGGCCGGGCACTTACTTTGGCTGGCTCTCGCTGAACCCGCACGTCGGCGTGCGCGGCACCTTCTACGAAAACAGCGGCTACACGCAGGATGGCTTCAAGACGATCGACCAAACGACCACCGTGATCGGCCCCGATGGCCTTCCGATGACCGTGAAGTCGACCACCCAGCAGCAGACGGAGACGCTCGTGCAACAAGGCTCTCTCTTCCGCGCGGCGGTGACGGCAGGCTTTGAGGCATCGTTTAAATTCTCCAAGGCCTACGAAGGCGTGCAGTCGCGCACCTGGGGCCTCGACGGTCTCCGCCACATCGTGGAGCCCTACATGGACGCCTCGTTCGTCTATACCAATCATGGGCCGGAATCCATTTACCAGTTCGATCGCTTCGTGCCCTCCACGCAGGTGCCGCCGATCGATTTCCCGCAGTTCAACGCCGTGGACTCTCTGGACAACTGGTCGATCGTCCGCCTCGGCATCCGCAACCGCTTCCAGACCCGCCGCGACAATTCGACGCTGAACTGGCTGGAGCTGAATACTTACTTCGACGTGAACATCGACCGTCCGGACTTCGGCAATCCCGCGCTGCTGGCCGACACCGGAACCTTCTCGAATGTCTACAACTCCCTCAAGTGGTCTCCGCTGCCGTGGCTGGGCCTCACGATCGACTCGCAATTCCCTCTCCTGGACAAAGGCTTCACTCAGGTGAACTCGAGCTTGGGCTTCCAGGTCAGCCGCGATTTGACCGTGAATATTGGCGAGCGCTACATCAACGGCAACACGCAATTCCAGAACAGCAACCTGCTGACTTTCGGCGGTTACTATCGCATCAACGACAACTGGTCCTTCAGCTTCGGCGAGCAATACGAATTTGAGACGAGCACCCTCGAGGCTCAAACTTACCAGATCAGCCGTGACCTCTCGAGCTGGATTGCCTCCTTTGGCTTCAGCGTGATGGACAACGGCGGCAAGGAGGACGTGGGCCTCATCATCACCTTCACTCTCAAGGATCTCCCCAGCGTGCGTCTGCCCGTCAACTTCGACCCGAGCACCATCGCTGGACAGGGAGGGAGCAAATAACTGCGACCTTGGGATCGCATATCGTTTTCCTTGCACTCGGGCGGAAGCGCACGCTTAATCCCCGCCCTGCCGCGCTCCAGACCTGCCGTCTGAAGTGCCTGTGCGGGCTAATTACTCAAATCGAACCAACTACTTAGAAATCATGGATCTCTGCATTATTGGCTCCGGTTATGTCGGTCTCGTCTCCGGGGCCTGCTTCGCCGAAGTGGGTCACCACGTTGTCTGCGTCGATAATGACCAACGCAAAGTCGACGCTCTCCAAGCCGGCAAGATCCCGATTTACGAGCCCGGTCTCGAAGACCTCGTGCACCGCAACGTGGCGGCCAAGCGCCTGCGCTTCACGAACTCCATCGAAGATGGCGTCGATCACTCGCAGGTCGTTTTCATCGCCGTGCCCACCCCTCCGCAGGTGGACGGCAGCGTCGACCTGACCTACATCGAGCGCGTCGCCCGCGAGATTTCGGGAGTGCTCAAGCCCGGCGAGTACCGCGTCATCGTCGACAAGTCGACGGTGCCGGTGAAGACCGGTGAGAAGGTCGCCGACACCATCAAGCGCTACAATAAGGGCGCGGAATTCGATGTCGTCTCGAACCCGGAATTTTTGCGTGAAGGTTGCGCCGTGCCGGACCTCATGAATCCCGACCGTGTGGTCATCGGCTCCGCCAGCCAGAGGGCGACGGACCTCATGAAGCAGGTCTACGAGCCCTTCCGCGCGCCGATCCTCGTGACCGACGTGAACAGCGCCGAGCTCATCAAGCACGCCGCGAATTCCTTCCTCTCGCTGAAGATCAGCTACATCAACGCGGTCGCCGCGATTTGCGAAGCCAGCGGCGCGGACGTGGAGATGGTCGCCGACGGCATCGGCATGGACAAGCGCATCGGCCGCAATTTCCTCAACGCCGGCCTCGGCTACGGTGGCTCGTGCTTTCCGAAGGACGTGAAGGCGTTTATCGCGATCAGCAAGCAGCTCGGCACTCCCTTCAAGCTGCTCGAGGAAGTCGAGCGGATCAACGTCGCCCAGCTCACCCGTTTCATCGACAAGGTCCGCGAGGCCCTGTGGGTGCTCAAGGACAAGAGGATCGCCGTATGGGGTCTCACTTTCAAACCGGACACCGATGACGTCCGCAACTCCGTGGCCATCGAGCTCGTGAACAAACTCGTCGCCGAGGGCGCTCACGTGACCGCGTATGATCCGAAGGGCGCGGAGAAAGCGGTCGAATGGAAGCTCATCGATCCCGCGAAGGTGACGCTCGCGCCGACTCCGCTCGACGCGGTGAAGGACGCCGAGGCGTTGATCCTCGCCACGGAGTGGAAGGAATTCTCGAATGTCGATTTCGCCGAGGTGAAGAAGAACATGCACACGCCGCTCGTCTTCGACGGCCGCAATCTTTTCGACCCCGAAACGATGGCCCATTTCGGCTTCACCTACCACGCCGTGGGCCGCGCCGGCGGCAAGTAGTCCGCGTTGCTCGCTGTAGCCGGGTTCACTGAACCCGGTCCACAAACCGCGAATGATTTCCGGGTTCAATGACCCCGGCTACAGCGCCCTTCGGAAATCGGAGGGCGCTTTTTCTTTTCGTTGGGACTGCGAACCGATTTCCCTACATTGCCAACCGTGCCCGCAAACCCGCGCCAATCCTGTCTCCAAGCGCTCCTCGAGTGGGAGAAGGGCAAATATTTCTCCGACGAGATCCTCCACACCTCGCTGGAGAAGCAGCCATTGCCGCCGCTCGACCGGGCGTTCTTCATGGAAACGTTCTTCGGCGTGCTGCGCAACCTCAGCCGGCTGGACTTCCTCATCGCACAACTGCGCGAGGGCCGCGTCGACCCACAGACCCGCGCCGTGCTGCGCCTCGGACTTTATCAAATCTTCCACATGCGCACCGCACCGCACGCCGCGGTGAATGAGAGCGTGGCCCTCGGGGGACATGCGCGCGGCTTGATCAATGCCATCCTGCGCCGATCCTTGCGCGAGAAGGATGCACTGGAGTCCGCGCTCGCTGCAGCCAGCCCGGCCGTGCGCACTTCGCACCCGGATTTTTTGATCGAACGTTGGGAGAGCGAGTTCGGGCAGGAAGCCACCCGCGTGCTCTGCGAGTGGAATAACGAACCGGCCGATGTCCATGTCCGCGCCAATGGCCTGCGCGTGACTGTCGGAGAGCTGTTGCGCAGTTACGCCGGAGCACGGCCGTCGCCGGTGCATCCCCTGGCCATCAAGGTCGAGCACATCCCGCCCTCGTGGATCGCCCTCGGCCTCTGCTACGTGCAGGACCCCAGCACGCTCGTCGCCTGCGACCTTCTCGCGCCGCAGCCTGGCGAAACCGTCCTCGACGCCTGCGCCGCACCTGGCGGTAAGACGACCTACCTCGCCCAGCTCATGCAAAACGAGGGCAGCATCATTGCCTGCGACCTTTACGACTCCCGCGTCGCCCGTCTGCGCGAGAATCTCAAGCGCCTCGGTGTGACCATCGCGCGCGCCATCCGGCACGATTGCATGCAGGCCGGCGCTCCGCTCCAGGAGGGAAGCTTCGACCGTATTCTCGTCGACGCACCGTGCAGCAACACCGGCGTCATTCGCCGGCGTGTGGACGTGCGCTGGCGGCTGACGGAGGAAGACTTCCTCCGGATGCCCGCGCAACAGTTTGCCCTGCTGCGCCGGACCGCCACTCTCCTCAAGCCCGGCGGCACGCTCGTCTACAGCACCTGCAGTCTCGAGCCCGAGGAGAACGACCGCCTCGTCGAACGCGTGAGCGCGGAAGTTCCATCGCTCCGTTTCATCGAGTCGCGGCGAAGTTTGCCATTCGTCGATCGCATCGACGGCGCCTTCGCGGCGAAGTTTGTCCGCGCCGAATAGAGAGTCGGCCAAAAAAAGTTTCCGATTCCGGCAACTTGGACTCTTGAATCAGGAAAGCAGGAAGGGAAGAACGGAAGACAAATCCTTCCTGTGTTCCTGCTTTCCTAATTCGGCTCGTTAGCGCTCCGCGCGGACCGTTCTGATGCCTCAGGAGAAGATCTCCTTGAAGAACTTCTGCATCTCCGCCCAGGACTTCTCGTCGGCTTCCTTGTTGTAGGCCGCTCCTTTGCTGTTGTCGTTGCCCGCGTCGGGGCGGGTGAAGCTGTGCACGGCGCCGGGATAGGCGATGAAGGTGTATTTGACCTTCGCGCCTTCCATCTCCTTCTTGAACGCGGCCACCTCATCCGGCTTCACGAAGGGATCGTCCGCCCCGTGCAATACCAGCACCGGGCACTTGATATTCTTCGCATCCGCCGGCGTCGGCGTGTTGAGGCCGCCGTGGAAAGTGACGATGCCCTTCACATCGCCTCCGGCGCGGCCGAGTTCCAAGGCGCCCGTGCCGCCGAAGCAATACCCGATCACCGCTACTTTGTCTGGCGCGACGAGCTTGTTGCCCGTGAGTTGCGCGAAGCCTGCCTTGAGTCGCTCGCGATAGAGCGCCCGGTCGTCCTTGTACTTCCCAGCTAGCCCCGCCGCTTCCTTGGGATCTGCGGGCCGCACGCCTTTTCCATAAATGTCGGCGGCGAACGCCACGTAACCGAGTTCCGCCAGCTGCTTCGCCCTGCTCTCCGCATACTCGCCAACCCCCATCCAGTCATGGATCAGCAGCACACCGGGGCGCGGCTTGGGATTCGCATCATCGTAGGCAAGGAAGCCTTGCAGCGTGGTGTCGCCGGCTTTGTACTCCACCACCTCCGTTTTGATTTTCGCGAGGGCTGAGGAGGTGAACATGGCGAGCGAAAGGGTGACGAGGGAAAGAAGCGCGACGGATTTCATGAGATTGAGAGTAGTGAGGCTCATTCGTTTCGTAAATGAGAGGGGAAATGGACGCCGCGGCCCACGATGCCCGCGCGATTCGCAAAAATTTGGGGGGCCAAATGACCTCCTGCGATGTGATCCGCCGGGATCTTTGCCGGCGCTTGGAAGTTGCAAGGTTCTTCGCGACGAGTCCGCTTTCAGAAGCAAGTATTCGCCATTCTAATGCATACGCGCCGATACGTATTTTTATCTCTGTAACACTGATACAACACAGTGTTTCGAGTAGGTAAAATCACTACACCGGAATACAGGGCCGCACCCCTCCGACTCGCACCCCATCTGCTAAGAAATACTACGTGTTTTCCGCACCTTCTACACATTCAATAAACAAGAGCAACACACCGGCTCAAGCCTTTCGGGCTCCAGCCCGGCGAGGTCCCTTGTGGAAGGGTCGTGCTGCCTTCACGCTCGTCGAGGTCATGGTCGCGATGGCCGTGCTGGTCATGGTGGCGGTCGCCGTCACCCAGGCGCTTCTGCAGATCAATCGCCGCGCCGCCATCGCTCGCGTCATGAATGCGGCCAAGGCAGAGGCGCTCTCTCGCATCCAGCAGGTCTCGCAGGCCTCCTACGCTCCGGACGCCAGTCCGGCAGTCGTCCCTACCCTTCTCAAGACCGGCACCACCACTGCGGCGGTTGACCTCGGCAGCAGCGTCACCGGCCTCGGCAGCATCCCCGGCACGGCTACCTGGACCGTGGCCAGCCTGACCTCCAACCCCAAGATCCTCTCGGTGCGCTGCACCATTACCTACAAGTACCTGAGCAAGAATTTGTCTTATGAACTCTTCACCTACAAGTCTCCGGACTGATTTGCGCCGTATGCGATCGCACTCCCGTCACACCCGCGCATTCACCCTCGTCGAGATGATGGTGGCCACAGGCCTCGTGGGCGTGGCCAGCCTGGCCATGATCAGCGTGATGGTCAGCACCATGAAGCTCTCCAGCCAGAACGTGGTGACCAACATCTCCAACTATCGCGCCCGCCAGACCCTCGACCGTCTCGGCGAAATCGTCCGCTACGCGCAAGACACGCCCGTGCTCATCACCAATGCCGGCGCCACCACCACCGGGTCCTCCGATGGCATCCTGGTCAAGAACGCCCTCCCGGGCACCTACGTCTTCAAGAACGCAAACGGCAAGGACGACGACATCCCCTCCGGTTCGACGAGCTTCATGGTGCAATACGCGCCGAAATCCACTCTGCCCGGGATCATGCCCACCCAGGATGCCACGCTGCTCGGGCAAAAAGTAGAGCCGCCCGTCGTAGGCGATTACTTCCTGCTCGGTCTCTCCAGCCATCCGGAACTCGAGGTGGCCAGCGTGAGCGCCGTGAGCGCAGTTTCTGGGACGATTTCGAGCGTCATCATCACCACGAAACAGGCCACTACCGAAACAGCCACGCCCAAGAATTATACCGTGAGTGGCGCGCGCTATCGCAAGGAAGCTTATCTCTTCGTGCAGTCCGGGACTCAGTGGACACTGCGGCACTACCCCCGCGTGGTGGCGAGCACCAGCTACTCCAGTGCGTCCAGTTACTTCGAGCTCGGCACCGGCTTTCAAAAGATAGGCACGCAAGCGTGGTTCACCACGACTGCGGCCAATGGCACGCAAGCGACCTTGCTGCAGGCTATCGCACGCTCCTCGAACCATGCCGAGTACGCGGAAAAGATCAGCAACCACACCACGCTCACCACCATGCCCGTGCAGGTGAAGCTCTGGAATTACAACCCGCCGCCGCCCTCTTCCTAACACCAACCCAAGCGAGATGAAAAAAGCAAATAACGAAAGTGGCAGCACCCTGATGTCGGTGCTGATGATCGTGATCGTCGCCGTCGCCGTGGTGGGCGCGGCCTATGTCGCCACCACAAACCAGGTGATGCTCACCTCCCGTAGCGCCGATACGGATGCGCTGGAGGCTACGGCCGAAGGGGTGCTGGATTACGCCTACGGGCAATGGAAAAACACGGTCGATAGCACCGGCCTGCCTAACTCGACCGACGCGAACAAGTTGGTTCAAGGCGCCAACGCACCGGCCCTGCCTGCGGGCATGCGGATCTTGAGTTTCACCATCAATCCGCTCGACGCCTACGGGATGCCCGTTGCCGAGGCGACGGCAATGAACGACTACAAAATGTCGTTCGTTTACAACTACGCTGCGACCGTCCAGCTCGCGAGCTCCGGGGTCGGAGGCACGCGATCGGTCATTATGCGGCGCATTCTTTCCTACGCCGCCGTGCCGCCGACGCGCGGCATGTTCTACTCCGAAGGCGACTTCGAGCTCTACAAGCCGGCGAAGATGGTCATCGGCGGAGACGTCCATACGAATGCGAATGCCCATGTCTCGACGGGCACGGCTCCGACCTACGATTCGAAGGGCAATGTCACTTCGACCGGCCTCGAATTTCTGCCCACCTCCAAGGTCACCTATGTGGGCGGGTACGATAATGGCGCTCCAGCTGGATCACTCAACTGGAGCGACGCCGGTAATAACTATGCGCCCACTTATGACCTCGGGCTCAGCAACCAAGTGAAGAAGGTTCCGGAGATCGCCGGCATCGGCGCGGGCACCGCCGCCCAGTACAGCACCACCGATAACAACCCGAACAACGACGGCAACCGCGAGCTCATCGAACCGCCGGTGGCCGGTTATGACGATCCGCCCGCCATTGCCGCCAGCCGTATCTACGACAACGCCGGCCTGCTCATCAGCGTATCCGGTCCTGTCGACACCACCGCGGCGCTCAGCAACTCCACGACCGGCACCTTCACCGGCGGCAACTTCACCATCAAGGCGCAGAATGGAGTCTCCCTTACTTCCGCGCAGGCGACCACGATCCGCAATGCCGTCACCAACTCCAAGACCACTCAGGTCCAGACTTGGGTGCCGAAACTCGTCCAGGTGAGCCAGCAGGTGTGGGTTTCCAACTGGGTAACAGTGAAAGGCAAATGGGTCGACCAGGGCGGCTACCAGACGCAGACGACCACAGTGGATCAAGGCGCTTACGTGACCACCAACGTCGTGACGCAAAAGACGATCTACGACAAGCGGGAGGTGAACAACATTCCGATCACCGATCTCAACCTCGGCGCCATCGTTCCAACGCTCAATGACATGACCGGCTTCAATGGCATCATCTACATGTATGACACCGGCGCCGGCGACCAAAAGGCCATCCGCGTGACCAATGGTGGCGTGCTGCCGGACAACGGCCTGACCATCGCCACCGAGGACGGGCTCTATGTGCAGGGCGACTACAACACCGGCACCACCACTAACTCGAATCTCGTGCCGTCGAACTCCAACCCCGGAGCCAACGCCGTCACGACCGTGGCCAACTACACGACGAAATCCGCGGCGCTGGTCGCGGATGCGATCATGGTGCTTTCCAATAGCTGGTCCGACAGCAACGCGAGCAGCAGCGTGGGCAACCGGAATGCATCGAACACCACGATCAACACTGCGCTCATCGGCGGCTATGTTCCCTCCGTGGACGGGGGCAACAATGGCCGCTCGGGTTATTCCGGCGGCATGAACAATTTCCCGCGATTCCTCGAGTCTTGGAGCGGCGATAACATGACCTTCACCGGCGCATTCGTGTCGCTCTACCAAAGCAAGAAATTCACCGGCTCATGGGACACGGGCGACATCTACTCCCCGCCGACCCGCTACTGGTATTTCGACACCATGCTGCTCAGCCGCGTGCTGCCTGGCATTCCATCCACCGGCGGCTGCGTACGCGGTGCGCTGACCCGCATGTAATCAATTCATGATACTCCGCTCCCTCTTCTCGCAAACTGCCACCCTGGCCTTGGGATGTTTCGCACTCGCCGTCACGTCGCACAGCGCTCCGGCAGATCCAGCACCGCAAGCTCCCCAAACTCCGGAACGAGCACCGGCCACATCTCCGCCAGCGACACCGGCGCCCATACCTCGTGCCGAGATCTCCTTTGCCACTCACAAAACGATGGATGTCAATCCCGAGGGTCCGGAGTTCGCGCGGACTTACTTCATGGCAGGGAGCAAGCGCATCGCCATCGGAGTGCCGAAAGGGGTCCGGCTGAGCGTCGGCGATGGCTTCATCCTCCTGCCCGTCGACGACAGTTTCGACGGAGAAATCCACGTCACGCGTTCGTCTTTCGGCATCGACTTCGATCTCGCTCAAAATGTGCTGAAGTACCGTGAAACGGGCGCGCGGGAAATGCCGCAGGGCGCCACCGATATCCAAGTGCAGCAGCCGGTGATGGACCCGTACCCCTTCAATGGCTGGAAGAGCCTCGGCTTCACCTGGACCTATACTTCCTTCGGCCGGCCGATGGTCCGGTCGGTGAACTACATCAACCTCGACCTCGGCGCGCAAATCGTCGTAACCACGCTCGCGGTGAAAAATGACGCGGCCAAAGTGGACAAGATTGCCAAGCAATTCCTCGGCACGTGGTGGGTGATGCCGAACAAACCCACGCCCGCTGCTCCCGCAGTCACGCAATAGCGCAGGTGGTCTAGCTTCCGCAGACTGTCCGAATCCCTGCGCCGAGTGCATTTACCGCCGTGCGCAATTGCGCCTCGGTGATGCAATACGGAGGCATGAGCACGACGGTATCGCGGACGGGCCGCGTGAGCAGGCCATGCGCGCGCGCGGCCATGCACACTTTCGCGCCAGTCATCTCCTCCGGTGGAAACGGCTCTTGCGGGCTGCGGCGCAATTCGATTCCCGCGATGAATCCACATTGCCGCACTTCCGAGACATAGGGCTGCTGCTCGCGCAGCTCGCCGAGCAGTTGCGTGAGCAACTCGATCTTCGGAGCCAGCTGCTCGAGCACCCGCTCCTCGCGAAAGATTGCGAGGCTCGCCAGGGCCGCCGCGCAGCCGAGCTGATTGGCCGTGTAGCTGTGCCCGTAATAAAGCGTGCGCTCCGGCCCGCCGAGAAACGCCTCGAAAATCCGCTCCGTCGTGAGCGTGGCCGCGAGCGGGAGGTAACCACCGGTCAGCCCCTTGGCCAGCGCGATGAAATCCGGAATCACGTCCTCGTGCTCGCAGGCGAACATTCTTCCCGTGCGCCCGAAGCCGGTCATTACCTCATCGAGAATCAGCAGCACCCCATGCGCATCGCACCACTGTCGCAATTCGGCCAGCATCCCGCGCGGCCACAGGCGCATGCCCGCGGCGCCTTGCATGAGCGGCTCGATCACGACTGCGGCGATCGTTCGCGTATCCAGCGTGTTCAGCTCTCCCAGCGAGGCCACGTGTTCCGCCGGAAACTGCCACGCCGAAAAACGCCCGTGGAAAGTCGCGATGCCGCCCAAGCTCGAAGCGCCCATGGTGTCGCCGTGATACGCGCCGGAAAAAGCGACGAAGCGCGTCCGCTCCGGATGTCCGCTCTGCTGCCAGAATTGCCCGGCCATCTTCAGCGCCACTTCCATCGCCGTGGAACCGTCGTCGGAGAAAAAAACGCGCGTCAGCGTATCCACCGGCCAGAGCGAAACGAGTTCCCGCCCGAGTTCCGCTGCGAGCGGATGCGTGAAGCCGAGAAAAGATGTGTGGGCCACGCGATCGAGTTGCGTGCGAATGGCCGCATCGATTTTCGGGTGCCGATGCCCGTGGATATTCGTCCAAATGGAGGAATTGCCATCGATATACTGGCGCCCCTCACTGTCGCACAGAAGCGCCCCCTGCCCTTCCACCAACACGAGCGGCTCATGCTCCGCCACATTCCAGTCGCGATGCTGGGTGAAAGGATGCCAGAGATGCGCCTTATCCAGGGCGATGGCTTCGTTGCTGTTCCGCGGCGTCATGTCCGGGTCAGACGCAGGCTCTATTCATCACCGGACGCAGCATCTTCGTCCGGCGTTTCCCAAGTTCCGCCACGATCGGTGATCATCTTCTCAATCGCCGCCACATCCTCGAAAGACAGATGCTTGCGCTGATACTTGCGAAAAAGCACTTCGCGCAATTCGATCAGGTCCGGGAGCAGAGGCTCATCGTAATAGGTCCAGCGCTCGTCGTGCTTCAGCTTCGCCTGCACGCGCCACTTCTTCCCAAACTTCTCAGCACGCACCTCGCGTTTCTCACCTTCCTCGGTAGTGGTTTTCCAAACGTGAGTGTTGCGCATGAGGATTCTATAGGGATGAAAGTGGAGGCGAAATCTGCCTCAACAACTACCGTCCTCCCGCGCGGTCGACAACCCGAAGCACCGCGCAGGCTCGAAATTCTTTAGCCCTCCGCCAGTGCCAGATCGACCGCGCGGGCGAAAGCCGTCTCCGGCGGTCCCACAGGCGAGACCGCGCGAGCGGCCCGGTGAGCGCGCGGCTGGCCGTGGGCCATAGCCACGGAGAAACCCGCCCAAGCGAGCATCTCCACGTCGTTGTTGCCGTCGCCAAAGGCCCACACATTTTCCCGATCGATACCCAACTTACGGGCGAGAGCTTCCACGCCCACGGCTTTGTTGGCGTGCGGGGAGAGGAACTCGACGATGTCTTTCTCCGTCCACACGACGTAGAGGCGGCTGGCAAAGGCGCTCTCCAGCGCGGGCCCGGCTTTCGCCAGGATATCGGGCTTTTCCGAAAGGAGGATCTTTTGCAGGCCAGAGGCAGCCAGTCGCGCGAGGTCGCCATGTTGCGGCTTCCAGCTCGCCCGCGCCGCATAGACTCGGGTGGCTTCACACTCGGCATCGATGAAGATGCCATCCCGGTGGTAGACGATCATGGCCAGCTTTTCCCGGCGACTGGCCTCGTAGACCTCCAGCGCATCGGCCTCGGGCAACGTGAGCTCGTGCAATTGCTCATCCGTCACCGCATGCCGCACCACCGCACCCGACGTGGAAATCACCCAGCTCATGGGCCCAGTCACCGGCGCAAAGCGAACGATATTCAGATGATGGCGGCCGGAAGCAAATATCGGCTCAACTCCGGCCTCGCGGAGTCGATCCAAGGCGCGGCGATTCTCCGGGCTGACCTGCTTGTTCGGACCAAACAACGTGGCATCCAGGTCGATAACGGCCAAACGCCGGTTCACGGTAGCGGCTCCTTCGCGAACCGATGGGTTGGAATTTGGGTGTAAGATAGACTGAGTCGAGATGGGCATTGCGTCCGCCCATCCTCAGGTAACGGAGCCGATTCTGCAAATGGCCGATGCGCGAGAGTCAGCTGCCTCCCAGTAATTTTTGTGGAGCGGGCGGCGGTTTCGGCAAGAATAACGGCCCTTTGAAAGACATCGCCAAGATTTTCGCTTACCTCGTTGCCGTCATCGTGCTTGGCGCGTTGCTGGCCCCGCCGCTCTACATGGGCGCGCAATGGTGCATCGGCCACGGATGGCTGACCGTACTGGCGCCGTTCAAGTTTCAGAAATACTTCAACCGCGCCGCGCTCATCGCTGCGCTGGCGTTGATCTGGCCGACCATCCGGTGGCTGCAAGTCCGCGGCTGGCGTGACCTCGGCCTGGAGCCGGATGCGCGCTGGGGGCGGCATTTGCTCGTGGGTTTCATCATCGCCGCGCTGGGCGTGGGGCTTATGGCCTTCGGCTACATTCAGTTTGGCGTTTATCGTTTCCGGCCAGACAACCCGTGGCACAAGGTGCCGATGATCGCGCTTTCGGCGATCACCGTGGCGATGCTGGAGGAGGCTCTTTTCCGCGGCGGCATCCTCGGCCTGGTGCGCCGTTCGATGTCGCCTTACGCAGCGCTCTTCTGGGTCTCGACGCTCTTTGCCATCGTGCATTTCCTCAAACCCGATGAGGACTTCGACCCGGGCTCCATCACGTGGCTCTCCGGCTTTGTGCTCATCCCGCATGCGTTTCATCAATTCGCCGAGCCACAGACTCTGCTCGCCGGCTTTACCACTCTCTTTGCGCTTGGGTGGCTCTGCGGTGACGCTCGATTGCGGACGCGTTCGCTATGGATGAGCATCGGGCTGCATGCGGGTGTCGTCTTCGTGAAGATGAGCTTTTCCGTGCTCTCGAAACGCCGCGAGGTGCACCTGCCGTGGACCGGCCGGGAATTGCAGATCGGGCTGGTACCCGTGGGGATACTGCTCTTGGGCTGGGTAGTGGTGGTGCTCTACACCCGCTGGGAAAAGCGCGGAAAGCCAGCCGCATAGGCCATATGGGGCCTATATGACCTATACGTCCCCCCTATGAAACTCACCGACGCCCTGCGCCTGGCCGGTGAAGCCTTCCTCAACGCCCTCTACCCGCCGCACTGCGCGAGTTGTCTGGTGGATACGCCATCAGGGATCCACCTCTGCGAAAAGTGCGCCGAGCAAGCACCCGCCATCAAAGCCCCCTTCTGTCGCCAGTGCTCGCAGCCTTTCGACGGCGCCATCGAGGGCCCCTTCGTCTGCGCCCAATGTCGCGACCGCAAGCTTCACTTCGACTGCGCCGTCGCCTGCTATCGCAGCCGGGGCGTGGTGCGCGAGTTCATCCATCGTTTCAAATACGAGCGGCACTTTTATCTCCGGCAGCCGCTGGCCAATTGGCTGGCCGAAACCCTCGCAGACGACCGCATCACCGCCCAACCATTCGATTACCTCGTCCCCGTCCCCTTACATAGCGCCCGCTACCGGGAGCGCGATTTCAACCAGGCCGAAGTCCTCGCCAAACTGCTCTCGAAACGCGCTGGAAAACCCCTCCTGGCCGCCCTGAAGCGCGTCCGCTATACGACCACCCAGACCCGCCTGCACAGAGACGAGCGGATGGAAAACTTGCGCAATGCCTTCCGCGTGCGACATGCTTGCCGTGTGCAAAGCAGCCATCTCATTTTAGTGGACGACGTTTTCACCACGGGTTCCACCGTGGAGGAATGCGCGCGCGTCCTACGCCAGGCCGGCGCCGCCTCCGTGCGCGTCGTGACCGTGGCCCGCGGCTGAGCCATTTCCAATCACCATCCCGACCATGGGTATTTTCAACAAACCGTCATTCAACTCCGACAAGAAACGCGATTTCCCCGAGGGACTTTGGCAGAAATGCCCGAGCTGCGGCGAAATGATCCACAACCTGGAACTCGTGCAGAACTTCCGGGTCTGCCCAAAGTGCGACCACCATTTCACCCAGAGCGCCCGCGAGCGGCTGGAGATGCTGCTCGACCCCGAGACGTTCGAAGAGCACGACGCCAACATGATCTCGGTGGACACGCTGAAGTTCACCGGCATGGCCAGCTACACGGAGCGCCTCAAGAGTTACCAGAAAAAGACCGGCCTGAAGGACGCGGTGCTGAGCGGCTTCGGCAAGATCGAAGGGCAGCGTGTTTCCATCTCGGTCATGGATTTCAATTTCATCGCCGCGACGATGGGCTCGGTGGTGGGCGAAAAGCTCACCCGCTGCGTGGAGCGCGGGACAAAGGAACGGCTGCCGGTCATCATCGTGTCCGCCTCGGGCGGCGCGCGCATGTATGAAGGTGTGCTCAGCCTCTTGCAAATGGCCAAGACCTGCGGCGCTCTCGCGCTGCACGGCAAGGCCGGCCTGCCCTACATCTCGATCCTTACGCACCCGACGACGGGTGGTGTGAGCGCGAGCTTTGCCACGGTGGGCGACGTCAATATTGCCGAGCCGAAAGCCATGATCGGCTTCGCTGGTCCGCGCGTGATCCGCGAGACGACGCACCAGGATTTGCCTCCCGATTTCCAGACCTCGGAATTCCTCGAGGAGCATGGTCTTGTCGACATGATCGTGCATCGGAAAAAACTCCGCGACACCCTGAGCAACCTGCTCGGCTACCTGACTCCCTCGAAGTGAAGTACGACGAAGCGGTGGACTGGCTGTACGCCAGCCAGCTTCACGGCATCAAGCTGGGGTTGGAAAATACCCAGCGGCTCGCCAGCGCACTGCAGATCGAAGTCTCCGGGCCGCGGGCGCCGAAGTTCCTGCACGTCGCCGGCACGAATGGCAAGGGCTCGGTCTGCGCCATGCTCGATGCCTGCTGCCGCGCCGCAGGGTTGCGCACGGGGCTCTTTACTTCGCCGCACCTCATCACTTTCCGTGAGCGCATTCGCCTCAATGGCGAGATGATCAGCGAAGCGGACGTGGCGGAGGGATTGACGAAGATCCGCGAACTCGCCGCGGACTGGGATCACGCGCCGACGTTTTTCGAAATCACCACCGCGCTCGCGCTGGCGTGGTTTCAAAAGCAGGGCGCAGAAGTGGTGGCGCTGGAGACCGGCATGGGTGGGCGGCTCGATGCGACGAATATCGTCGCGCCAGCCGTGTGCGTGCTCACGCCCATCGATCTCGATCACCAGCAATATCTCGGCGAATCGCTTCCGGAGATCGCGCGGGAAAAGGCGGGGATCATCAAGTCCGGCGTGCCGGCGGTTTCCGCACCGCAGGCGGAGGAAGTGCGCGCCGCTTTCGACGGCCTCGCCGCCGAACGTGGCACGCAGGTCCGCTACATCGATACACCGTTGGAAGGCGTGGAGCTCGCTCTCGCTGGCAGCCATCAGCCGTGGAATGCCGCCCTCGCGGTCAGGACACTGGAGCTCGCAGGATTGGCCATTTCTGAGGAAGCCATCGCTCGCGGCCTGCGCGAGGTATCGTGGCCCGGACGCTTTCAGCAGGTGCGTTCGCGTTTCATTATCGATGGCGCGCACAATCCCGCCGCCGCCCGGCGCCTTGCCCAGACCTGGCGTGAAGTTTACGGGGACAAGCGCGCTTCACTCATCCTCGGCATCCTGCGCGACAAGGACATGCGCGGAATTTTCGAAGCGCTGCTGCCCATTGCCGGCCGCATCCTCACTGTACCGGTGGCGAATCCGCGTTCCGCGACACCGCAGGAAATCGCGAAAGTCATCGGCCAGGTCGCACCTCGACAGGAGTGCATCGCCGTGCGCGATCTCCCCGCGGCCATCCGCATCGCACAATCGATGGAGCGACGCACCCTCATCACTGGTTCCCTCTTCCTCGCCGGGGAAGCACTGGCCTTCTTCGAATCCCAGCCCGCGCCCGAGCAGAGCGCACAGTGAAAAAACAGTGAAGTGAGGGGTGGACAATGCAACACCATCCCACCTTCACTTTCGCTCAATTGAGTATTGAGGACGCACTCGCTGCTGCGCACACTGCGGGTGGAACCTTCACCTGCTCTCACTATGGAAATCGTCAAACAACTTTCCGTCTTTCTTGCCAACAAACCCGGGATGCTCGCCGACGTCTGCAACGAGCTGGCCAAGGCCGAAGTCAACATTTTCGCCCTCACCATTTCCGACACGGCGGATCACTCCGTCGTCCGCATGGTGGTGAGCAATCCCGAGACGACGCTGGCCATTTTCGAGGAGCGTGGCGTGCTCGCCGTGGAAAGCAAAGTGCTGGCCATTGAGAACAAGAACAAGCCCGGTGCACTGGCCAAAATTTCGAGCCGGCTGGCCAAGGCTAAAATCAACATCGAATATGCTTACCTCGCCACCAGCCCGGGGGCTTCAAAAGGGCTGCTCATCCTACGCGTGGATGACACCAAACGCGCACTCAAGGTCCTGAAAAAGGACTAGGCTGCACACAGGGAAAATACAGGGTTTCTATGACGCAATCTCAAGTCTGGCAGGGCCTGCCATATCCACTCGGAGCGACAGTAATGGACGAAGGCGTGAACTTCGCCCTCTTCTCGGAAAACGCCACCGGAGTGGACCTCTGTCTTTTTGACAACGCCGATGCGCCGCACGAGACAGTCCGCATTCGGATGGTGGAACACACCGATCAGGTCTGGCACTGCTTTTTGCCCAGCGTGAAGGCGGGACAACACTACGGCTATCGCGTCTACGGGCCCTACGATCCAAAGGCCGGACATCGCTTCAATCCGGCCAAGCTGCTCATCGATCCCTATGCGAAGGCCATCGCAGGCGAAGTGGAATGGAGTGACGAAATGTTCGGCTATCAGGTCGGACCGGGCAAGGACGCCGATCTCACGATCGACCAGCGCGACAATGCTTTCGGCGTCCCGAAATGTGTCGTGGTGGACAATCGCTTTGACTGGGGCGGCGACCATCAGCTCGCCACGCCGCTGCATCGCTCAGTGATCTACGAGGCACACGTCAAAGGCTTCTCCAAGCTGTGCCCAAACATTCCCGAGGAATTGCGCGGCACCTACGCGGCGCTCGGGACGGATTTCGCCATCGACTATTTCAAGAAGCTCGGTGTCACCGCCGTGGAACTGCTGCCCGTCCACCATTTCATCCACGACGACTTTCTGCAGAAGAAAGGGCTGATCAACTACTGGGGCTACAATTCCATCGGCTACTTTGCCCCGCACGCCGCTTATTCCGCCGGCGGTGTGAATGGCCAGCAGGTCGCGGAGTTCAAGCAGATGGTGAAGAACCTGCACGCGGCGAATATCGAGGTGATCCTCGACGTGGTCTACAACCACACCGCGGAGGGGAACCAACTCGGACCGACGCTCTGTTTCCGTGGTGTGGACAATGCCGCCTACTACCGCCTGATGAAGGACAACAAGCGGTTCCACATGGACTACACGGGCTGCGGCAACACGCTGAACATGATGCACCCGCGTGTGCTCCAGCTCATCATGGATTCGCTGCGCTACTGGGTGCTGGAGATGCACGTGGATGGCTTCCGCTTCGACCTTGCCGCCACGCTCGCGCGCGAACTGCACGAGGTGAGCAAGCTCTCCGCATTCTTCGACATCATCCACCAGGACCCCGTGCTCTCGCAGGTGAAGCTCATCGCCGAGCCATGGGACGTGGGTGAAGGCGGCTATCAGGTGGGCAATTTCCCCGTGCTGTGGGCGGAGTGGAATGGCAAGTATCGCGACAACATTCGCGGCTACTGGAAAGGCGACGAGCATATCTCGGAATTTGCCTTCCGCATCACGGGCAGCTCCGATCTCTACCAGCGCGACGGCAAGCGGCCCTACGCGAGCATCAATTTCATCGTCGCCCACGACGGCTTCACGCTGCACGACCTCGTGAGCTACAACGACAAGCACAACGAGGCGAACGGGGAAGGCAATCGCGACGGCGACAGCCACGGCCGCTCCTGGAACTGCGGCGTGGAAGGTGCAACGGATGACGAAAAGATCAATCAGCTGCGCCGCCGCCAGCAGCGGAACTTTCTCACCACGCTTTTCCTATCGCAAGGTGTGCCCATGCTCTGCGGCGGTGACGAGTACGGCCGCACGCAAAATGGCAACAACAACGCCTACTGCCAGGACAACGAGCTAAGCTGGCTCGGGTGGGATCGCGATGAGCAGCAGCAGAGGCAGGAGGATTTCACCGCGAAGCTCATCCACTTCCGCCACGCGCACCCCATCTTCCGCCGCCCGAAGTTTTTCCAGGGCCGCAAGATTCGCGGCATGGAAGCGAAGGACCTGCTGTGGTTCAACGCCGATGGCACGGAGATGACCGATGAGCACTGGAACCGCAGCTTCATCCGCTGCATCGGCGTGGTGCTGGTCGGCTTTGCCGAGGACATCCGCGATTACTACGGAAAGCCCGTGCACGACGATACCTTCATGCTGCTCTTCAACGCGCACCACGAGGCGGTGAAATTCGTCCTGCCCGGACGCGAAAAGGTGTCATGGGAGCGCATTATTGACACGGCCGATGAAGTCGGCTTCGTCGCTCAGCCCAGCACACATCCCTCCGGCGATGAGCTGCCGCTCGATCCGCGATCGATGTCTGTCTTCAAGCTGAGTGCCGGCTCGCAGGAACACGCGCGCGCCACGTCGTGGAAGCTGCGCCAGCCGATGAAGCCGCAAGAGCGGTAGAAGGCGCGGCAATCGGACCGCTGGACAAAGTGACGATGAGAGCAGGCGGTCGCGCGCCCTCTCCTGGTCCGATTGTCGGATCGTCTCATCGTCATTCCGCCTTCCGCCACGCTTTCGGCTCGCCTTGCCAGTGCTCTTTCGCTTCCCTCTCGCATGCGAAAAACTAAAATCATTTGCACCCTGGGGCCGGCCACTGAGTCGGCGGATGTCTTGCACGCAATGATCCTCGCCGGCGCCAATATCTTCCGGCTGAACATGAGCCACGCACCGCATGACTGGGTGCGCATGATCGTGCCGCGGATCCGCGCTATCGCCAAGGAACTTGGCGTCATGGTGGGCATTCTCATGGACACACAAGGCCCGGCCATCCGCACCGGCGACTTGCCGACGAAACTCGATCTCAAGGTCGGCGATATCTTCGAGTTCACCGTACGCGGATCGAAGAGCGAGGAACTCTATTCGGTGGGCGTCAACTACGACGGGTTGATCGATGACATCTCCGTGGGTGACACCGTGCTCGTCGACAACGGCAACATCCACATGAAAGTGCTGGCGAAGCATGGCAGCCGCATCCGTTGCGAGGTGCTCACCGCGGGCGTCATGGGTTCCCGCCGCCACATCAATCTGCCCGGCGTAAAGGTGAACCTGCCGCCGCTCACGGAAAAAGATCTGGCCGATGTCGCGGTCGGCGCGGAAATGCAGGTCGACTACGTCGCGCTCAGCTTTTGCCGCGAGCCCAACGACGTGGAAGAGCTCCGCAAGGTGCTCCGTTCGCACGACAGCACGGCGCGTATCATATCCAAGATCGAGGACCAACTCGCGGTGAAGAATATCAACGGCATCATCCAGGCGACCGACGTGATCATGGTGGCGCGCGGCGACTTGGGCATCGAATGCCCCATGGAGGATCTGCCCATCATCCAGCGCAAGATCGTGAAGCGCTGCTTGTTGAAAGGCGTGCCGGTCATTGTGGCCACGCACATGCTGGAGTCGATGATTTCGAATCCGGTGCCCACACGGGCGGAAATCACGGATGTAGCCAACGCCGTCTTCGAGCAGGCCGACGCCATCATGCTGAGCGGCGAGACGACCGTGGGCAAATACCCGGTGAAGTGCGTGGAAGTGATGCACAAGGTCGCGATGCGCATCGAGCGCAGCGGCGGCGCCGGCTTCGGCGACGACGCGGCATTGGAAGACGATCGGCAAAAAACCGTGAGCTCCGCGGTGGCGCTGGCCAATTCCTTGCCGGACTCGAAGATCGTGATCTTCACGCGCCGCGGTACCATGGCCGATTACGTTTCCAACTTGCGGCCGAACGCACCGATCTATGCCTTTGCCCCGACCTACGAGGTCTGCCGCAAGCTGATCATCAACTGGGGGACGCAACCGCACTATCTGCCTTTCGACTCCAACCCGAATCGCACCATCGGCTCCGCGATCAACACCCTCGTGGAAGCGAAGCTCGCCAAGACCGGCGACCACCTCGTCATCGTCAGCGACATGCTGGCCGGGGAAGAGCGCTTCGATACGATCCAGCTGCGCGTCGTAGGTTAGTTTTCTCTTCGGACCGCCTCGCTAGGAAATGAGCGGGGCGAATCCCGGCAAACTAAAGGGGCGCATCCTTGCGGATGCGCCCCTTGTTGGAATTATCTTCGCCTTGGGCGATTACTGGTCGAAGTCGAAGTCGCCGCCGCCCACATGTGCGGGCAGGAGATGATCGATCGGCTTCTCCTTCTTCTGCAGCGCACGGCGCAGTTTCATGAGCGCGATGTTTTGCAGCTGGCGGATACGCTCGCGCGTGACGCCGAATTTTTTGCCGACTTCCTCGAGCGTCTTGGCTTTGCCGCCGTCGAGGCCGAAGCGCGAGAAGATGATCTTCTTTTCGCGTTCATCGAGCACCTCGAGCAGATCGCCCACTTCGTCGCGCAGGTTTTGGTCGCGCAGACGCTCAAAGGGCGTGAGCGCTTCCAAGTCGCCGACGATTTCGCCGAATTCGGTCGAGTCGTCGTCGCTGATCGGCGCATCGAGCGAGGCCGGGCGGATGGACACAGTCTTGAGCTGCGAAATCTTGCTGGACGAAAGTCCAACTTCTTCTGCCAGCTCGTCGTCCGTGGGTTCGCGGCCGAGCTCTTCACTCATCTGCAAGGCCACGCGGCGCATCTTGGAGATTTTGTCCACAAGGTGCACGGGCAGGCGGATGGTTTTGCTCTGGTTGGCCAGCGCGCGCTTGATGGACTGCTTGATCCACCAGGCGGCATAGGTCGAAAGTTTGCCACCCTTGGCGGGGTCAAAGCGCTCAACAGCCTTCATCAGGCCGATGTTGCCTTCCGAGATCAGGTCGAGCAGCGGGAGACCAAGGTTCGCGTAATCATGCGCAATTTTCACGACCAACCGCAGGTTGGATCGGATCATGAGTGAGCGGGCCGCCTTATCGCCTTTTTTGATCTTGGCAGCGAGTTCAATCTCTTGGTCCGGCGTAAGGAGCGGGATTTGCCCGATCTCACGCAGATAGATTTTGATTCCAGAATCGGAATCTTCGCCGGATTTGTAGTTCATTTTGGGTGCCTCTGGCTTTCTAGCAGGATGTGTGCGTCGTAAGAATTAACGGCTGAGGGCTGCTCTTTGGCTGTGTTAGGTTGTTTGCGGGTGGCCTTTGTGATGTCTTTGTATGGACAATGGCTTCGGATCGCGGGTTTGCCAAGCAAATTTCTTTATCTCAGAACGTCAGTAGTCAATGTTGTTAAGTATTACGATGTCTGACATACTTTCTTAGCGCTCGTTCAAACCTTTTTGCTTTCCTCTGTAGACGCGGCACTTGCGCCTTTTATTCCCCGGCATAAGACGGCTTTTTCTCTGTGCCCTTACTTTGACTGAATTGCTGGCCGCGCGTTCAGATCTCGCTGCGAAGATAAGAGTTTTCTTATTTTTCCCGTCACCGTGGCCCTACGGACCCCAAATGCGCCTTTGGAGGCCCAAAAGCCGGATTCGACATCCGCGCCCGTCCCCGCATAGCCTCCGCACGTGCTGGCCAAAGTTTATTCTGCTGCTGTTTACGGTGTGGACGCCTTCGAGGTGGAGATCGAGGTCAATGGCGCCGGCGGCAGCCCCGTGATCGTCGTGGTCGGCCTGCCCGACGTGGCGGTGAAAGAGAGCAAGGACCGCGTGACGACGGCCATCCAGAATAGCGGCTACCGCTGGCCACGCGGGCGCACGACGATCAATCTCGCCCCCGCCGATGTGAAAAAGGAAGGCCCGAGCTTCGACCTTCCCATCGCGCTGGCCATGGTCGCCGTGGGCCTGGAAGTCGAGCTGCCCAATGCGGACCAGTATTGCTTCGTCGGCGAACTCGCGCTCACCGGCCAGGTGCGCCCGGTGAAAGGCGTGCTCCCCGTGGCGCTCGAAGCCCGCCGCGCCGGCAAGCGCGCCGTGGTCGTCCCCATGGAAAACGCCCGCGAGGCCGCGATGGTCGAGGGCATCGACGTCTACGGCGTGCAGAATCTGCGCGAGGCCTTCGAATTCCTCCTAGGGGAAAAGACGCTCACGCCGGTGAAGGAGGACGTCACTCGTTTTTTCGAAGGACACCAGAGCTACGAAGTTGATTTCGCCGACGTGCGCGGCCAGCACCACGTGAAGCGCGCCATCGAGGTCGCCGTCGCGGGAAATCACAATGCCCTTTTCATCGGCCCGCCCGGCTCCGGTAAATCGATGATCGCCAAGCGCATCCCGACCATCATCCCGCCGATGACGCTCGAGGAAGCCATCGAGTCCACGAAGATCCACAGCATCTGCGGCCTGCTCCTCGACCCGAAGAATCCTTTCGTCGCCACGCGCCCTTTCCGCTCGCCGCACCACACCATCTCGGACATCGCCCTCATCGGCGGCGGCACCACGCCCACGCCGGGCGAAATCAGCGTCGCGCACAATGGCGTGCTCTTCCTCGATGAACTTCCCGAGTTCCGCCGCCAGACCCTCGAGGTCCTGCGCCAGCCGCTCGAGGACTCGCGAGTGACCATCTCCCGCGCCACCGGTTCGCTCACCTTCCCCGCCGACTTTATGCTCATCGCCGCGATGAACCCGTGCAAGTGCGGCTACTTCGGCGACCCGAAGCGCGAGTGCCGCTGCAGCCCAAATGACGTCCAGCGCTACCGCGACCGCATCTCCGGCCCGTTGCTCGACCGCATCGACATCCATGTCGAGGTGCCCGCCGTGCAGTATCAGGACATCTCCAGCAAGACCCCCGGCGAATCCAGCGCCGCCCTGCGCGAGCGCGTGACCAAGGCCCGCGAACTCCAGCGCGCCCGCTTCGCCAAAAGCCCCAAGGTCCGCTGCAACTCCCGCATGGGCGCGCAGCTCCTCAAGCGCCACTGCGCCCTCGATGAAGCCGCCGAAGGCATGATGAAAATGGCCATGACCGAGCTGAACTTCAGCGCCCGCGCCTACGATCGCATCCTCAAAGTCGCCCGCACCATCGCCGACCTCGCCGAGTCCGAAAACATCCTCGCCGACCACGTCGGCGAAGCCATCCAGTACCGCACCCTGGATCGGAATATGTGGGCGTGAGCGACCCCGGAGCCTAGCCCCCTGTCAGAAAAATGTCGCCTCCCGGACCCTCTGCACCACCCACGAGTAGTTCCCCGGGCAGGATCACATCGGCGCACATCTGGACCGCCGCTCTGCTAGCCACCGCGGTCAAGCTGCTCCTCGCCACGCAAACGCTGGGCACGAATGACGTCGTCTTCTTTCGTCTCTATGGCACGCAGATCGGCGAGCGAGGCTTGATCGCACTCTACGAATCCCTGCCCCTCTTCAATCATACGCCGATGATTGGCTTGCTCAATGCGTGGCTCGCCCACGTGGCGGGTGGCGATCCACGTCTCTTCGCGCTGCTGCTGCGCCTGCCGGGCATTTTCGCCGACCTGCTGGCCGTCGGCGCCTTGCTCCGCCTGCGCGCGCACACCGGCACTCCGCCGGGCTGGGCGCTCCTGCTTTTTGCGGCGAGTCCCGTTTCGGTCATGGTCAGCGGCTTTCATGGAAACTTCGATTCCGTGCTCGCGGCGCTACTCACCCTCGCCGCGGTAGCGAGTGTGCAGGAACGCTGGGCGGCCAGCGCCGGGTGGTTCGCTCTGGCGTGCAACGTGAAGGTGGCGCCGCTGCTCGTCGCGCCCGTCTTCTTCCTGTGGTGGCTACGCCGCGGTAAAGGCTGGCATTTTGCCGCGCTATCGGGCGGGCTCACCCTGCTCGGCTGGGCCTGGCCGCTTATCGCCTGCCCGCGCGCGTTCCTCGGCAATGTGCTCGGCTATTCCGGCTTTTGGGGATTCTGGGGATTTACCTACTGGCTCTATCAAAGCGGGCTGCCGGCCTTTCACATCGTCGACTTCCATCACCTGCCACCCGCCGAGGCAGCCGTCACGCAAGCGCTCAAGTTATTCATCATCGCCGCCACGTTCGGCATTGCATGGCGCACGCGCCATGCGGAGACGATCTTCCGACCGCTCGCGGCCGTGTGGCTGGTTTTCATGGTTTTCGCGCCGGGAGTAGTTGGGCAGTATCTCGTCTGGCCGGCGCCATTTCTGCTCGTCGCCGCGCCCCGCGCCTCCGCTCTCGTCACGGCGGCCTGCTCCGCCTTCCTATTCATTTTTTACACCGCGCTTTGCCACGGCCTGCCGTGGGATTTCGGCGTTGGCGACCACACTACCAACCCCGTCTGGATGCCTTGGTCGAACCTCGCCTGGGCCGGCTTCATCGCCGCGCTGATCTGGCAAGGACCGCGCCTGTTTTCCCGCGGCAACGCCGACTCAACACTTGCGCGTGCGTGAGCGGTAGGGGCCACGCAAAAAATTTGCCAGCCTGTCGGAAAATGTCGCCTGCCCCCCCTCGCCAGTCGCTGGAGGACTCGCGTGTCACCAAGGCCCACGAAAGGGGCTCTTTCCACTATCACCGCTCCATCCTTTACCGACCCGTGAGCGAGGCGCGGTAGCCCTCGATCGTCTGTTGCTTATACAGGTGTGGCTCGGTCTTGATGGCGGAAATCTCGACGGTCATTTTCACCTTGGCTGTGCTGCCGGTGAGCCAGACGAGAGCCCCACGGGGTGTTTGCACCACGAGCCCCTTGTCGATGCCTTCCAAGACGACGCCCGTGATGATGACCAGTGGGCTCGGCGTGGCCGCCGCGCGAGCTTGCGGGGTGGCAGTTGGGGGGACAGCGGGGGCGCCCCCGGACTCGATCTCACCCTCGCGCCCGGCCTCCGCGAAGACAAACTGGTCGACCGTAATCGAGCCCGTGTGATTCTTGTCGACGCTTTGGAAAAAGGTCCGGGCTTTCTCCGGAGTCTTCCTGCCCATCGGACCGGCGAGAAATTCCTCGAGGGTCAGCTTGCCGTCGCCATTCGTGTCGAGCTCTTTGAACCTTCCCTCCCAGTGACGCCGCGCCTTGGGCGGGACCGTAGCTGCGGCGGATGATCCGGCAGCTGCAGCGGGAATTGTCGCCGGCGCAACGGCAGCAGGAGCGGGCGGCGGCGGATTGGGAGCGGTGAGAGCGGTGCCGGCGGTCGGGCTTGGAACCCCCGAGCCCATCTCCTTGTAGCCAGCCGGAATCCCAAATTCGCTGTCGGGCACAGGCTCCTGCCGGGCGCTGACCAGCGTGACCGTGACCGGACCGCCGGGCGCGTCGATCTGGGCTTTCACCATCATCCCCGGCACATCCAAGTTGGTCGTGCCAAAGCCCAGCGGTGTGCTACCGCTCATCCTCTTCATCTCCGCCTTCAGCAAGTCGGCATTCGGGTAATCCCGAGCCACCCAAATCTTCTGGGTCGTCGGGCCGGAGGTGATCTCGTATATTTCCGCAATGTAGGGGCCGACCTTCTCGGTCACTCCCGTCGCTTTCGGTTTCGGTTGTCCCTCCGCCGCCGACTTGGGTTTGATGCTCCCCTCCATGGCTAGCTTCTGTGCTGTGATCAGCATGGTATTCTCGCCGGTTTTGAAATTCCAGAGCACCGTCATTGGCCCGCCGGGGCTGGGCATATCCATCCGCGCTTGGTCGGCCCGAATCTTGAGAACCATGCTGCCGTTGAGCATGGCCGATTCGACTTTCTGTTCGATGACGACGTCGGCCTGGGCCGTTAGCGCCGTGGTAAGTACGAGAAGGAAGGGGAGCAGTTTCATGGTGACGAGTCTGTTCTGCTATTCAAATCGAGTGTGCGGGAACGTGCCCGATTTGCCCGGGCCCGCCTAGAAAAAGTTCACCTCTCGGCCATGATGAATGCGTTCGAGTTCTGCGCATCGCGCGCAGCGAAATTTAAACGACGCGTTGCAGACATTTTATCGTGGCGCGCGCTGCTGGCCGAGAACACATGGGCGACAGGGGTCAGGCAACAAATCTGGACAGCCTGACAGATAATGTCGCTCGCCCTTAAACGCACACAGGCCGTGTTGGGCTTGTCTGGCCGGTCCGCACTCGCCGTTGGACGTCCGGATCTCCCGGATGCTTCCTCGAACGAGGAGCGAACTCTAAATCAACGCTTCTCCGATGGCCACGTTCGACGCTGGTTCTGGAAGACCGGAGCGTCGGCGTTTTTCCGCACCAAGGGCAGATCGGTGACGACGATGGTCGCTCCCGTCGAGAGCGTGTCGTAGAGCTTATGAGCAAAGTCCGGACTGAAGTGCAACCGCGCCGCGATATCCTTGGCGTCCACACTGGGGCCTCTGCTCGTCACGCACATCCAGCGGGCTGCCTCGCGGTCGGGTGCCAGGCGGCTCGCTTTTCCGGTCGTCTTGCTGAGCAGAGTGAAGACGTGGCTGCCGAGCCCGGCGCTCCCGCTGATCTGGACCGCGGCGCGCCCGATGGCGTTGCCATTGCGAAAAACGTAGAGCGCGCGATCCGCTGAGCTGATGACGATGGAGATCGGCCCCTCCTCCCGCCGGTTCGGGTGCCAATCATATTTGCCGGGTTCGAGCGGAGCCACGTTGGGCGCCGTGAAATCCGTCGGCGCGAGCAGCACGCCGGGATCCGATGCCAGGTGCGCCGAAGGCGTCTTGCCATTTCCAACCACGATCGTCGTGGCGCTTCTCGAGGTCAGACCATAAAGCAATTGCGCGAAATCGTGAGGCATCCGCAGGGAGCCTTTGCTGGCGGGAGTTCCGGGCATATCGGCCACGTGCCCCGTGATGCCGCTCGAGGTGAGCCGCTGCGTGGTCGGTGCGGCGGCATTTTTGGATTGCGGCTGGGTTCTCTGAATGACCGTGTAAACGCCGCCAGACGTGGCCGCGGCCGAGGAACTGACGGTCACGGTCGAGCGTCCGACGAGAACGCCGTTGCGATAGACGTGCAAGACTTGCAGCGGAATGCTCACGAGCACCACGACGGGGCCGCTCGGTGAGAGGTGCTCGTTCCACCAGTATTCGCCGGGCTTGAGCGAGCCGGTGGGCCGGCCCGTGGGCGAGCCCGGCAGGTCGGTAGCTGGTAATTCCGCGGCGTGTGAGACGGCGAGGAGTGCGCTGAAAATGGCGATGGTGAAGAGTTTCATGCTGCTGCTTTGAATGGGGTGAAAATGGAGGGATTCAGGTTTAACCCTGACTTTCGTATCATGCCGCTGCCAGCTCGAAGAAGTCTCATGGCCACGGAGCGATGTCGAGATACAACCCGCAGGACGGGTATCCATCTGGCACGCCCTCTTCCGCCGAAGGCATGATGAAAATGGCCATGAGCTCTGGAGTGAAAGGCCACCGTTTCCTTGGCCAGCATTGACGCACGCCTCGCAGCGGTTCAAATCTCCGCCATGACCGCCAATGTGTACGACGCCGTCCCGTATCCCAGTGCGGTCTACCAGCAAACGCACCCCGACCGGCTCGCCGTCATGGCCACGCTTTACGGGGTCGAGCCGCCGCCGGTGGAGCGCTGCCGCGTCCTGGAGCTAGGCTGCGGCGACGGATGGAATCTGATCTCGATGGCCTACGGGCTGCCCCGCAGTACATTCACGGGCATCGACCTCGCCTCGCAACCCATCGAGCGCGGCGTCGAACTTGCGCGGAAACTCGGCTTGCGCAATCTCGACCTGCGGCAAATGGATGTGGCCGATGCCCCGGACTTGGGAGAGTTCGACTACATTATCGCCCACGGGCTCTACTCTTGGGTGCCCGAGGCCGTGCGAGCGAAGGTCATGGAGCTCTGCGGGCGCAGCCTCTCGAAAAATGGGGTGGCTTACATCAGCTACAACGCCTATCCGGGAAATCACCTGCGCGACATGGTGCGCGGCATGATGAAGTTTCACACGGAGAACTTTAGCGGGGCGGCCGAAAAGGTGCAGCAGGCGAAGGCGCTGCTGAAATTCATCGCCGACTCGAAAGAGCCCCGTGACTTATACCATCACGTCCTGGCCGACGAACTGGAACGGCTGAAAGACTATTCGGACGGTGGGATATTTCACGATCATCTCAGCGAGACGAACCAGCCCTTCTATTTTCACGAATTCATGGCGCATGCTGACGGCCACGGTCTGCAATTCCTGGCCGAGGCGGATATGTCGGATAATCACGTCCGCCGTTACCCACCCAAGGTGGAGGCGGCAATCGCCGCACTGGATCCGGACAATGTGGTGGGGCGCGAGCAATACTTCGATTTCCTGCGGTGCCGCCAATTTCGCCAGACGCTGCTGTGCCGGAAGGAGCATGCGGTGCAAAGGGACGAGCTGGAGGAGCGTGCCATTCGACTGCGAGTGGCCGGCGAAATCCGTTCAGAGAGACCCAATGTGGATCTGCGATCGTCAGACCCGGAAATCTTCCGCGGGCGCAAAGACACGAAAATCGAGATCAACCACCCGGTGTTGAAAGCGGCCTTCGCTCACCTTGGGGCGATCTGGCCGGAGTGCATCGCTTTTCAGGATCTGCTCGAGCACGCCACGGGGGCCAGCGAGACGACCGGAGCGGAAGAAAAGGAGCAAGCCGCCGAGACCCTGGCTGCAGCTCTGGTCCAGGCGCAAGACGTGAGCGTCCTCGAATTTCGTGCCCACCGGCCATCGCTGGTGTCTCAGCCGGGGACGCACCCGGAATGTAGCGCGCTGGCGCGCTTGCAACTTCAGTTGGGAAATCGCGCGACCATCCTGCTGCATACGGTCGCTCAGATCGACGACCCGCTGGAGCGTGCGCTCGCGCCTCTCCTGGATGGCTCCCGCGACCGCGCGATGCTTCAGGCGGATCTCGCCAACTTGCCTGCCGGCGTCGTCAGCGATCCCATCACCGATGAAACGCTGGAGGCGGCCCTGCACCGCCTGGCGCGCCGCGCGCTCCTCGTTAGCTAGTGTCCTGTCAGGGAAGTTTCCTCCCTAATTCGGGGCGCTTATCTCGGGAAGTATTAGTAATTAACCACGAAGACGCGAAGGCACGAAGGTGGGCGCAATCTCAGCAGCTGCCCTCGCTCTTTGCCCCTTCGTGCCTT
>JBGGMZ010000295.1:0-3445 GCA_041287745.1 Chthoniobacter sp. | reverse complement strand
GTAATTCTTGCCGACGACTGCGGTGAGGGCTTCCGTGCCGCGGATCCAGCCGCCGAGGCTTACGAGTTGGGAAAGGGCCACGCTATCGAGCTTCTGCATGGCCTTCTTCACGTCGTCGAGCGCGCCATCCAATTCCTTGCGCACCGTAGGCCAGTCCTTCTTATCTGCGGCATCGGAGATCGCCTCGGAACGTTTCTTCACTTCTTTATCCACGGCGAGGGCGGTGGCCAGCTTCAGCACACTTTTGCCGATCTGTTTCACCTGGGTGCCGTCCTGGGCTTCCACAGCGATGAAACCTTCGGCGATGACTGCACCGAGCATCAGGGCGATTTGCGGCTGTTCGCCCACGGGCTGCACCACGCCGTTGATCGGGCGTTGCACGGCCACCCAGTTCGGGCGCGGGCCGAGCTTGTCGAGCACCCCGAAGATTTCACTGGGCACGGGGACGACGACATCGTCGATCATCTTGGATTGGGACGGCAGCTTGCTGACGTCAATATGCGGGGCTGGCGGCTCGGCGATCACGGACAAGGGCAACGCGACGAGCGCCAAAGCGAGGGCTTTCTTCATAGAGTGGCGGAACAATCCAAGGGAAACGGCCTTTACTCAAGCAAAGGCGAGGGCAAGCGGGCAAGTATCTTTTTGAAACGGTTGTTTTCGGATACGGTCATGCGGGCCCAAGTGGATGCTTCGGAATGAGAAAACGGAAGAGGAAAGGGCGGTCTTTCAAAAAAGAGGAGAGCGATCGTCTACGACTGGGCACGACTGGGCACGACTGGGCACGACTGGGCACGACTGGGCACGACTGGGCACGACTGGGCACGACTGGGCACGACTGGGCACGACTCTCCTGCCGTCCAATGCCTTCGTCACCCGTTCCACGCGGGGCTTCTCAAATCGGCAGTAAGAGCTGATGCCGCGTTGGCGGTACCAGCGTGGACACTCCGATCCCGATGAGCCGCAAGGGGCTCTTGACCAGCCGATCGCGGGCCAGGAGGAATTGCGCCAGCCGATAGATCTCGCGCGCGCCGGTAACCGGTTCCTCGAGCCGGATTTGCCGCGTGAGCGTGGTGAAATCGCTGTAGCGTACTTTCACCTGCACCGTCAGCGCCCCCATCTCATGTTTCACCAGAGTGCCCGCCACATCGTCCGCCAGTTCCTTTAGGACAGCCCGCAAGGTAGGACGGTCGTCGGTGTCCTCCAGAAAAGTATTCTCCGCGCTGATGCTCTTGCGCTCGTCGCTGGTATCCACGAGCCGGTCGTCATTCCCTAACGCGCGCGCTTTTAAACTTTCGGCAAACGAGCCCACCACGCCGGCCAGATCGCCCGTCGCCACCTGCAAATCGCCGATCGTCTTGTAGCCATGCGTCTCGAGCGTCTGCGCCGTCACCGGCCCCACCCCATGGATGGAGCGCACCGAAAGCGGCCGGAGAAAATCCACCTTCTCACTCTCGCGAATCACCGTAAGCCCATCGGGCTTGTGAAAATCGCTGCCGAGCTTGGCCAGAAATTTGTTCGCCGCCACACCGATGCTGGCGGTGAGCTGGCGCTCCATCGCAATGCGCTGCTTGATCTCGCGCGCCACCGGCAAGGCGGCTTCCAGCGCGGCATCCGGATCGGTGAACTCCGGGAAGTTCGCGCTCACGTCGAGATACGCCTCATCCACGGACACCTTCTCGATCACCGGCGTGACGCTGCGCAGGATGTCCATGATGACCGCCGACTCCGCCCGATAGGCCTCCATGCGCGGACGCACGAAAATGCCATGCGGACATAGTTTCCCCGCCGTGCGCGAAGGCATGGCCGAGCGCACCTTGAACTTCCGCGCCTCGTAGCTGGCTGCACAGACCACCCCCCGCTGGGTCGGCGGCGAACCCACGATCAGCGGCTTGCCCCTGTATTCCGGATGATCGCGCTGCTCCACCGACGCGTAGAACGCGTCCATATCGACGTGGAAAATAACGCGGGCCATGCGGGTCAAAGCACCATCACCGTCGCACAAGGGCGCCTTGCTTCACCACTGGGATTTTCGGGAAAGCCAAGTGCCAGGTAACGAGAGACGGAAACCTCGGCTGAGGTCATACCAGCCACGGCTAAATAAACCGCAAAGGCGCGGAGAACGCAGAGGACCGCAGAGGAAGAATGAAGGGTTGGAGCCACAAAGAAGCGGAACCGGAAAGCTTACGCCCGTCTTGCCGGCCTTTTTCCCGGACATCTCGTAGAACCGTCTTCTCTCTGCGGCCCTCTGCGTCCTCCGCGCCTCTGCGGTTAAATTAGCCTTTCAGGTCCGAGTTTAATCACCTCGCCCAACCATCCGCCACACCAGTTCCCCGGCCGCGAAGAGCGGGACGAACATGAGCCAGAACTGCCACTGCCAAGGGGCGAAGCCGGTATCGAAGCTGAGGAAGAGACCGATGGCGCCGTAAATCGCGAAGGCGAGGAGGTCGATTCTCAACCGCCGGCGCTGGCGGGACACCGCCTCAGAACGCGCGGCTAGCTGCGAAAAGATCATGGGTTGATATTCGGTAATCGTCTTCATGCGGCTTGGAGTTCTCCGGTTTTGGCGTGGTCTATTTTCAGGGTTTCCAGCGTCTTGCCCTCGGTATCGAGGATCTGGACTTCCGCATCGAGGCCCTGCCCGATCTGGGCGGCGGCGATGACGGCTTCAATCAACCGCTGCACCCGCAGCGGGTCGCGAAGGATACCTTCACATTCCAATTCAAAGCCCCTCTCAATGGAGAGCGGGCGAATCATAAACACGAACGGCGCAGTCATGTGTTCAACTGAACATGTTCACCAAAAACACGCAAGCGTTGTTTTCAAAAATCGTCCGTTTCCTCTGTAAATCGGCCCCGCTCTTTTCGCTTCCGCGTGCCCTCTTTCGCTGCTAATCGGCAAAAAGCGCCCTGCAAACGCGACGAAATACTCACGATAACCACGAATGAATGCGAATGCGCCTCGCCAAAAGTAATGGCCTCGTGTGGACATAATAGCGACTTCATGTCCGGCCCGCGCGACGCCCACTTTCCCGACCTTCTCAGCTCTGCCCTATCGCGGCTACAGGCAGGTCCCATAACCTCTGCAGATGTCGAGAGGGCGATGGCCTCTCCGTTGCCGACCGGGCTCACTCCACAGGAATTGTACGCGCTGGCCTGTTTCCAACGGCACGAACGCCGTCAGCAGTGGGTTGGCTTCCTAGTTGAATCCCGATTGAATACACCCGGCGAATCGCTAGGTCGAATGGGCGCTTTCGCTCGCCCGGAAGGTATTCCTCAGGAGGGTGATGTTCCCGACGAACCTGGTTGGCGCTATTATTTTCATGGTCGCGGTTGTTGCTTCACGCACGAGAACGGAACTTCGATCGACGTGGATTTCGCGGACGACGGCAGTGCCGTGGAGATCGATTCCTATTTCTACACCAATTTTCTCGAGAGTCTGAGCCAAC
>JBGGMZ010000294.1:0-19852 GCA_041287745.1 Chthoniobacter sp. | reverse complement strand
GCGCGACCGCCATCATCCCCGGCAAGCCGGAGGAAAGCGAAGTGATCAAGCGCCTGGAGGCGAAGGATCCGGACGACATCATGCCGCCGGCCAAGCTGCACAAGCCGATCACCCCTGCCCAGCTCGTCACGGTGAAGAAGTGGATCGCCCAAGGCGCGGAGTATCAGGGCCATTGGGCCTTCATCAAACCCGAGCGGCCGCCCGCGCCGAAAGTGGCCGACATCAAGCTGCCGAACGACACTTGGAAGAATGGCGCGAGCGACTGGAGCGCGAATCCTATCGACGGCTTCCTTTTGAAGAACATGGCGACCAAAGGCCTCGTGCCTTCGCTCGAAGCCACGCCCGAGACCGTGATCCGCCGCATGGCGCTCGATCTCACCGGCCTGCCGCCCACACCCGCCGAGGTCGATGCCTTCGTGCAAGCATGGAAGGCGAGTGGCTCACGTGCCGCGGTGGAAAAGCTCGCCGATCGCCTTATGGCCTCGCCACGCTACGGAGAGCGCATGGCCGTCCAGTGGCTCGATTTCGCCCGCTATGCGGATAGCAATGGTTTTCAATCCGACACCAGCCGCCAGATGTGGCATTGGCGCGATTGGGTCATCGACGCTTTCAACAAGAACATGCCGTTCGACGAGTTTACCCTCGAGCAACTCGCGGGCGACATGATCCCGAATGCCACGCGTGAGCAGACGGTGGCTTCCGGCTTCCATCGCAATTGCCGACTCAACGGCGAGGGCGGACGCATAGTCGAGGAGTGGTTTGCCGAGACGGTGATCGATCGCGTGGAGACCACCGGGCTCACCTGGATGGGGCTCACGCTCGGCTGCAGCCGTTGCCACGATCACAAGTTCGATCCGATCACGCAGAAGGAATTCTATCAGATCTTCGCCATCTTCAATTCCAGCGACGAGAACGGCGTGCTCGATGATTTTGGCGGCGCTGCCAGCACACGGCGTGGTGGTAATTCGCGACCGGTGCTGCAATTGCCCACGCCCCAGGAGGAAACGCAGATGGCGAAGCTCGCGGCAGAAGTCGCGACCGCGCAGCAGCACGCGACGGAGGCCACGAAGCAGTTGCCGCAGTTGGAGAAGGATTGGGAAGTGAAGTTCCGCGATCAATTGCAGGACCACAAACCCGCCTGGCAGCAGCTCGCCGCGGAGGCGAAGAGCGAAGGTGGCGCGACGCTTACGCGACTGGAAGACGGCACATGGCTGGCCAGCGGCAAGAATCCCGCCAACGACACTTACACGGTCACCGCGCCGATCGCTCCCGGCGATTTCAGTGCGCTCTTGCTCGAGACTTTTCCCGATCCCTCGCTGCCCGGCCAAAGCCTCGGCCGCAATAGCAACGGCAACTATGTCCTCACCTCCGTCGAGGCGGAGATCAGCGCGCCGAGTCTGCCGCAGCAGATCGTTGCGGACTTCACCCGCGCGGAGGCGGACTACGAGCAGAAGGGCTACGAGGTCAAACTGATCGTCGAGGAGAATTCACCGAAGCGCGGCAAGCGTGACAAGGCGAAGAAGGGGTGGGCCATCGATGGCAACGATGCGGCGAAGAAGGTGCCGCGCAAAGCGATGTTCGTCACGAACACGCCGCTGACCATTCCGCCGGATGCCACGATCATGATCCGCCTCAAGCACGAGGCCATCGCGAGCCACAACATTGGACGTTTCCGCGTGAGCGCGAGCTCGCTCCCACCCAGCGTGGTGAAGCTGAACGGCGGCGAGACTCCGAAGGAAATTCGCGACACGCTGGACCTCGATCCGGCAAAGCGCACCCCGGCCCAGCGCGCCGCCTTGCTGAAATTCTACCGCGACAATACCGACAACCCCGCCTCGCGCGCCGACGTCGCGCTCGCGGCGGCAAAGAAGAAGCTGGAGGACTTCCGGCTCGATCTGCCGAACACGATGATCATGAAGGAGCTGCCGCAGCCGCGCGAAGCGTATGTGCTCATCCGCGGCGAATACGACAAGCACGGCGACAAGGTGGAGCGCGGCCTGCCTGCGGCGTTACCGCCGTTGCCCGCTGGAGCCTCGATGGATCGCGCCGGCTTTTCCAAGTGGCTCACCTCGCCGGAAAATCCGCTCACCGCGCGAGTGTGGGTGAATCGCGCGTGGGAGAAATTCTTCGGCATCGGCCTCGTGCGCACCACGGAGAATCTCGGTTCGCAGTCCGAGTGGCCGAGCAATCCCGAGCTGCTCGATTTCCTCGCCACGGAGTTTGTGCGGCTGAAGTGGGACATGAAGGCGATGCAGAAGCTACTCGTCACCAGCGCGGCCTATCGGCAGTCCTCGCAAGTCACGCCGGAGAGCATGGAGCGCGATCCGGAGAATCGCCTCCTCGCCCGTGGCCCGCGCTTCCGTCTCCCGGCCGAGCTCCTGCGCGACCAGGCCCTGGCGGTCAGCGGACTGCTTGTGGAAAAAGTCGGCGGCCCGAGCGTGCGGCCCTACATGTCGGAAGGCGTGTGGGACGAGACCAGCCGCTACGGCGACATGCGCAACTACAAGGCAGATGCCGGTGATGGCCTCTACCGCCGCTCCCTCTACACCATCTGGAAGCGCACTGCCTCGCCGCCCACGATGACGATTTTCGATTCGCCCACTCGCGAGATCTGCACGGTGAAGCGTTCGCGCACAAACACGCCACTGCAGGCGCTCTCGCTGCTCAACGAAGTGACCTTCGTGGAAGCCGCGCGCGCCTTTGCCCAGCGGATGATCCTCGAAGGCGGCGCCACGCCGGAGGAGCGCATCGGCTGGGCCTTCAAGAAGGCCACCGGCCGCGCGCCCAAACCCACGGAGGTGGAAGTGCTGGCGAAGGGCCTGAATAGCAGGCTGGTGCGCTATCAGTCCGATGCGGATGACGCCAAAAAGCTCATCGCCTTCGGCGCCTCGAAGTCCGACGCGAAAGCCAACCCAGCTGAGCTCGCCGCCTACACGCTCACCGCCAACGTCCTGCTCAACCTAGACGAAGTCATCACCCGCGAATGATGAGCACACTCCCTTCCTGTCATCCTGAGCGGAGTGTAACGCAGTCGAAGGATCCCGTCGCAGCACGACCGATGGCCTTTCGCAATTCTCCTCGTTCCCAAGCTCCAGCTTGGAAACGCAATTTTCTTCGAAGCTCCAGCTTCGTCGTTACGACGAGGCACGCCCGCAGACACCCCCACCGTGCGAAGCAGAGCTTCGCTCCCAAGAGCATTCCCAAGCTGGAGCTTAGGAACGAGCGCCTCTTGGTGCGCTCCAAAACGCCGGCGAATCCGAACATCGCTGTCTGACCGCCTCTTACCCCATGAACTGCAACGACCACTACTTCCTGAATCTCGCGCGGGCGGAGCAATCGGCCCTCACGCGGCGCACGTTCCTGCAGCGCTCCGCTTCCGGCATCGGCCTCGCAGCGTTGGGCGCGTTGCTCGGTGAACGGCTTTCCGCCGCGCCGACTTCCGCGCCATCCGCGGTGGGTGGCCTCCCTGGCTTCCCGAATTTCAAGCCGAAGGCCAAGCGCGTCATCTACCTCTTCCAATCCGGCGCGCCGTCGCAGATGGATCTCTTCGATCCCAAGCCCGAGCTGGCCAAGCGCCGCGGCGAAGATCTGCCGGACTCCATTCGCAAAGGCCAACGCCTGACGACGATGACCTCCGGGCAAAAGAAGTTCCCGGTCGCACCGACGATCTTCAACTACGCGCCACACGGCCAAAGCGGGATGGTGATGAGCGAATTGCTCCCGCATCTGGGCGAAGTCAGCGACGAGCTTTGCATGGTTCGTTCGCTCTACACCGAGGCGATCAATCACGACCCCGCGATCACTTTCATGCAAACCGGCTCGCAGCTCGCCGGTCGGCCGAGCATCGGCTCGTGGATGGGCTACGGGCTCGGCAGCGAAAATAAAGACCTGCCCGCCTACGTCGTGCTCACTTCCTTCGGCACCGGCCGGCGCGACGACCAGCCGCTTTATGATCGCCTGTGGAGCTCTGGCTTCCTACCCTCGAAGCATCAGGGAGTAAAATTTCGCAACAACGGCGACCCCGTGCTCTATCTTTCGAATCCTCCGGGTGTGAACCGCGAGGTGCGGCGCGAGACGCTGGATGAACTCAGCGCGCTCAACCAACAGCATCACGACACGCTAGGCGACCCGGAAATCCAGACGCGCATCGCGCAATACGAGATGGCCTTCCGCATGCAGGCCAGCGTGCCCGACCTCACCGATATTTCGAAAGAATCGCCCGACGTGCTGGCCATGTACGGCCCGGACGTAAAGACGCCCGGCACCTACGCCTCGAACTGCCTCCTCGCCCGCCGCCTCGCGGAGCGCGATGTGCGCTTCGTGCAACTCTTCCACATGGGCTGGGATCATCACGGCGGCCTGCCGGCGGCGATCAAAGGCCAATGCCACGATACTGACCAGCCCACCGCCGCGCTGATCAAGGATCTCAAGCAGCGCGGTCTGCTTGATGACACACTCATCGTCTGGGGCGGCGAGTTCGGGCGCACCATTTATTCACAAGGCACGTTGACCGAGGATAACTACGGCCGCGACCATCACCCGCGTTGTTTCACCGTCTTGATGGCCGGCGCCGGCATCAAGCGTGGCCTCACGCTCGGCGAGACGGATGACTACTGCTACAACATCGTGAAGGATCCGGTGCACGTGCACGACCTCAATGCCACGATCATGCACCTGATGGGAGTCGATCACACGCGGCTCATCTATCGTTATCAGGGACGCGATTTCCGGCTGACCGACATCAGTGGGAATGTGGTGAAGTCAATCCTGGCCTAGAAACGTAAACACGGCTTACAAAGCCATCGTGCAGCGATTCCAAAAACAAACGCCGTCATCCTGAGCGGAGTGTAACGGAGTCGAAGGATCTCTGATATCCGCAGGCGGAGGTGGGGGGATCAGTGAGCGCGTAGTCACGCGCAGGCTGGTCGAAGCTCCGCACCGCCGCTGCCCACGGAAGCGAGAGATCCTTCGCCCGCTCCGCTTTCGCTCAGGATGACGGTTTGGGTGGAGCGCTCCGCGCTACTTCGCTCTGCGCCTCTGCGGTTTAGTTCGCCTTCTTCCCAAACTTCTCCACCGCCGCCCGAAACACCGACCCGTAGAAATCCTTCTGCTGCTCCCCGCTCATGTCCATGCGCTGGAGCATCGCGACCATGACGAGCTGATGTGCCGGGTCCACCCACATCACCGTGCGGCGCGCCCCGCGATGGCCGAAGCTGCCCGGCGCAGGACCTTCGTCGTCCTTGAGCTTCGTCGAGAAGCCGACGCCGTAGCCTTCATTCGGATTCACCACCACGTCGCCTGTTTGGTTCGTCGAGAGCGCCTTGATCGCCGCTTCGGAGAGAAAACGATGGCCGTGCCATGTGCCGCCGTTGAGCAGCATCTGGCAAAAGCGCCCGACATCGCTGGCCGTGGAGTAGAGTCCCCCGGCGGGCTGCCCGTAGCGGTTGGCCGCTTCGGTGATCACGCCCATCCCCATGTTTTCCATCAGTGCGTGGGGCACTTTCAGGTCCTTGCCTTCGCTCAGTTTCGCGATGAGCTGGGGAGTGATTCCCTTGGCGTTGTCGATGTCTTCGAGTTCCTTCTTATCTTCCGTGAACCGTGCGCTGTGGGCCATGCGGCTGCCTTGTTCCTCATTCGGAAAGAACGTGGTGTCCTTCATCTCCAATGGTGTGAAAAGCCGCTGCTGCATGAAGTCCACGTAAGACATGCCGCTCACCACTTCGATGATCCGCCCGCCCGTGTTGATGCCGGAATTGTTGTATTCGTACTTGGTGCCTGGCTCGCGGTGCAGTGGCAGCTTGCCGACGACTTCCACGATCTCTTTCAAAGTCTTTTTGCCATTGAAGGCCGTGTCTTGCGGAGTGGCCACGCCGCTGGTGTGATCCATGATCTCGCGCACGGTGATCGGGTGTTGCGGCGGATGCATCTCGATCCCGTCCGCCGCTACCATCTGTCCCTTGAACTCCGGGAGATACTTCTCCACCGGATCGTCGAGGCTCACCTTGCCCTCATCCACGAGCATCATGAGCGCCGCGCCGGTGAAGGACTTCGTCATCGAAGCGATCCAGAAGAGCGCATCGATCTTCATCGGCGTCTTCGTGCTCAAGCTGGAGAAGCCAGCGGCTTCGAGATCGAGCACGCGATCCTTATCCGCCACCAGCACGACCGTGCCGGCGACCTCGTGCTTGTCCACCGCGGCTTGCAGCACTGAGGAGAGCGGGCCGAGTTCGGCGGCGTGGGCGGTGGTGAAGGCAATGGCGATGGCACCGAGGGTGGCGAGACGGGTAGAGAGGCGAATCATAGGGAAAGTCCTGCCTCAATAAGCAGACACGCACGCGAAATCTTAGCTGCCGGAGATGGATGACGCCCTCTCCTCCCGCGCTCGTGCCCAAGCTCCAGCTTGGGCGCGCAGTTGTCTTCGAAGCTCCTGCTTCGCCGGTGCGGATGACCTACCCGCAGACACCCCCGCCATGCGAAGCAGAGCTTCGCTCCCAAGTGCGTTACCAAGCAGAGCTTGGGAACGAGCGTGGCGAGCGTGGCTTTGCCGCCGCTTGGTGCCCCGCCGATGCTCAGTCGCTCTGATGAATAAACGCCTCGAAGGCTACGCGATCGCCGTGGAAGACATTGTGATCCACGAAGCCATTGATACCGGGCACTCGCCTCTTTTCGGAATACTGCCAAAAGTGCCAGGGTGCGTGGTCGGTGATTCGCGGTGCGGTGATCACGGAGCGAATCCACAACCGCGCCGGAGGGAAATCGCGCAGGAAGTAATTGCGAAAGTCATTCGCGGTGTAGATCACGGGTTCGCGTCCGTAGTGGGACCGCACTGCTTGCATGAAATCGGATAGCTCATGCTGAAAGGCCGAGACGGACGGGCGGGTCGCGGCATTGCCCCACATCTCCACGTCCACCACGGGAGGCAAAGACTCCGGATCCTTCGGCACGAATTCAATGAAGTTGGCCGCCTGCTGCAAGCCGGTCGATTTCAGCGTGAAGAAGTGATAGGCACCGCGCTTCACTCCTGCTGCCGCACTGCCTTTCCAATTTTCCACGAAACGCGCATCGCGAAAGTCCTGCCCTTCCGTCGCCTTGATGTAGACGAAGTGCACCGGTCCTTGCGGCACCTTGATCCAATCGATTGCGCCTTGATGATTCGACACGTCGATGCCGCGGACGGGGTAATCCGTGGCATTGGGATAATTCGGAATCCAAAGGCCCGTGAAATAAGCGCCGCCGCCCGCGACTACGATGGTCGCAAGTCCAGCCAGCACCGCCAGAACACGCCGCAGTCTCATGCCCTATATTTCCATGCAAGAAAGCGAACTGCCGCCTTCGGGCGCTACTCCTTGCACTCGAGCTTGGACTTAATCGTATTGAGCGAGCGGACGAGGTATTCGATCTCGGCATCCTGCGCGCGCGTTTTGCGGATGAGTTCCTCGAGCATGAGCTCGCTCTTCAGGTTCACGTGGTAGTCGAGCTCGGCCGCGAGGCGGTCTTTTTCCGCGGCTCGGTTTTGCGACATCATGATGACGGGCGCCTGCAGGGCAGCCAGCGTCGAGAGGAGGAGATTGAGCAGGATGTAGGGGTAGGGATCCCACTGCGCGCCCTCCGGTCCCTTGCCGATGTGGGAGAGGATGAAACTGTTGATGCCCATCCAGACGACGAGAATACCGCCGAAGATGAAGATGAAGGTCCACGAGCCACCGAAGGTCGCGACCTTATCGGCGATGTGCTGGCCGAAGGTGAGACGACCGTCCATCTCGTCGTTGACGTTGCGGCTGATGCGCTGCGAGACGAGAAGATTGGTCTGGCGCAGGCGGGCCGTGATGCCGCGGATGACCTCCAGCGCGGCCTGCGGGTGCGCGAGGAGGAATTCCTGGAAATCGTCGCGGCTCAGGCGATGCAGCACGGTGTCGGCCGTGACGCAGGCGTTGGCCGAGCGTTCGCCGCCATCGAGCACGGACATTTCGCCGAAAAAATCGCCGGTCACGAGTTCGGCGAGAGTCACATCCTTCGAATCTTCGTCGTGCACCCAAATTCGCACTTTGCCGGAATGGACGACGTAGAGCGCATTGCCCTTTTCATGCTCGTGAAAGATGGTGTCGCCCGTTTTGTAACTGACGTTTTCCAGGAGGGTCGACATCTTCTCGAGCGCCTCGGGCGAGAGGTCTTTGAAAAGGGCGATGGCGGCCAGCCCGAGATCGTGATTGTCCTGCGCGGGTTCTTCACTCATTTCACTCATAAATGACAAGGGAGCTATTGACGGCGGCGAAAATGAGCGTGCGGACCGGTTTAGGCGAGGGGAAAACGGATTTACGCAAAAGCACGCATGCTTGTTCCCCAGGCCGACCTGTGCTAAAAGGTCGGCCCCCTTCCTTCCCCATGAATCGTACCCTATTTGTCCTCTCGTCCCTTTTCATCTTCGCCGCCTCCCTCCTGGCGGCGGACCCGACTGACATCCGCGTCCAGCGCGAGGTGTCCTACCTCGGCGCCGACCGCACGGAGCAGGCGGATCTCTACCTGCCGCTGGAAATTCCGAAAGGCCAGCGGGTGCCGGCGGTGGTCATTATTCACGGCGGCGGCTTCACCGGCGGACATCGCGACGCGGCGCGCGAACTGAACATCGGCAGCACCCTGGCGCGCAATGGCTACATCGGCATGAGCATCGACTACGCGCTGGCCGATATCGGCCGGCCCACGTGGCCGCAGAATCTTTTCGACTGCAAGACCGCCGTGCGCTGGCTGCGGGCCAATGCTGAGCGGCTGCAAATCGATCCGGATCACATTGGCGTCATCGGCGGCTCGGCTGGCGGCACGCTCTCCTCGCTGGTCACGCTCACTCGCTCGAATGACGGTCTCGACTCGCAAGGCCCCTACGGGAATTTCTCCTGCGAAGTGCAGTGCGGTGTGGACATGTACGGCATCGCCACCATGGCCGAATGGCACGACAGCGTGATGTTTGGCAAGACGAGCGAGGAAGCCCCGGAGCTCTACAAACAGGCTTCGCCCATCACCTATGTGCGGGCCGACTCCGCGCCCATCCTCATCCTGCACGGCACCGCGGACAAGACGGTGGATGTCTCGCAATCTGAGAAGTTTGCCGAAGCTCTCAAGGCCAAGGGCGCGAGGTATCAACTGGAGATCATCCCGGACGCCCCGCACACCTTCACCCTGCAGCCGAAGGAGCGCGACCTGCGCCCGGTGGTGCTGGCGTTCTTCGATCAGTATTTGAAACCAGGCAAGTAGGCTGTAGCGGCGGTCTATGACCGCCGGTCGTACGCGACATGGAGAACGGCGACGGTCATAGACCGCCGCTACAGGTGCTTTGCTAAGGTCTTGCCCGTTGCGCTCATAAAGGCGCACATACACTGCATTCCCGCGTCTGCGGGTTCCCCAAATACAAACTCATGAAGCTCCATCGCTTGATAGTTCCCCTCGCGGCTGCTTTTGCGGCCGTCACATTCTCCGCGCATGCGGAGGAAAAAACGTGGCTCACATTTGAAGGCAAGGACGGTCCTGGCAAAGGCAAGCACGTCGTGCTGCTCGCCGGTGACGAAGAGTACCGCTCCGAGGAGTCCATGCCCATGATGGCGAAGATCCTCAGTCAACGCCTCGGGTTCAAAACGACGGTGCTCTTCTCGGTGGAAGACGATGGCCGCATCAATCCGAACAAAGGCGACTCGCTCTCGCATCCCGAGGCGCTCGATACCGCCGATGCCGTGGTGATGGCCCTGCGCTTCCGCCATTGGCCGGATGCGACCATGGCGCACTTCGAGCAGGCATACCTGCGCGGCGTCCCCTTCGTCGCCCTGCGCACGGCGACGCATTCGTTCAACTACGGCAAGGACAGCAAGTATGCGAAGTACGGCTACAATTTCGGCGGGCCGGAATGGGTGAAAGGCTTTGGCCGCCAGGTGCTCGGAGAAACGTGGGTGACCCACTGGGGCAAGCATAAGGTCGAGGCGACCAAGGGCATCATCGAGCCCAGTGCGAAGGACTCACCGGTGCTGCGCGGAGTGAGCGACCTCTTCGGTATGACCGACGTCTACGAAGCCGAGCCGCAGGCCGATGCGAAGATTCTCGTGCGCGGCCAGATCCTATCGACGTTGCAGCCCGACTCGGCGCTGGCGGATTACAAGAAGACCCGCGTGGACAAAGTGGAGCAACCGGTGAACGACCCGGCGATGCCGGTGGCGTGGACCCGCGAGGTGAAGAATGAAGAGGGCAAGACGAATAAAGTGCTCACTACCACGATGGGCGCGGCGACGGATTTGCAAAACGAAGGGCTGCGCCGCCTCGTGGTAAATGGCGTCTTCTGGGGCCTCGGCCTCGAGGTGCCCGCGAAGGCCGACGTAACGATTGTCGACGACTACAAGCCCTCGTTCTTCGGCTTCATCAAGGACTACCTGAAGGAAGGCCGCGGACTGAAAGTCTCCGACCTCGAGCTCGGCAAGGCCATGCCTGGCGAGCCACTCGCCGCACCGAAGCCGCCCGAGCCAAAAAAGGACGCACCAGCGAAGCCGGCTGAGCCTGCAAAAAGCGCGCAGGCGGATACGAAGCCGGAGAAAGTAGCCGGCTCCGAGTTGCTCACGCCGCTGCCCCGACCCGCTCGCCCCCCGCTCGGGGCGAGCGCGGTGCCGATCAGTTTTTTTAAGGGTGAGCGAATTGCGTTCGTCGGCAATTCGCTCGCTGAGCATTTCAGCAAGTACGGCTACTTCGAATCGATGCTGCACTCGCGCTTCCCGCGCGAAGGTCTCATCGTTCGGAATTTCGCCCGGCCGGCTGACGAAGTGGCTACTCGTCAGCGCTCGGCCAACTACACAGCCCTGGACGACCCCCTGGCGGCGTTCGGTGCGGATACGTTTTTCTGTTTCTTTGGTTACAATGAATCCTTCGCCGGCCGGCAGGGCGCGGAGAAGTTCAAGAAGGATTACGAGAAGTTCCTCGACGACTACGCGAAGCTCTACCCGCGCGACGATACCAAGGCGGCGCCGCGTTTCGTCCTCGTTTCCCCCATCGCTTTCGAAGCTTCCGCCGACAAATTTCTGCCCGACGGCAAAAAGGAAAATGAGAATCTGTGGCTCTACGCCGAGGCCACCGCGGAAGTCGCCAAGAAGCGCAACCTCGCTTTCATCGATCTCTTCACCCCCACGAACGCCGATTTCTCCGCCAAGCCCGGCCTGCAATTCACGACCAATGGGGCGCATACCAATGAAGCCGGCGATCGCCGCGTGGCCGAGTTGCTCGACCGCTCTCTTTTCCAATCGAGCAGCCCGGCTAAGATAGGCACACCCCAGTTCGAGCAACTGCGCACCGCGGTCATCGACAAGGCGTGGATCCACCAGCAGGACTACCGCATGCTCAATGGCTGGTACGTCTACGGTGGCCGCCGCACTTTCGATACCGAGACTTTTCCCCGCGAGTTCCTGAAGATCCGCCACATGGTCGACGTGCGCGACCGTTACGTCTCGGATATCGCGCAGGGCCGCAAGGTGGTGCCGAAGGTCGATGATAGCATGACGGGCGAGCTCATCGTGCCGAAGACCGGGGTGGGCCGCTGGCCGACAAAGGAGCCGAAGGAGCTCAAGTATCCCACGCCGGAAGAGTCGATCGCCTCGATGAAAGTGCCCGAGGGTTTTGAGGTGCAGCTCGTGGCTAGCGAACGGGAATTCCCCGAGCTGGCGAAGGTCAACCAGATCAACGTGGACAACAAAGGCCGCATCTGGGCCTCGTGCATGCCGACCTATCCGCAGTGGAAGCCTGGCGACCCGCGGCCGAACGACAAGCTCATCATCCTCGACAAGCTGGACGCGAAGGGGAAGGCGAAGAAGGCGACGGTTTTCTACGACAAGCTCACGTGCCCGACGGGCTTCGAGTTTTGGAATGGCGGCGTGATCGTGGTCGACGAGCCGCGGCTGATCTTCCTCAAGGACACGGATGGTGACGATAAGGCCGACCTCGTGATGGAACTCACCGACGGCTGGGCCACGGACGACACACATCACACGATCAACGCCTTCGAATGGTCGCCCGGCGGCCTGCTGAACATGCTCGAGGGCGTGAGCCTGAGCACCGCGGTGGAGACACCGTGGGGGCCCTTCCGCCGCTCCGGAGCACCGGGCTGCTACGTGATGGATCCGCGCTCGCAGAAGCTGCGACACTTCACCACGCCGGGCTACGGCAATCCCTGGTGCTACGTCTACAATTGGTGGGGGCAGGGGATCGTGGGCGACGGCACTACGCCGCAGCAGCATTGGGACACGCCGCTCAGCGGAGCGGAATTCCCCGGGCGCAAAGGAATGAATACTGTCTTCGACGGCGAAGGCATGCGCCCGAATGTCGGCACCGAATTTCTCTACACCCGGCAATTCCCGGACGACGTGCAGGGGCAGTTCATTTTCGCCTGCACGATCAATATGAATGGTCTCACGACCTTCACTCTCGGCGACGATGGCGCGGGCTATCACGGCTCTCGGCGCACCAAGACGGTGACGGATGACAAGGGCAAGGAGAAGAAAGTGCCGGATGATATCCTCTCCGCGGTGGACAATATGACTTTCCGCCCGACCGACCCGCAGATCGGTGCCGACGGTGCGCTCTATTTCGGCGACTGGAGCGCGGCGTTGCTTGGCCACATGCAATACTCGCAGCGCGACCCGAATCGCGACCACTCACACGGCCGCATCTACCGGCTCGTCTACAAAAACAAACCCCTGCTCACGCCCGTGATGCAGTACAACAAGCCGATCTCCGAACTGCTTGAGCAGCTCAAGGAATACGAGCCGCGCACGCGTTATCGCGCCCGCCGCGAATTGCGCGATCGCTCCACGCCCGAGGTGCTCGCCGCAATCAACAAATGGATTGCCAAGCTCACCCCGGCGGACAAGGAATTCGATCGCCTCCTGCTCGAGGCGCTGTGGGTGCAGCAGGGGCATCACGCGGTGGATCCGCGGCTTTTGCAAAAGGTGCTGCACGCCAAGACCGGTGAAGCGCGGGCTGGGGCCACGCGTGTGTTGTCGGATGAATGGGATCGCATCCCGAATGCGATGGAGTTGATGAAAGCGCAGGTCACGGATGAATTCGCCCGCACCCGCGTCGAAGCGATCCGCGCGCTCAGTTTCGTGCCGACCAAGGAGTCCGTGGAGGCGGTATTGCAAGCGGTGAATCTGCCGCGCGACTACTGGATCGATTACACGCTGCAGATGACGCTCGGCGCTCTGGAACCCGTGTGGCAGCCGGCGTTCAAGAACCAGCAGATCGCGAAGAACAATCCGAAGGGCGTCGAGTTTCTCACCGAACTCGACCAGCTCTCCCAGCCCGGCGGCGCAGCTACGGCGGCACTGAAGAAATATCTCACCACGCCTGATCTCACTTCGAAGAATCGCGAGGACCTGATCAAGGAAATCGCCAAGGCCAAGGGCATCGCCGACAACGGCAAGGCCGTCTTCCGCCGCATCTGCATTGCCTGCCACAAGTTTGGCGCCGAGGGGATCGAATATGGCCCGCACATGGATGGCGTGGGTACGCGGTTGAAGCGCGAGGACATCGTGGAGTCCGTGCTCGATCCGAATGCCAAGATCGCCCCGGGCTTCCTCACGACGAATGTCGAGACCAAGGACGGCGCAGCCTACAGCGGCTTCGTGATGAAGGAATCGCCTGAGACACTCTCGCTCAAGGTAGCCGGCGGCCTTTCGCAAGAGGTGAAAGTCGCCGATATCAAGAAGCGCGAGAACATCAAGCAAAGCAGCATGCCCGAAGGGTTGGCCAACGGCATGTCGCCCGGCGAATTCCTCGACCTCGTGGAATTCCTCTCGAGCCTGAAGGCTCCGGCGAAAAACTAGGCGGGCTCGACAAGGCCCGGTGAAATCGGCTCACTCCGCGACGTGAAATCGCAGGCGTTTGCGTTGCTTCTTGCCGTCGTCGCGGCCGGCTCTCTTCAAGCTGGATCGGTCGACGCTGGACGCATCGAGCAGGCGGCTCCTGCCGGTGAATCGATCTTCGACCAGCTCTGGAGCATCCCGAAGCTCTACCGCAACGATCACAATCCGGTGATCGAGGAGTTCGATCTCATCGGACGCTTCCACGAGGATTACTTCAACGTCGATTCCGATCGCGGCAACGTGAGCTTCTGGGAGACGCGGCGCTTCCGTCTGGGCGTCGACGCCTTCTTTGCGAACCGCCACGTCGAATTTGAAGCGGAGGTCGATACCGCGCTGCACGCGTATCACACGCCATCGATCTTCTACTCCCGCATGAGCAACCTCTGGATGCGCATCGTGGTGAACGATGCTTTCAACATCCGCTTCGGCAAATTTCAGTCGCGCTTCGGCTGCGATCGCGAGTTCAGCAATAACTACATGAAGACCTTCGAGCGCGGGATGTTCGATGATCAGCTCACCGGCGGAACGGATTATATCACGGGAATCGAAGCCGCCGGGAAGCTGGGCCATGTCGGCTACCTCGCGGGAATTTTCTCGGGCAACCTCGACCGAGAATTCGGCCAGTTCAACGGCGGCCAGGCCTATCTCGGAGAAATCAATTACGACTTCGCTCCGGCCTGGCATGCGGACAAGGCGCTGTGGGCGCTCGACTACATGCACGCCGACGGCAAGAACGCGAACACCAACGTCTTCAAAAACTACCGCGACGCCTTCGCCACCTATCTCGACTTCGAGAAGGGGCGCTTCAGCGTGGTTCCGCAGTTTGCTTGTGGCGAGCAGGTTGCCGGTATGGGCGATGTCTACACCTTCCAGATCATGCCGGGCTACAAGATCACCGATAAGCTCGAGTTCCTCGTGCGCTATCAGCTTGGCGTGGCTTCGGAGAGCAATGGCATCACCACGCTCAATCGCCAGCAGAGGGCCGTGGGATCCTTCACCGGCGATACCTACAACGCCTGCTACCTCGGGCTGAACTATTACATCTACGGGCATCGCTTGAAGCTGATGTTTGGCGAGGAATACGCGCGGCTGAGCGGCGGCACCGGGCCTAACGCGGGTTACAATGGGTGGACCACGCTGGTAGGGCTGCGGATGTTTTTCTAAGGGCGCGGTTCCTCTGCTGTAGCGGCGCTGTCCCAGCGTCGGTCGCCTCCCCACAAGCGAAAGATTGCGACGCTGAGGACAGCGCCGCTACAGGCGTACTGCGCGCTTTTCCCTTTTCAAAACCAAAGGGTGCAACGGGCGGCGGGGTAGAGTAGATAGTCCGCCTCCCCCTCAGTCCATGTCCTCCCCCGCATCCCCGCCGAGCGCCCGTGTGACGCCGCAGCAGTTCAAGTCCGGCCTTGCCGCCTGGCTGGGCTGGATGTTCGACGGCCTGGACATGCACCTCTACACGCTCGTGGCGCTGCCCTTCGTGGCGGAGTTGCTGCGCGTGAGTCCATCGACGCCCGAGGCCTCGACGAAAGCCTCGCTCATCCAGGGCGCATTCCTGTTTGGCTGGGCGATGGGCGGTGCGGTCTTCGGCCGCATCGGCGACATCATCGGGCGCAGCCGTACGCTCAGCCTGACGATCCTCACCTACGCGCTATTCACCGGCCTGTCCTTCGTAGCGCATGAGTGGTGGCACCTGCTCATCTTCCGGTTTCTCGCCGCGCTGGGTATCGGCGGGGAATGGGCGGTCGGCGCCTCGCTGCTCGCAGAGACGTGGCCGTCGCGGTGGCGTCCGTGGCTCGCGGCCATTCTGCAGACGGCGGTGAATACCGGTGTTTTGCTGGCCTGCTTCTCCGGCTGGCTGCTCGCGGGCACGCCCTATCGTTTCATCTTCCTCGTGGGCGTAGTGCCGGCGTTGCTCACCTTGTGGATCCGCCGCGCCGTCCCCGAGCCGGAAGTCTGGGCTTCGGCGAGCAGCGGCGTGCAGGGCGAGAAGCCGGGCTTGAAAACGCTCTTCGCCCCCGAGCTGCGGCGCACCACACTCATCGTCGTCACCGTCTGCGCGCTCGGGCTCACCGCGCACTGGGCGCTCATGTTTTGGCACTCCGCGCATCTCCGCTCCATGGCGCGCGACGCCGGATGGGCCAAGGAACGCATCGACGTCCTCGCCAATCACGCGCTCTACCTCCTCACCATCGGCGCCATCGTCGGCAATTTCCTCGCAGGCTGGCTTGCGCGCCATATCGGCTACCGGCGGGCGATCACGGTCAATTTCGCCGCCTATTTCGTCTTCATGATGGTTGCCTATGGCGTGGTGCGCGATGCGGATGGCGTGCTCTTCTGGCTGCCTTTCCTCGGTGCCGCGCAAGGCGCCTTCGCGCTCTTTACCATGTGCCTGCCGCCGCTTTTCCCCACGCTGTTACGCACGACCGGCGCGGGTTTCTGCTACAATATCGGCCGCGTCTTCGCCGCCGCGGGCACGGTGACTTTCGGCCTTTTCGCCCAAGTCGGCAGTGGCGCGGGCGCGATCTGCGATCACCGGCTGGCGCTGCTTTACGCGGGGACGCTATTCCTCCCGGCGGCCTTGGTCACCTGGTTCTACCTTCCGGAAAACGATGGCGATGCAATCGTGGAATCCGCGCCCCAATCGGAAGCCTCGTCGCCCGCCATCGCCACCATCCCGGCGGCAAACGCCGGGCTTGATTCCTAAAATCGAGCGCGCACGGTGGTTATTCCAAGATCCGCATGACTTCGCCTTCCGATCCCCGCCTGCTCCGCCTCCACGCGGCTGACAACGTCCTCACCGTCATCGCGACGCTGGAAGCGGGCACCCACATCCGCGTGGCGGATGCCGAGGTCGTCGTCCTCGCGCGGCTGCCGATCGGCCACAAGGTCGCCGCCCGCGACATCGCCGCCGGCGAGAAGATCGTGAAATACGGTGCGCCCATCGGCTCCGCTTCGCAGGCGATCGCCGCGGGTGAACACGCCCACACGCACAACGTGCAGAGCGATTATCTGCCCACCTTCCTGCGCGAGGACCAGACGCGCTATTTCGCCCAGCACCACTCATGACCGGTTATCTTCGCAGCGACGGACGCAAAGGCATTCGAAACGTCACGGTGGTCGTGTATCTCGTGGAGTGCGCCCACCACGTCGCGCGTGAAGTCGTCTTCCCCTCTCGCGAGCAGGGTGTGCATCTGGTCGGCTTTCCCGGGTGCTATCCTAATGCCTACGCGCATCGCATGCTCAAGCAACTCTGCACCCACCCGAATGTCGGGGCGGCATTGCTCGTGTCGCTGGGATGCGAGGGCTTCAATCGCAAGAACCTCCTGGAAGAAATCCGCGCCACCGGCCGTCCAGCCGATGTGCTCGTGATTCAGGATACCGGCGGCACGCGCAAGACGATTGAGGAAGGCCGCGCATGGGTCGCCGCCGCGCTGGAAAAAACGGCGCAGGTCCCGCGCGTGCCCATGCAGGTTAGCGATCTCGTCGTCGGTACCGTCTGCGGCGGCTCGGACGCCACCAGCGGCATCACGGCGAATCCCGCCGTCGGCCGTGCCTTCGATCTTCTCGTGCAAGATGGCGCCCGCGTCGTCTTCGAGGAAACCGGAGAGCTGATCGGTTGCGAGCAGATCATGGCCTCGCGCGCCGCGCGCCCGGAACTCGCGACGGAGCTCATCGCCTGCGTTGAAAAAGCGGGGCGCTATTACACCACGCTCGGGCATGGCAGTTTCGCGCCGGGTAATGCGGAAGGCGGCCTGACCACGCTGGAGGAAAAGTCCATGGGCGCCTACAGCAAGAGCGGCAACTCGCCGATCAGCGGCATCCTCAAGCCGGGCGACGTCCCGCCGAGCGCCGGGCTGTATCTGCTCGATGTGGTGCCCGATGGCGAGGTGCGCTGGGGCTTTCCGAATATCAGCGACATCCAGGAGATCGGCGAACTCATCGCCTGTGGCTCGCACGTCACCCTCTTCACGACCGGTCGCGGCTCAGTCGTCGGCTCGGCCATTTCGCCGGTTATCAAGATTTGCGCAAACCCGGAGACCTACCGGCGCTTGAGCGAAGACATGGACATCAACGCGGGGCGCATTCTCGAAGGCGTAGCCACGTTGGATGAAGTGGGCCACGAAATTTACGACCGCATCCTGCAAGTCGCCGCCGGGGAAAAGACTGCGAGCGAGGCCATGGGCCATGCGGAGTTTTCGCTCGTCTACAAGAGCTTCGACCCGCTCGGTCCTGCGTGCTTGCCGCGTTGAGTAGACCGGCTGTCAGAGAGGTATCCTGAGCCGGAAAGATGCAGTTGAGCCACGGATAAGCACGGATGAAACACGGATGGGGAGAAGAATTGCTTTATCCGTGTTTCATCCGTGTGCATCCGTGGCTAATTCAACTGCATCTTTCCGGCTCAGACTGACCGCGCTGGGAGCGTCGGTGTTTTCTCAGTCTTCAAGACTCAAATCCCGGCAAAGTCGCGGCAATAGCTTGACTCCCCGGCCTTTTCTCCCGTTGCTTCGCCCTTTGCCATGACTGCCCTTCGTTATATCGCGTTGCTATTACTTCTCGCCTTGAGCGGGTGCTCGCTCTTTTCCGGTGGCAGCGACGATGGTAGCGCGCCGAAGAAGAAGTCGTCGTCGCTCTGGCCGTTGGGCAAGAAAGGTCCGCAGGACGCCACGGAGTACATGGAGTATCAGCGCGTGCACTCGGAAAAGGACAAGTCGCTCATCGCGCTCGTCGTGCGCAATACGCACTCCTCCAAGACCATCGAAGGCGATATCCGCACGACCATCGAGACCGGGACGAACGAGAGCAAGGTGGACAATATGCACTTCTCCCTGGGTCCGAACGACTCCTCGAAGCTGCTCGTCTATCCTGCCAGTACGCACCTCAGCTACGAGGTCTCCGCCTTCTTCAAGGAGTAGGCGGCGGGTGGCCCGTATTCAGCGCTTTCTCCAGCGCAGCGATGATGACGTTTTGCAGCACCGTCATGGCCTTGTCGCTCGCGCTGGTGCGGATGGTGACGGTGTGATTCTTTAGCTCCACCACGCCCTCCTCGGTGGACGCCACGCGGACGATGACCACCTTTTTCACCTCGCGCTCGATGGCGTCCTTGCCCACCTGGTCGCGCCCTACATCGCTAAAGGCGCCGACGATCCGGTTGGCGATGATGTAGAGATTGCTCCACGCATGGGCGTCGTCGCCGAAGCTCTCCGCGTCGACGGCGATGGCCACTTTGATGTCGGTGTTTTCCTCGATCTGGCGGGCGGCCGCGGGCAGGGTCTGTTTGTTCGCCTTGTCGATTTCCCGATGGGCGTCGAAATTCTGCCCGAGGAGCGCAGAGGTGGCAGCGCCGAGAATGAACGCGATGGCAGCGAATGCGCGGTTCATGATTTACCGATAAACAAGGTCGCAGATGGGTGCGGGGTCAAGCGATGTTTGGCTCCGGGTGACAAAGATGAAAAAACCGCCGGTTTGTGTGAGATTCGGTTGCCAAGCCCCGAGCCATCGAAATGATGTCGCGGGTAATGCCTCCCTCCTCCCCGCTCCCGCGCCTACTTGCCGGTTTCGTGGTGCTGGGATTGGATTCGCGTCTAACAAGCCAACCTCATGTTTTACTATAAGAAGTGGGCCATTGTGGTCCCGCTGGCCAACGAGGAACAGGATTTCAAGCCGTTCATCGACCTGCTGAATTTTGTCATTAACGAACTGCAACCGGGGAATATCTACTTCGTCCTCGATAACGCTTCGAAGGACAGGACCCTGGAGCTCTGCCGGGAACTTTCGGCGAAGGATAGTCGCTACGTCACCGTCTGGGCGCCGGAGAACCGGAATCTCGTGGACGCCTATGTCCGCGGTTTGCGCACCGCCTACGAGGCTGGGCACGACATCATTATCGAAATGGATGCCGGTCTGTCCCACGATCCACGCGCGATCCCCATGTTCCTGCGCGTGCTGAATGAAGGCAACGACTGTGCCTTTGGCAG
>JBGGMZ010000293.1:0-4598 GCA_041287745.1 Chthoniobacter sp. | reverse complement strand
GGAAGGCAGCAACGGTAGTCCGACCTTCCTTGTCGTAGCTCTCTGACGGCTTTTTTGCTTTTGAGGCGCATGCGGGGGGAAATTGCGGTGGCCTTCGCCACCGTGAAGACTGGGGACGACGCTACTATAGCAGAGACAATGCCTTTTGCATGCCGAGGCCGATCTTTTCTCGCTCGGCGGCCTTTTTCGCCACCTTTGCAGTCACAAAGCGACCCGGGCAGTGAGATTTCCATGGCCATGGGAATTTGTGTTGGAGTCGCGTGCGAAATGCGCCTAATTGCGCGCCATGTTTCGCACTGGAGCGCAGTTCATGCTTCTCGCCCTGCTCGCCGGTCTGGCTCTCCTGAACCAGACCCGGACCGAGCCGCTTTCGGCATGGGATAATGCCTTCGCCGATTTCCTCGCGATGAACAGCCCTCGCGCCACCCGGCCAGCCCCGCTGACCCTGGTGGGGATTAACGATGCTTATCTCGCCAAGGATCCGTGGCCGTGGAGCCCGCTGGAGTTCTCCGTCTTCTTTCAGGGTGCCCTGCCACTCAAGCCCGACGTCGTGGCCATCGACCAGGTGCTCGACTGGGAGCGCGCCATGGTGCTGCCCGAGGACCAGAACCGCAAACTGGCCCAGTACGCGCAGGCCCTGCACAGCAATCTCCTCCGCGCTCCGAAGATGGTTCTCGGCTCGCGGCTAGGGGTGCCCGATGACCCGCAAGTCATTCCGCCGCTGCAGGAAGTGCCGCTGCTGCGCAATGTGCGCGGTTCCGTCAGTGAAATCCCCGAGTTCGTCGCCGTGGAGCAGCAGCCCTCCGAGGCCTACCGGCTCGCCTCCACCATGGGCTTTACGAATCTCCCGCCGCTTCACCGGCACTTCAATTCCGTGCCGCTGCTCCTGCGCTATCGCGGCCAGGTCACGCCTACTTTTCCCCTCCAGGCCATGCTGCTCTGGGCCAAGCTCACGCCCGATGATGTGACGGTGGAAATCGGCGAGTACATCGACCTCGGGAAGAAGTATCGCATCCCCATCGATTCCCGCGGCCGCATGCGGGTGGATTTTGGCGCGCGTTTCACCAGCTTTAGCTTCGATGAACTCGCCCTGGCCAGTGAGCAAAAGCAGAGCGGCGTGAAGACCATCGTCCCCATCGACCGGATCACCGGCGGCATCGTCCTGCTCTCGCGTGTCGACAGCGAGGCTCGCACCATTCCGCTCGCCGCGCGGCGCAACGGCTCGCCCGGCGAAATCTTCGCGGCCGCCATCGCCACGATGCAGAATCAGTCGTTCATCCGGCCCGTGCCCGACTGGGCGAAGTACGTCGTCATCGCGGTCTTCGTGCTCTGGAGTTTCCCGATTCCAAAAATGAAGAAGCTGAAGACGATCCTCTACGGCATCTTCGCTCTCACCGTCTACGGCCTCATCGCGATCGCGATCTTCGGCCACTGGCTCCTGTGGCTCCCGGGCGTGGTGCCGGTGGGCGTGGTCGCGGTGTGCGTGCTCTTCCGCCTCGTGACGCCCGACGGCTTCGGCAAGCCGAAGCGTCCGGTGATTTTGTAGTGCGGGAGGCTCTTAATCTTACTCTTAATCCTAATCTTAATCTTCGCCCGAGAGGCCGGGAGTAAGATTAGGATTAAGAGTAAGATTAAGGTCTCCCTCTTTCCCCGAGAGGCGAAAACGTTTGCCATCCCCTCTGCGCGCCCGCATGGTGCCCACAGGTCATGGGAGGTATCACTTTCACTAATTTGACCCGACAGATCGAAATCGGCGCCAACAGCTATTGCCTCGACCTCGCCGGGAAACGCATCGTCCTCGATTCCGGATTGCATCCGCGCTTCGATGGCGCCGCCGCCCTCCCCGATTTCAGCCGGTTGCCCGACGCCACGGCGGACGCCATCATTCTTTCGCACGCGCACCAGGATCACGTCGGCTCGCTGCCCGTGCTCATGCGTCGCCAGCCGCATGCGCCCGTCTTCATGACCGAGGCCACGCGCCAGCTCAGCGACGTGATGCTGCACAATTCGGTGAACGTGATGCTCAAGAAGAAGGACGACGGCGTCGCCGACTACCCGCTCTTCACACACCGCGAGGTGGATATCGCCTCGAAGCGCTGGCGCCCCACGCCGCTGAATACCCGCTTCGATGTCACCGGCGAACGCATGTCGCCTACCGAGGACGGCGAGCTGTCCATCGAGTTTTACGACGCAGGCCATATCCTTGGCTCCGTGGGCACCATGATCCGCTCGGAAGGCCGCAAGATTTTCTACACCGGCGACGTGCAGTTCGATGACCAGACGATCATGCAAGGTGCGCAGTTCCCCGAGGAGGAGCTGGACGTGCTCATCATCGAGACCACCCGTGGTGATCGCGCGACGCCGGAAGGCTTCACCCGCCATGGGGAGGAGCAGCGTTTCGCCAATGCGATCAAGGCCGCCTTCGATCGCGATGCCGGCGTGCTCATTCCGCTCTTTGCGCTGGGCAAGACGCAGGAAATCCTCGCGATGTTCTACGAGTTCCGTCGCAGCGGCAGTCTCGGCCTCGGACCCATCTACATCGGCGGGCTCGGCACAAAGCTCACGGAGATTTACGACAAGCTGGCCCGGCAAACGCCACGCCAGCACGGCGACCTGCAACTCCTCGACGCCGTCGCGCCCTTCACCATGGCCGGCCGCTCCGCCGAGGCCACGCCGCTCAAGGGGCAGCGCCTCTACGCGCTCTCCAGCGGCATGATGACCGAGAAAACGCTCTCCAACGTCTTCGCCCGCCAGGTCATCAGCGACCCGCAGCACGCCCTCTTCTTCGTCGGCTACGCCGATCCTGTGTCGCCCGCCGGCCGCCTGCGCTCATCCGCCCATGGCGACATCGTGCAGCTCAGCCAGGATGTCCCGCCGCAGGCCCTCAACTGCCAGCTCGAGCAATTCAACTTCAGCGCCCACGCTTCGCGCGAAACCCTGCGTGCCTACGTGAATAAAGTGCGGCCGAAAAAGATCATCCTCGTCCATGGCGATGCGCCGGCGATCGAGTGGTTCCGTAGCACGCTGGCCAGCGATCTTCCGCAGAGCGAGATCTTGATGCCCACACCTGGCGTGCCGCTCGAGCTATAGGTGACGATAGGTCCTATGCGACCGATAGGGCTCCATGTGACACGCTGCCATCAACTCGTCGCTTTACAGAGTCCCTGCTCCTAGCGATATTCCGCGCCCTTTCGCATGCAGCACTTCGCCATCGGTTTAGCGGGAATGGGCAATGTCGGCGCAGGTGTCTTCAAACACCTGACGCAGAACCGTGCCCTGCTCCGGGAGCGGCTCGGTTTCGAGCTCGACGTCAAAAAAGTCGCCCTGCGCGATCCCAACAAGGATCGCGGCGTGACCATTCCGCCGGAGATCGTCACTACCAACTGGCAGGACATCCTCGATGACCCCTCGATCCAGATCGTGGTCGAGCTCATGGGCCAGAAAGAGGAGAGCCTCCGCTTCATGCTTGGCGCCATCGAGCGCGGCAAGCTGGTCGTGACCGGCAACAAGGCCCTGCTCGCCGAGCATGGCCGCGAGATTTTCGACGCTGCCACGAAGCACAAGGTGCCGGTCTTTTTCGAAGCCGCTGTGGCCGGTGGCATCCCGATCATCAAGGCGATCCGCGAGGCCTTCATCGGCAATCACATCAAGTCGATTCACGGCATCATCAACGGCACGAGCAATTACATCCTCACCCGGATGGTGGAGAGCGGGCTTGGCTTCACCGAGGCTCTCGCCGAGGCGCAGGCCGCCGGCTATGCTGAGGCCGATCCCACGCTCGATGTGAATGGCTGGGACGCCGCGCACAAGGCCGTCATCCTCGCCTCGCTCGCCTACGGCTTCTGGGTGCCCACGGACAAAATTTTCGTCGAGGGCATCGAGCAGATTGCCGCCAACGACATTTGCTTCGCCAAAAAGCTCGGCTACTCGATCAAGCTCCTCGGCATCATCAAGGCCGACGAAGGCGGCGAGATCGAAGTGCGCGTGCACCCTACGCTCATCCCTGAGAAGCATGTGCTGGCCAGCGTCAATGGCGTCTTCAACGCTCTCGCCGTCCATGGCGACATCGTGGGCGATACCCTCTTTTACGGCCGCGGCGCCGGTCAGGACCCGACATCGAGCTCCGTCATTTCCGACATCGCGGATGCCGCGTCCGCGCTGCAATCGCCGCGCAGCAACTACGGCTTCATGCCCCACGGCCTCTATGGCACGTGCAAGCCGATGGACGAGATCGTCTGCGAATACTACCTGCGCCTCACCGTTGAGGATCGCCCCGGCGTCGTCGCGCAAGTCGCCGGCGTGCTCGCCAGCTTGAATATCGGCATCTCCTCGCTCTTCCAGCCGGAAGGCACCGAGGGCGAAGCCGTGCCCCTCATCTTCGTCATCCACAAGGCTACCAGCGCGCAGATCCAAAAGGCGCTCGATCAGATCGGCGCGTTGCCCTGCGTGAAGAAAGCCCCGCGCATGATCCGCGTCGAAAATTTCGCATGAGCGTCTATCGCCCTCTCCACGACCGTGGCGTCATGGCCCGCTGGCGGGAATATCTGCCCGTCACCGATGCCACGCCCTTCATCTCGCTGAACGAAGGCAGCACGCCG
>JBGGMZ010000292.1:0-5856 GCA_041287745.1 Chthoniobacter sp. | reverse complement strand
CGCTCCCCCAACCAGCGACGATCCGGTTGCGATAGGGAAAAGTCTGGGTGCTCGGCGGGAAGGTCATGGGAAATTCGGACACGACTGCACCTGAGCCGGCGATCTTCTCCGCCAGCCCTTGGTTCTCTGGCGGATACAGGTCCATCAAGCCGGAGCCAATTACTGCGATCGTTCGTCCCTGCGCCGCCAGTGCTCCCTGGTGGGCCGCCGTGTCGATGCCACGCGCCAGGCCGCTCACGACCGTGAGTCCGGCGTAGGCGAGCTGGTAGGAGAGCTTCTTGGCGCACTCCAGCCCGTAGTGGCTGGTCTGTCGTGAACCGACGACACCGATCGCGTTCTGATCACGCTCCGTCAGGTCGCCCCACACGTAAAGGACGATGGGCGGATTCGAAATCTCCCGCAGCATACGCGGATACTCCGGCGACCCAGTCGTAATCACGCGGGCGCCGAATTGTTCGATCCGGGCCAGCTCCGCCGGGAGATCGATCTTTTCCTGCCAGTGAGCAATGGCCGCTGCCACTTCCGGGCCCACTCCTTCCACAGTCCTGAGCTGGCTTTCGCGAGTCGCCAACACCTTTTCCGGGGTCTCAAAAACCTCCAGCAAACGCCGCAAGCGCACCGGCCCGACGCCGGGTACCATATTGAGCGCGATGCTAGCCTCCGTGGAATTCATGCGCCGGAAGCTGGTAAGTCCGTGAGGTTTTGTCAAACGCAGGTGCTTTCTCGCTCCGCGCCAAGGGGCAAAACAGTCTGCTGAATCAACCTGCCAGTGTGGAACATTTAGCCCCGGGCAAATGTTCCGCACGTGAACGGGAAAAATGTCAGGCACGATCAGGCACGATTGAGGGCGATTGAGGGCGATTGAGGGCGATTTGCGATTCCCCATACGAGGGGACAAGTGTCTCTGCCGACGACTGGTGGTCTCTGTAATCCCGGGCATATCCAATCCGAATCAACAAAAAGCCAACTTGTCGGCCGCCCCACGAATTTCCATAAGCCACTCCAACCCACCAGCTTCACAAACAGAATACACGGCTCGTCAAGAGGGGGTGGAGCTTACGGAGCACCTCGGCAAAGATTCCGAGCGGAGCGGGGTTGGAAGCTATTGGAGGCAGGAGCGGTCTGCCCGATATTGACCCTTCACTCCGAAAAGCTTAGATGCCCCTTATGCGCCATTATCTCCGCCTCCTTCCTCTTTGCATCAGCATGCTGATGCTCCCGCTCGGCGCGAGCGCGGAGGAGAAGAATGGTATCCAGGTCAATGTGCAGAAGGTGACGCTCGACCGTGCGGACATGCGCGGGGCAGATGTGAACATGGAGAGCCTCGACCGCCTCATGGGGCTCCGGGTTGCCTTGAAGAATACCGGTTTCAAGCCCGTGCCCGAAAGCGAAGTGACGTGGGAAATCCTGCGCCGCCACTATGACTCGGGTGCGCTCGAGCTTACCAGCGGAGTCGAGAAGCTCCAGCGGCTGCGTGCCGGCGAATCGGTGGAATTGACGATGGGCATGGCCAAGGTGGCCGGAGTTCGTAATGGCGCCGTGTTGCGCAAGGACGAACTGGAATGGGAACTGACCATCACGCAGGACGGCAAGGAAGTGGCGAAATTTGCCAGTAAATCGAACTTTCCAATGCTGCTGAAGCGGTCTGTTCGAGTGGAGTTACCCGCTGCCCCCGCCGCGCCCAGCGCTCCTGCGGCTACTCCTGCCCCCCCGCCTCCGCCCGCAGGCGCACCCGCTGCGACGCCTGCGCCACCGAAGCCGTAGGCTGGAGGCTGGCGCAGTTAGCGGTGCCGGACAGTTGCAAACCGCCCCTCCTTGGGGCTGAATAGGCTGCGTGATTTCCCCCCTTCGCTCTCGTCTGTTTTCATTGGCCCTGCTCTTTGCCGGGGTGGCTCCTCTGCCCGCCGCCGATCTCCCCGGCCAGCGGCCAGATGGCTCGGTGCTCCTGCCCAATCAATGGACGCTCCGCCCGGTAGGCCGACAGGTGCCGTTGGGAGACTTTCCCGTGAATCTCGCCCTGCACCCGGCGGGCAAGTACGGCGCAGTGCTCCATTGCGGCTACAGTGCGCATGAGATCGTGGTGGTGGAGCTGGCCTCCGGCACCGTCGCCTCGCGGACGAAGATCGAGGAGGCATTCTATGGGCTCATTTTTTCGAAAGATGGCAGCCAGCTTTTCTGCTCCGGTTCTGCCGGTGAGGTCGTGCACAGCTTCCACTTCGCCGATGGGCAGCTCGACAAACCCTCGACCTACTCGCTGCGCGATGTGAAGGAACGCGGTATTCCGTGCGGGTTGGCGGTGAGCGGCGATGGACTCACCCTCTATGTCGCGAATCTGTGGGGGCAGAGCGTGTCCCGGGTCAATTTGCAAGGCGGCACCACCCCGGCCACAGACCTTTCCCTGCTGCCCGAAGGTGCAGCGGCGCCAAAGGCCCCGACGCTGCCCTCCTCGACCGACGATCCCTCGATCACCAAGCGGGCGAATCAACTCCTCGAGACGACTGACCCAAAAGCCCCATTCCCCTACGGTTGCCTCCTCGATGAGAAGAAGGGCCGCCTTTACGTCTCGCTGTGGGGGCAGGCGAGCGTGGCGGTGATCGATACGAAGACTTTTAAAGTCACCTCGCGCTGGGCCACGGAGGATCACCCCAACGAGATGGTCCTGAGCAAGGATGGCCGGCGGCTCTTCGTGGCCAATGCGAATCGCAATACGGTGAGCGTGTTCGATACCGCGGATGGGCACCTTGCTGAGACGCTGCTCGCGGAGCTGACTCCCAGCGCGCCTCCTGGCAATACGCCAAACTCGCTGGCGATGAGCCCGGATGGCGAGCGGCTCTTTGTAGCCAATGCGAACATCAATACCGTTTCTGTCTTCGACGTCAGCACGGCGGAGAAATCCCGCAGCCTCGGGTTCATCCCGGTGGGCTGGTATCCCACGAGCGTCCGCGTCAGCCGCGACGGCAAGACGCTCTATGTGGTTAATGGCAAGGGGGAGACATCGTATCCGAATCCCAAGGGGCCGGCGCACGCCGCGGGCGCAAAGACCACGGTGGGGCAATACATCGGCGAACTGCTGAAAGGCACGCTGAGCGTGATCCCGCTGCCCTCGGACAAGCAGATGGAGGCGAAGATGAAGGAGTGGACGGCGCAGGCTTACCAGTGCCTGCCCACGATCCAGCGCAACACCGACAAAACGCTCGCCGAGGATGTCACGAAGTCCCTCGCTGGAAATCCCATCCCGCTCAAGCCAGGAGATAAATCGCCGATCAAATACGTCCTCTACATCGTGAAGGAAAATCGCACCTACGACCAGGTGCTGGGCGACTTGAAGCCGGGCAATGGAGATCCCTCGATCTGCCTCTTCGGTGAGAAGGTCACACCGAATCATCATGCGATCGCGCGTGAATTTGTGACGCTCGACAATTTATACGTCGATGCGGAGGTCAGCGCGTCCGGCCATGAATGGAGCATGGGGGCGATTGCCAATGACTTCGTGGAGAAGACCTGGCACCTCAGCTATGGCCACGGCAAGAGCAACAAATGGCCGTATCCGGCGGAGGGCGGTTTCCCGATCGCGACACCGGGCGGCGGCTACCTGTGGGATCGCGCGAAGGAAGCCGGCGTGAGCTACCGCAGCTACGGCGAGTGGGTGGCCAATGGCAAGGGGCTCGGCGCGCCTTGCACGGCCAAGGCGAAGAGCCTCGAGGGGCACTTCGATCCGTGGTTCCGCAGCTTCGATACCGGTTACCCCGATCAAAAGCGCGCGGATCGTTTCATCGACGAGCTGCATCGTTTTGAAAAAGAGGGCGACATGCCGCGGCTGCAGATCGTGCGGCTGCCGAATGATCACACCTCGGGTACCAGTCCCGGCAAGCCGACCCCGAGCGCGCAAGTGGCGGACAACGATCTCGCACTCGGCCGGGTCATCGAAGCGCTGTCGCATTCCAAATTCTGGCCGGAGATGGCCATCTTCATCATCGAGGACGACGCGCAGAATGGCTCCGACCATGTCGATGCCCACCGCACCATCGCCTTCGCCATCAGTCCTTACATCCGCCGCGGCACCGTCGATTCCACGATGTACTCGACCAGCAGCATGCTGCACACGATGGAGCTGATTCTCGGGTTGCGGCCGCTGACGCAATTCGACGCCGCGGCGATGCCGATGTGGGCGAGTTTTCAAGCCCAGCCGGACCTCACGCCCTACACGGTTAAGCCGGCGACGACCGATCTCGAGGAAAAGAACATGAAGACGGCCTGGGGCGCCAAAGCCAGCCAGCGCATGAACTTTGCCCGCGAGGACGCCGCCGACGACCTGAAGCTCAATGAGATCATCTGGAAATCGGTAAAGGGCGCCGATTCCGCCATGCCCGCGCCCCGCCGCGCCGCCTTCGTCTTCACCAGTAAGAAGAAGGTGGATAAGGATGATGATTAGGGGTTGCTTGCGAATTGCGTCTGGCGAGCGCGCCAGCGCCTCCAAAAATGAGCCGTCATCCTGAGCTTGCGAAGGATCTCTGATCTCTGCCCTGCCATCTCTGGCGTCGTAACCAGTGAAGCTCACCGGGCAATCCTTGGCTCCATGGGTGAGGAAGAGCGATTTCAGAGATCCTTCGCAGGCTCAGGATGACGGTTTGGTTTTTGAAACGCTGTCGCGATTGGTGTACGTGATTTGTTAACCCGATCAAATCGGACGCCCGGACAATTTAGCGCTCCGGCGCAAATTCTCTTTGAAGCCCTCGCGAAGCGAAATAGCTTGGCCTCGATGCATGCCGCAGAAGTTTTCCCCGGGATTGGCGCTGGCCCTTTGAAGCCGCGCGGCCGGTGGCATGGGCGAAACGTGCGGCGTACGGGGATGCTGGTGCTGCTGCTCTGCTTCGTCGCGCGAGTGGCTCTGGCGCTCGATATCATCACCACAGACGGGCAGTTCTACAAGGGCGTGACGGTGTCGCAGGTAGAGCCGGATGCGCTCCGCATCATGCACTCGGACGGCGCGGCGCGCATTTCCTACGACAAGCTGCCGACGGCCATCCAGAAGCAGTATTTCGATCCTGAGAAGGTCGCCGCTTATCGCGAGCAAATCGCCGCCGCCAAGCGCGTGGCAGAGGAGGCCGCTGCGGCCAAGGCGGAGGAGGAGCGACGCCAGCGGGCCATCGCTGCGGCCCAAGCACAGGAACAGCGGGAGCAGGAAGAGGAAGCGAGCCGGCACGAAAAGGCAGTGAAGCAGCAAAAGGAAGAAGAGGACAAAGCCACGGCAGCGGCGGCGGAATCCCTGCGTCAGACCATTGCGCAGAACAAAAAGCACCTCGTCCTCGGTCTCCTCGTGATCGGCGGTATCCTCAGCGTCTTCCTTTATTTTCTCCCGAGCATCGTCGGGCGGCACAAGGCCAACGCCATGGCGATTTTCGCGATGAATCTCTTTCTCGGCTGGACCTTCATCGGGTGGGTGGCCGCCCTCATCTGGGCCTGTACGCAGGATTCGGCGATGGAGCAACTGGCCCGCGCGCGTATGAACATGCCGCCTCAGCCAGCCCCGCCACCACGGCCCTACGGGACGATCAGTGGAGCGCCCACGGAGGAAGGTGGTCGCTACCTCGAGGGTGGCCGCCGCTACCTGGAGTAGCTGACCCGGGGAAAAGCACCCGCCTGGAGGCTGTCAGGCATTTTTGGTGAGTTCTGCGGGTTGGAAACGCCAACGGCGTTTATAGCAGTTTAAGCAAAACTGTAGTCGCAGCGAAGGCACTGTAGTCACGGCGCTCTGCCGCCGTGTGGAGGACGGTGAACAGCGAAAACCTGAATGATCAAGATTCGCTGGCGCTCACGCCCCGACAGAGCGGGGCGACTACAGCGACCGGCGAACGA
>JBGGMZ010000291.1:0-13729 GCA_041287745.1 Chthoniobacter sp. | reverse complement strand
TTGGAGGAGCGGATGGGGATGCCCTTCAGGTCGGACAGCGTTTTCACCGATCCCTCGGGATATTGGACCGTGAGCAGGTAGTCGTTGCCGGTCTTTTCATCGACCCAGAAGCTCGGGGCGATCATGCCATTCGAGGCGAGGGCAGTGATGACGTTGGCGACCACTTCCTTTTCGCTCAGGCCGAGCTGGCTGGCGTGCAGGCGATCGATCTCCAGCCGCATGGACGGCATATCGATATCCTGCGGAATGAGCACGTCGCTCACGCCGTGGATGGCTTTCACCTTTGCCGCGATCTCGGCGGCGGTGGCGTAGGAAGTTTCGAGATTTGAGCCGCTCACCTGGATGTCGATCGGCGCGGGCTGGCCGAGATTCAGAACGGAATCGACGAGGCCGCCTGATTGGAAATACGCGGACAACTCGGGGATTTCCTCGCGCATGGCCTTGCGCATGCGGTCCATGTATTCGTAGCTGCCGATCTCGTGCTCGTCCTTCAAGCTCACCTGCACGAAGGCGGTGTGCGACGCCGAGTTGCTCGTATAGATGGCGGAGAAATCGGCCGTAGAACCGAGATTCGAGACGACGAGGCGGAGGTCCTTCGGCTCCACTACGCGGCGGACGAGGGCCTCGACCTTGGCCACCTCCTGTTCGGTCACCTCGATACGAGTGCCGGTCGGTGCCTTGAGATTGATCACGAACTGGCCAGGATCTGTGCGCGGGAAGTAAGCAAGCCCGAGCGCGGGGACGAGGACGAAACTCATCGCGAAGAGACCGAGGATGGCGAGGACCGTGGAAGCGGGGCGGGCGAGGGCAAAGGTCTGCGCGCCGTCAAAGCGGTCGAGGAACTGGTGAAACTTATGGTTGAACCAGTGATTGAAACGCGCCCACGCGCCGGTGGGCGGCGGGCCGCCATGTGCGTCGTGCGCCTGGTGGGCCTTGATGAGCTTCGCGCAGAACAGCGGCACCACCGACATGGCGACCGCGTAGGACGCAAACAGCGAGAGCACCACGGAGAGCGCCAGCGCGGAAAAGAGAAAGCGGCTGACTCCGTAAAGGAAGGTGACCGGAAAGAAGACGATGGCCGTGGTGAGAGTGGCGGCCAGTACGGGCAGCGCGACTTCGGATCCGCCTTTCTCCGCGGCGACTTCAGGGGTCTCGCCGAGTTCCATATGGCGGAAAATGTTTTCCAGCACCACGACGGAGTTGTCGATGAGTCGGGAGAAGGCGAGCGCCAAGCCGCCGAGGATCATGGCATTGATCGAATTGTCGCCAAAGGAAAGGGCGATGAAGGTAGCCAGCGCGGAGAGGGGAATGGAAAGGAAGACCGCGACGGTGGCGCGGAAATTTCCGAGGAAGATGAGGATCATCAATCCCGTGAGGACGAGGCCGATGGCGCCTTCGTGCAGGAGATTCTCGATGGCGGTTTTGACGAAGACCGATTGATCGAAGACGACATTCGCCACGAGGGATTTCGGGACGTCGACCAAGTCGGAGACAGCTTTCTTCACGCCGTTGACGATGGAGATGGTATTGGCATCGCCGCCTTGTTTCAGCACAGGGAGGTAGGCGGATTTCTGGCCATCGATGCGCACCACGTTGGTCTGGATCTGCGCGGCGTCCTTGGCCTGGCCCACATCGGCGACCATCACCGGTTTTCCATCCACCGTTTTCAGCGGTAATTGGTTGATATCCTCGATTCCTCGCAACTGGCTGTTGGTATAAAGGCCGTAGTCAATTGGCCCAATCTTTACGTCTCCCGCGGGAAGAATGAGATTGGCGTCGTTCACCGAACGCACGACATCCATCACGCTCAGTTGGTGCGCCTCCAGTTTGAGTGGGTCGACGTAGACCATGATCTGGCGATACTTGCCGCCGAAGGGCTGCGGGACCGAGGCGCCGGGAACGCTGGCCACCTGGTTGCGCACGGAGAATTGCCCGATGTCGCGAAGCTGTGTTTCATTCAGGCCCTCGCCTTTCAAGGTGATGAGGCACACCGGCAGGCTCGAAGCGTCGAATTTCAAGACCACCGGGGGCAGTGTGCCAGGCGGGAGACGCCGCAGATTTGCCATCGCGAGATTCGAGATCGTGGTCACCGCCGAGTCCGCATTGGTGCCGGGCTGGAAGTAAACCTTGATGAGGCTCACGCCGGGCAGCGAGCGCGACTCGATGTGATCGATGCCGCTGCCGAGCGTGAAGAAGCGCTCGAAACGGCCGGTGATGTCGTTCTCGATCTGCTCCGGCGGCATGCCGGAGAAGAAGGTGGCCACGACCACCACCGGGATGCGGATCTGCGGAAAGAGATCGACCGGCATGCGCACGACGCTGGTGATGCCGATCACGCAAATCATCAAACAGACGACGATGATGAAATACGGATACTTGATGGAAAAACGGGACATGAGGAAAAGGCGGGGATGATTAGTTTTTCGGGCACGCCGCGCCTGGCTGGTCCTCGATTGAGCAGGGGTTGCCACTGGCGATTTTACGCAAGCCTTCCACGGTGAAGTCCGTAGCGTGGCAGTATTTGACGATCTCGCGCTCCCTCTGGTGGATACGCGCCGCGGTGGCGGGGATCTGATCGGCGATCGCAGTGGGAATGTGCACGATACCGTGTTGATCTCCGTGAAGGAGATCGCCGGGCGCGATGCGCAGGCCGCCGATTTCCACCACACCACCGATTTCCACGACGTGGATGTAGGAATGCGAAACCGCGACATTGCCCGAGAAGAGGCGGAAGCCGAGACGCTCGACCGCGGAAAGATCGCGGACCGCGCCATTGGTAATCGCCCCCACGCCCCCGAGTGCTTGCAAAACTGCCGCGTGCACTTCGCCGATGAAAGCGCCGGTGCCGGGATGCTTGTCCATGTCTTGAATGACCAGCACGTGCGGCGCGGGGCCGGACTGAAGATGCGTCCACCAATCCGTGCTCTCGAGATAGTTCTGGCCCTTCCAGGAGGGCGATGCGGAGCGAACGCGCAAGGTCATCGCGTAGCCGACCAGCGGGGGTAGAGAGGGCAGACGGCAGCGAATGCTGCCGTCGGTGAAGCCTTCGTTGCGTAGCCGCACATCGAAGCACTCGATGGAATTGGCCACGGCGCAGGTATCGAGGCTGGCGAGCGCGGCGATGGTGTCGTGAGAAATAGTCTGGCTCATGGGCAGCATCGGATCGATCGAGTTAGTGCGCCTTTGGAGATTCGGTTAGTTTGCCCTCTGCTTTCTGGCCCGGACGAGCGCCGTTGCGGCTGCCCACGATCACGAGATCGCCCTCGTTGAGGCCTTCGCGGATTTGTACCTTGTCCGGCGTCTGCAGCCCGAGTGTGACGGACCGTTGGTCGATCACGTTGTCTTTGGTCAGGATGTAAACCGAAGGGTTTTCCCCCGTGGCCACGGCCTGAACCGGCACGACGAGGGCGTTTTTCTCCTCCTGCAGGATGATGCGGACGAAGGCATACATGCCCGGCTTGAACTTGTTCCCGGGATTCGGCACATCCACCTCCGTGTGCATGGTCCGGGTGTTGCGCTCAACCTTGCCGGAGAAGCGCGAGATCTTGCCGGAAAATTGTGCGTTCAGCGAGCTCACGTTCACCTCCACCGGCGCGCCATTCTTGATCAGCGGCGCGGCGGATTCCGGCACGGGGAAAACCAGGCGCAGGAGATCCTGCTGGGCGAGATCGACCAGCGGCATCGACTGCGTGCTCGAAGCGGTGCCCGCCTGGATGAGCGCGCCGGGGTCGGCATAGCGGCGCGTGATGATACCCTCGAACGGAACCGTGATCGTGGCGTAGTCGAGCAGGGTCTTGGTCTTGTTGATTTCCGATTGGCGTTCCTCCACGCGGCGCTGGGCCGCGCCGAGCGACCCGTTCATGGCATCGTGCTTGGCCCGGGCGTCGTCCAGTTCCTGTTGCGCGACCAGCTTCGGGTGGTCCTTGATCACACCTTGCAAACGCTCAAAGACCGCGTTGGCCTGGGTATAGTCCGCTTCCGCGCGTTTCACGTCCTGCAGGCTGGCTTGATAGGCGGATTGCGCCTTTGCGAACTCATCCTCGAGTTCTGGGACTTCCAGTTCGGCGATCTTTTGCCCGGCTTTCACTTGGTCGCCCACGTCCACGGAGATGCTCTTGAGATAGCCGGCGACTTTGCTGTGCAGCGAGATTTCCTGGTAAGGATGAAACTCCGCCGAGAGCCAGATGTCCTGGTCCAGATCCTCGCGGGCAACCTTCGTCACGGCGACGGTGAGTTTGGCTGTCTCGCCCACGCTGCGCTCGTGACGAGTGAAGAAGAAAACTGCTGCTGCCGCGCCGGCGAAAAGCAATGTGATAGTCAGCCATGGCACGCCGCGCTTTTGTGGAGGAGCGGGTGGGCGAGAGATCGGATCGGGAACCGCCGCCGATTTGTTCTCGGTAGGCGGTGCCGGAAGTGTGGTGGGAGTCATGTCATTGAAGTCAACTTTTGGGAGCGAGTGGAATCTCGACGGTGAAACGGCAGCCACTCGGTGGCGTGTTCGCCGCACTCACACTGCCGCCGTGAGCGGCGCAGATGGATTGCACAATGGAAAGCCCGAGGCCGGCACCGCCGATTTCCCGCGAACGCACCTCGTCGGCCCGATAAAACCGCTCGAACAAATGGGGCAGCGCCTTTTCCGAGACACCTGGCCCGGTGTCCGAAACTTCCAGGAGAGCAGAGCCATTCTGCGAACGCACGGCCAGCGATACGCGCCCTTTTTCGGGGGTGTACTTGATGGCATTGTCCAGCAGGTTCACGACTACTTGCTTGAGCCGCGAGCGGTCGCCCTCGACTTCCACGCAGGTGGACGTTTCGTAAACGAGATCGATGTGCTTCACCTCCGCGAGCAGGCACATCTGCTCCGCAGTGGTCTCGACGAGCTTGGCGAGATCGAAGCGAACGCGCTCGGTCTGGGCTTCGCCCGCATCGAGGCGAGACAGGGCAAAGAGCCCCTCCACGATTCGCACGAGCCGCTCGGCTTCCTCGAGGAGGCTGGCCACGGCATCGCGCAATTCAGGCTCCAGCTTACGTCGCAGCAGGATGGCCTCGAGCTCGCCGCGAATGATAGTGAGCGGAGTGCGCAACTCGTGCGACGCATCGGCGGTGAAGCGCGCGGTGTTTTGAAACGATTCGTCCAGCCGCGCGATCATCTGGTTCAACATCGAGGCGAGATGGGCAATCTCATCTTCGCTCTGGAGCGAGGGCAGCCGCCGGCTCAAGTGGCTCGCGGTGATTTCCTGCGCCGCGCGGGTCATCGTCTGCACCGGCTCCAGCGCACGCTTGGTGAGCACGTAGCCGCCCAGTACCACCACACCCAAAACGACCGGTAACCCGAGCAGCAGGGCAAGCAACAAGCGCTGCAGCAGGCGCTCGTTGGCCGTGAGCGTACCCCCCACTTCAATAACGAATTTCCCGGCCTGCGCGTCGACCCGTTGTGTGGCCATGAGCAGCGGCGTTCCGCCTGCCGCTGTGACTTGATAGGAAGAGATGCGTGCCACGCTACCGCTCCAGGCCGGGATTTCCTCCGGGACGAAGCTGTGATCGTTCGGCGCTGCGGACAGAAAGAGCACTTTCCCATCCGCGCCGGTGACCCGCACGAATCGATCGTTCATCGCCGGGTCATAGCGCTTCACGATCTCGCGCGAGACGAAATTCGGATCCTTCGCCGCGGCATTGCTGGTCACGAGATCCGCAATCTGCTGCGCGCGATGCGCCATGGCTTCGCGCAGCACCTGATTGCTAAAAAACCGGAGTGTCGTGTAGGTGAACGCACCAAAGCCGAGCAGCACCAGCAGCAGCACGCCGGCGTGCCAGACGATCAGCCGGAAATGGATCGACTGGGAATTCATTCCAAGCCGTTCTCATTGATCACGTATCCCACGCTGCGCACCGTATGGATCAGCTTTTTGTCGAAGGGTTCATCAATCTTCGCGCGCAACTGCCGGACATAGACATCCACGATATTGGTCAACCCCTCGAAGCTTTGATCCCACACATGCTCGACGATCATCGTCCGCGACAGCACGCGTCCCGCATTTGTCGCCAGATACTCCAGCAGCCCATACTCCTTGGCTGTAAGCTTGATCGTCGCCCCGCCGCGCCGCACCTGATGCGCCAGTCGGTCGATCTCCAGGTCGGCGATCTGGATGACGTTCGCCCGGGGGACCGCACCGCGGCGTAACAGCGCTTTGATGCGCACGAGCAATTCCGCGAAGGCGAAGGGCTTCGTGAGGTAGTCGTCCGCGCCGGATTCGAAATTTGCCAGCTTGTCCGAAAGCGCATCCCGCGCCGTGAGCACTACGATCGGCACATCCGTATTCTGCTTCCGCACGCGCCGGATGAGTTCCGTGCCGCTCAGCCCCGGCAGCATCAGGTCCACGATGAGCAGGTCGTAGGGATTGAGGGTCGCCATCTGGAGCCCCATTTTCCCATCGCGCACCGAGTCCACCGCAAAACGCTCGGCCTTCAGGCCGACCGTAATGAAGCGGGCTACTTTCTCTTCGTCTTCAACGAGAAGGATGCGCATGTGGTAGCTACTAGACACCCTGGTTCTACGAGGCTTATGAAAGAAACGTTAAGAATTTTTCATGTTGTCCAGCGGGAAAGGGATATTACGGCTGTGAAGGCAGCGTTGCCAGCGCCGTCCTGCCTTTGAGTAGCTGTAGTCCAACCTTGTTACCGGAGTGGCTTCGTGCTCTTATCTCCGTGAGGAATTGCTCGTGAAACCAGCCGACACCATCGACGAGGCCTCGCAAGGGCGAGCCGCAGGGGAATCAAAGGGCCGAAGCCAGTTTGAGGCGTCGGACTCGGTCTCACTGACCCCGCTTACCGGACGCGATACCGAAGTCGGCCTGCTCACGGACCGCTGGGACCAGGCGCAGGAGGGCATGGGGCAGGTGGTCTTCATCGTCGGTGAATCCGGTCTCGGGAAGTCACGTCTCGTGCGAACGATCAAGGAACTGGTCCGCAGCGAGGCGGCTAAAGCTCCAGCGGCGGCCCCCTCCGAAAGTGCCATCATCGAATGGCGCTGTTCCCAGCACTTTCAAAATACGAGCTTCTATCCCGCTGCGGATTGCCTTGGCTCAGTGCTTGATCTGCATCGCGAGCCCTCCGCCGCCGCGCGTTTCGATCGCCTCGCACGGCATCTCGAGGATCACGACCTCGGCCGCCCGGACTTGATCGCGCTTTTTGCCAAGCTGCTCTTCCTTCCGCCCGATGAACGTTACCCAGCGGCGGGCCTCACGCCGGTACGCGAACGGGAGGAAACCTTCCGTGCCCTGCGCGAATGGCTGCGCGCCTGCTCCCGTCGGCAGCCCGTGCTCTTCGTGGTGGAAGACCTGCACTGGATCGATGCCTCGAGTCTTGAATTCCTCGGGCAATTCATCGCTGAGGGGCTGCACGATCGCATCCTCACCGTCCTGACTTACCGTCCGGAATTTCGCCTGTCCTGGCAGACACTCGCACACCAGACCAGCCTCGCTCTCAATCGCCTGACCCGGCGGCAGGTGACGGAAATGATGCGGCGAGATGCTGGCGGCAGTGTGCCCGACTCGCTCGTCGCGCAGGTCTACCAGCGCACAGCGGGTGTGCCGCTGCTCGTAGAGGAATTCAGCCGGATGGTCCGCGAGTTGGATATCTCGGCACCGGGTCACGAGAACGAGATTCCCACTACCTTGCAGCAGCTCGTCATGGCGCGCCTCGATCACATGTCGAGCAATCGCGAGGTTGTGCAATTCGCCGTCACACTTGGGCGCGAGTTTCATTACGACCTTCTCGCGGCCATGGTGAGCGTGGATGAGCCGACGTTGCAGGCGGAGCTCTCCAAGCTCACCACCGCGGAAATCCTGCACAGCAAAGGGCAGCCGCCACGCTGCACTTATCAATTCAAACACGCGCTGCTGGAGGAAGCTCTGCGTGCCTCGACGGAGGAAACGCAGCGCCGGCAGTTTCACCGACAGGCCGGCGAGGTGATGGAGCAGCGCTTCCCGCTATCCGCGGAAACCCAGCCCGAGCTGCTGGCCCACCACTTCACCGAGGCCGGTGTCTTACAAAAGGCCGTGCAGTACTGGCTCGAAGCAGGGCGCCGTTCGCACGATCGCTTTGCGAATGTCGAGGCGATCAGCCACTTGAAACGCGGGTTGGAATTGCTGCAGCTGCTGGACGACTCGCCGACGCGCGACGCGCTGGAGCTGGACCTGCTCGGTCCGCTGGGCACATCTTACATCGCGGCCCGTGGTTACGCGGCGCCGGAGGTGGGGCCGGTCTTCCACCGGGCGCGGGAATTGGCTGAGCGCGTCGGCCAGCCCATCCAGGCCTTCACGATGATGCGCGGTCATTTCGCCTATCACATCGTGCGTGGCGATTTCCGACTCTGCACAGAGCTCGCCGGGCGTGCGGTCGAGTTTGCCCGGTTGGTGCACGATCCGGGCATCATGATGGAGGCGCTCTTCTTGCAGGGCCTCACGTTGCTTTACCGTGGCGATTTCGTCGGTGCTCACGACTGCTGTGCGCAGGCTCTCGCCGAATACGACGATCGTGAGCGCACGGCATTCTGGGCGTTGCGCACGGGCGAGGATTCCGGCGTTGCGCACCGCTGCTATCTCGCGCTGGCACTCTGGCATACCGGCTCGCCCGCCCACGCGCTGGAGGCGAATCGCGAGGCACGTGAGCTCGCCCGGTCGCTGCTTCATCCCTTCAGTCTCGAGTACGCTCTGCACCACACCGGCTGGCTGCACCAGCACTGCCGGCTCGGCGCCGCCACACAAGCCGCGGGAGAAGAGGAGATGCGCATCGCCACCGAGCAAGGTTTTCTCTTCTGGCACGCCTCGGGCACTCTCTACTCAGCGGCGGGACGCCTCCTGCGTGGACGCCTCGAGGAGGGATTGCAAATGCTGCAGAAGGGCCTGGAGGCCTATCGCGCCACCGGCGCCGGTCTCGGTCTTACTTACTACCTCGGCATTCTCGGCGAGGCGCTGATGCAGGCGGGCCGCTTCGATGAAGCCCGCCTGAGCCTGCAGGAAGCACTCGGCTTCGTGGAAAAGAACGACGAGCGCTTCCATGAAGCCGAACTTCACCGCCTGTGCGGCGAACTGCACCTCGCCGCTGCGAACGAGGAAGCGGCCGCCGAAGGGAAGTTTCAGCGGGCCATCACCATTGCTCGAGAGCAACGTAGCCGCGCCTGGGAGTTGCGTGCCACGATGAGCCTCGCGCGGCTGTGGCATCGCCAGGGCCGGCGGCACGAGGCATCCACTGCACTGAACTCGGCCGTGGAGGGATTTGTGGACGGCTTTGACACGCCGGACCTCGCCGACGCTACAGCCCTGCTTCGGGAATTGGGCGATGAACAAATGAGGGCCGACGTGACGGCCGGTATGAAATACGTGCGCGGCTGCATCCCACCGCCGATGGACGGTCCTGTCGCGGTGGACTGGCGTTACATCCCTGCCTCCACGCTCGCCGGCGATACCCTCGGCTATCACTGGGTGGACGATCAACATCTCGCCTTCTATCTCATCGACGTCACCGGCCACGGCCTCGATTCCGCGCTGCTCTCGGTCACGATCACGAATGTCATTCGTTCCGGCTCATTGTCCGGTGCCGATATGCGCCGTCCCGAGCAGGTGCTTGCCACGCTCAACAAGGCCTTCCAAGGCCCCCAGCACGGCCATAAATACTTCACCATTTGGTACGGTGTCTACGAGTCGACCACGCGCACCCTCACCTACGCCAGCGGCGGACATCCTGCCGCCGTCCTCGTCACGCCTGCCGATGGTGCCGGGCCGCTCGCCCTTGCCGCCACAGGCCCTGTGATGGGCATTCTGCATGATATGCAGTTTCCCGCGATCAGCTCCCACATCCCGCCGGGATCGCGTCTCTTCATTTTCAGTGATGGCGTCTTCGAGGTCCGCCGTGAGAAGCGCACCGTTTGGGATCTTCCCGCCTGTATTGCCTATCTTGCGGAGCATGGTCCGACTGAGGGCAAGGTCATGGATAGTCTGCTGGCCCAAGTGCGCGCACTCCGCGGATCACCTCAGCTCGACGACGACTTTTCGATCATCACCGCACACTTCCGCTGATTGCGAAAGTCAGCGTGCGGCGACAGCATCGTGGCATCGCCGCTGACTTCGAGAACAATCACGGCGAATTAGCCGCAAGATCATTCCCGCAGTTTCGGGAGGATGTCGGTTGGCACGCTAGGGAACATTTCAACCAGCTTCTTCCGCGAGACGGAATCTCCCGCTTTCGCGTTCACCCGCGCCTCGCCGAGATCCACCGATTTCCATTGCCCCTCTTCGAGACGCAGAAGCGCGAGGATACGGTTGGCCACGACTTTGCCGCCGGGTGTCTGCGGCGTTACCTGGGCCCATGCCCAGCCGCCGTGCACCTTGAGAGATTGCACTTGGAAGATCACCTCATTTGACTTCCCCGGGAATTTTTCTGCGCGCAGGGCATCCATGATGGCCTTTCGCTCCGGGCTGCCACGTGGCGGTTCACGGAGGGCATCGGAAGGGGGCAATACGGGCGCAGGAACCTCCTGGGGCGAGGGCGTCTCTTCCGGGACGACGGGCGCCGGGGTCTTGGCGGTCACGACAGCGGTCTTGGGAGCCGGGACCGTGGCCTTGGAGGGGTCGCGGAGGGCCGGGATGTGGGCGTAGCCAACAAAGTCCACATGCTTTTCTGGTTTGGCGGGGTCCATTTTCGGCATCTTGAAATCGAAGACGCTGACGCCCCATCGCTGGATGCCGTTGTAGCTTCGGCCATCGCTCGAACCAAACATCACCCGTTTGCCGCTGGCCTTCTCGCGCCCGAGATAGAGCATGACATGCGAGATAGGCACAGTGCGCGAGGTCTGATACGTGCCACTCCAAAACATCAAGTCGCCAGGTTGCAGGTCCTGAAACTCGAACCCGTCGGCCTCGGTGCTAACCACGGCAAAAAACTGTCCTCGCTGCCGCGCCCAGATATATTGGGAACTGGAATCGCGGGGGACGTCCTTGAAGCCCTGAGACCGCAGCAAATGGTAAATGGTCCCGGAGCAATCCATTCCACCGCTGGCCGGATCGGACGAGCCGTAGGTGTAAGTGAGATTCATTTTGGTCAGTTCCAGGGCCGCCGAAATGAGCTGCTGCACTGCGGGCGGTTGGGCGGCGAAATCCGCCAGTTGCCCGGTTTCAATGGTGGCAGCCGGAGCGTGGACGGTTTTTTCCGGAACGAACGGGCTCTCCTCGCGTTCCACTACCGGCGCCTTCTTCTTGGGGCTCGAGTCGGAATCGGGATCGGTGGCGGGCTTTGGCTTCGGCGTGGCCGGTGAAGCATCATCATCGGTGACGGCGGGTGCGGATTTTTTCTTACGGGAGGAATGGGACTTCACCGGACTTCCGTCTTCGCGGGTGGCGGGCTTCGATTCCTGACCCAAGGCGCAAGTGCCAGGCACGATCGAGGCCAGCAAATAGATGACGCAGGCGAGGAAGGACCAGGATCGAGGGGCGGCAGTGTTTCTGGGATCGGTCGTCACGCTTTAAAATCGTCGGGGAGGACGGTCTCAGCCGTGTGCTCATAGGGTAAAGTTGCCGTTGCGCGTGCGTCTGTTGGGGAAAGGGTGCCGGGGGTTGTTTGTACGGTGCGCCGGGCGATCTCTTCCATGACTTCGCTGGCGTATTCGAGGAGTAGACGCTTCTCCCGATCGGTGATCTGGCGCGGCTTCAAGTCCATCAGGCACAGCGAGCCGATTGGCTGGCCATTTGGGGCGAGGAGTGGCACGCCCGCGTAGAAGCGAATGCCGTGCTCCTTGAGCAACGGATTATTCGCAAAACGCCGGTCACGCGCGAGATCTTCGATGACCATGACCTGATTCTTAGCCACCACGTGTCCGCAGACGGAAACGCTGCGCGGAGTCTGGCGCGCTGTGGCCAGCTCCGCCGGCAGACCGGTCTGCGATTTGAAAAACTGCCTGTCGCGGTCGACGAGCGAGATCAGGGCGATGCGTACCTCGAAGATGCGCGCGAGCTTTGCCGTGATGCGGTCAAAAACCGGCTCGGCTTCGGTGTCGAGCAGGTTCAGTGCGGCGAGCGCGGCGAGGCGCTCCTCCTCGTCCGCCGGGCTCGGTGCGGGGGTCATCTCTTCCACGATGGGCGGAGCGAGCCGGGGCATCTGTGCGAGAGCGTCGGCCAGTGTGGTTACGACTTCATCCGCACCGGATTCGCGGAGGCGCCGCGTAGCCTCGGTCACTTCTTCCGTCGCCGCCCACAGGCCGATCACTATTTTCAGATTCGGTAAAAGTGCGCGAGCTTTGAGGCAGAGGTAGCGGGCGTGAATCACCGTCGAAGGCGCCACGACCGAAATGCAGATGACATCCACGTCCGCCTTTTCCGCCAGCGCGAGCAATTCGCCAGCGACGAGTTTGGCGGGCGCATTCTGGGCGCCGAAGCCTAGCTGGCGCGCCAACTGCACGAGCATGGCGCCAGCGATCTCGTCGCGATCGGCCCGGGCGGGCAGGCAAAAAAACCGGCAGTCTGGTGCGGCGGCCGGGACTCCCTTCTCGTCGTTGTCCTTTTCCGTCACCTCCTTTGGCGGTACCACGGGGCGCGTGCCGAGGTCGTCGATGATGTCGCGCATGCTCTGTTCGAGGTAGGTGAGCTGCTCTTGTTCCAGCAAGTCCGCGCGGGCATCGGTTCCCGCCATGGAGAGCACGGGGATAAAGACGGAGTCGTAAAGTGCGGACAGCGTATTTTCCTTCAAATAGGACTCCACCAGTTCCAGTTCATCGCGTTCACCGGGCGTGAGCAGGCGATGGTAGCAATCCTCGGCTGAGGTGAGCGGTTCCTCGTCGCTCAGCACGACACTGAGGAAGGAGAGACGCGGGACGTGCCGCCCCATGACGACGAGGCAGACAGTGAGAGGCGTTGCCAGGACCAGTCCGAGCGGCCCCCAGAGCCATGTCCAAAAGACCGCCGCTACGATCAGCGCAATCGAAGATACGCCGGTGTGCGCGCCATAGAGTAGTGGCTCCATCACGTTATTGAGCAGCAACTCCAGGCCGGCGAAGAGCCCGATGGTGAGAATCGGGACCGTCCAATGGGGTGAGATGGCCAGGGCGAGGACGGTGGGAAGAATCGTGGCGACCCACGGCCCGATGTAGGGGATGAAACGAAGCACTGTTCCGAGCGCGCCCCAAAGCACCGCGTTGGGTATGCCGATGAAATAAAGGCCGATGGCGATAACCACGCCGTAGGTCACGTTCACAAGCAGTTGCATGAGCAGGTAACGGGAGACGCGGTGGCCCGCGTCGTCCATGGCGCGCGTCGTGGCGCTAATCCGCCCTTGACCGATGAGCCGGATGAGCCGGTTGCGCAGATCTTCACGCTGGAAAAGCATGCAGATGACCAGGACAAGGACCAGCGCGGCCATGCCCAAGGGCCCAAGCAAAGGTGCGATGATGAGTTGCACGAGTTCGAGCGGATTGGCCCTGGCGGTTTCAACCACTTGCACCGGCAACGCGGGCGCCGAAGCGGCTGGCGGCGGCAACGTTTGCGATGGCGGCGGCGAACCGACGGCGGAGTCCGGTCTGCCAGGCACCTGTGTGATCGTGGGAACGGCTGTCGCCGTCCCGCCAGGCAGCTCCTGTTTCAGTTCCTCCACGGTCTGGGACAGCTTGGTGAACGCCCCTCCCTTGGGCAGTTCGAAAGCGTGCATCTTCGCGATGATATTGCCCTTGTACTCGGGCATCTTC
>JBGGMZ010000290.1:0-8282 GCA_041287745.1 Chthoniobacter sp. | reverse complement strand
CTAGACGCGCGTCGTGGAGATGATTGTGCGCGTCGAAGTATTTCATTTCGAAAGCTGGCTCTCTGCGAAGGCGCGGATCATCGCGCGGACGCCGGCCAGGCCGTTCAGACGGGTGGGGGAAAGCTGGCGGTCGAGATGAAGCGCGGAAAAGATCTCGGGCTCAACGCTGACGATTTCGTCGAGCGAAGCGCCCTCGTAAAGTTCGCAAAGCAGAGCGACGAGGCCTTTGACCAGCGGCGAATCCGCATCCATCTGAAAATGGCAGAGCCCCTCTTCGATCCGGCCCACGAGCCACACCCGCGAGCTGCAGCCGGGGACGCGATTGGCCTCCGTCCGCTGGTCTTCCGTGACAGTGGGCCATTTCTTACCACGAGCGACCACGGCGGCGAGGCGCTCGTGCGAGTCTTCGATGATTCGGTAACGTGCGATCAGTTGCTGCTGTTTTTCTGCAAGAGAGGGCATGGGGTGGGGTGAACATCCAACATCCAACGCCGAACATCCAACACCCAATATTCGATGCGGGGCGGTGGTTGTTATTCCAGTCACCCCCTGCAAACATGCGCCCCATGAAGTCCCCCCTCTTCGTCCTCGCCCTGGCCATCGGTTGTTCCGCCTTTGCGGCCGAAATTCCCCGAGTCCTTCCAGCTGGCGAGTTGCCCAAGGATGTGCGCCTGGAGCCGCTGAAAGATCTCAACGGCTATTTCCCATTCACCCCTTCCGCGTCGCCCGCCGCCTGGGCTTTTCGGGCTGAAGAGGTGCGCAGGCAGGTGAAGATCGCCATGGGGATTTGGCCGGAGCCGACGCGCACGCCGCTCAATGCCGTGGTCTACGGCAAAATCGAAGGCGACGGCTACACCATCGAGAAAGTCTATTTCGAGTCGATGCCGGGATTCTTTGTGACGGGCAGTCTGTTCCGGCCGCGCGAGGCGGGCAGGCACCCGGCGGTGCTGTGCCCGCACGGGCATTGGAAGGACGCGCGCTTCATCGTGCGAGGCGATGCCGAGATGAAAAAGGAACTCGATAGCGGCGGCGAACGCTCGCTGGAAAGCGGACGCAGCATGTTCCAGTCGCTGGGCATCCAACTCGCCCGCATGGGCATCGTGGCTTTCGTTTACGACATGCTGGGGAATTCTGATTCGAACCAGATCAGCTACGAGCTGGCTCATGGCTTTGCCAAGCAACGGCCGGAGATGAATACGGTGGAGAACTGGGGACTCTTCAGCCCTCAAGCGGAGACGCGCGTGCAGAGCATCGCGGGATTGCAGACGTGGAATTCGATGCGGATCATCGATTTCCTCGACACGCTTCCGGATGTCGATCCGAAGCGCATCGGTGTGACTGGAGCGAGTGGCGGCGGCACACAGACGATGGTGCTGAGTGTGGTCGATCCGCGAGTGACGGTGGAGTGTCCGGCGGTGATGGTGAGCACGGCGATGCAGGGCGGCTGCACTTGCGAGAACGCGAGCCTGCTCCGTGTGGGCACGGGCAATGTCGAGTTTGCTGCGGTCTTCGCCCCGAAGCCGCTGGGCATGACTGCGGCGAACGACTGGACTAAAGAGATGGAGACGAAAGGCTTCCCAGAGTTGCAGCAGCACTACGCCATGATGGGCGCACCGAAGAACGTGGCGCTGTGGGCGCACCTCAATTTCGGGCACAACTATAACATCGTCAGCCGCGAGCACATTTACTCCTGGTTCAACGAACATTTTCATCTCGGCCTCAGCGGTGACCGCCTGAAGGAGCAAGACCATCCCGTGGTCACGCGCGAGCAACTGACCGTGTGGGATGCGCAACATCCCGAGCCTCCCAAGGGCGATGACTTTGAACGCCAACTCCTGCAGTGGTGGGCGAAGGACGCGGAAACGCAACTGACCTCCAAGCCGAAGAATCTCGTCCAGATCGCTCAGCCGGCGTGGCAGACGATCATCGGCTGGACGTCCCGGATTGATGGGCAGTATGAAAACGCCAACACGAAAAAGATCACGGTCGCGGGGCAGGGGAAGAGTTACGACGCCTGGATGCGGACTCTCAAGCCGAAGGATAGAGCCGAACTGCCGATGTTGGAAATCCAATCCTCGAAACCCAGTGGAGGGAAGGGCTTGGTGCTTTGGCTGGATGAGCATGGCAAGGCGGGGCTGTTCACGGAGGCGGGTGAACTGCGGGCCGAGGTGTGTCGTTTGCTCGAAGCGGGTTATGGAATCATGGGAGTAGACCTGTTTGAGCAGGGCGAGTTTTTACCGGACGGCAAGCCCATCACGCAGACGCGCCGCGTGAAGAATCCGCGTGAAGCGGCCTCGTATACCTTTGGTTACAACCGGGCGCTCTTCGCGCAGCGGGTCTCGGACATCTGCGACGTGCTGAAGTGCTCGAGCCTCTCCAAAGAGCCAACCCGGCGCAGTGTCGTTGCCCTCGACAGCACAGGGCCGCTGGCCGCTGTGGCGCTGGCGATCTTTGGGGAACGGATTGACAGGAGCGTGATCAATACCGGTGGCTTCCGCTTCGGCAAAGTGCTGGACCTGCAATCGCCCGATTTCCTGCCAGGAGCGGCGAAGTATGGCGACATCCCCGCGGTGCTAAAGCTTGCTCCCGGCGGCCCCCAACAGAATCTGGTGCTGGGTGAAGGGGAGAAGAACAGCGACCCGATCGGCTGGCTGATTGGGAAATAGCATCCTTTTCTTCGCAACGCTTCTCTTTATCGCCCCCGCTTGCCAAGCGGGGGCAGACGCGTCTAGGCTCCACGCCCCTTGTCCTTATGAGCACCTCTGCCAAAGCCCCGTCGAAAAAAGCCGTGTCAAAGAAAGGCGCCAGCCTGCATCGTGAACATTCCAAGTTGGTGGTCGATGGCTACGAGCGCGCAGCCAGCCGGGCGATGCTCCATGCAGTCGGCTTTGCGAGGGAGGATTTCAAGAAGTCGCAGGTGGGCATCTGCAGCACGTGGTCGATGGTGACCCCGTGTAACATGCACATCGATCAGCTTGCGCGTCAGGCCGAGGCCGGCACGAATGCAGCCGGAGGCAAGGCGGTGATCTTCGGCACGATTACCATTTCCGACGGCATCTCCATGGGCACCGAGGGCATGAAGTATTCGCTCGTGTCGCGCGAGGTGATCGCGGATTCCATCGAGACGGTGGTGGGCTGCGAGGGCTTCGACGGTCTCGTGGCGATCGGCGGTTGCGACAAGAACATGCCGGGCTGCCTCATCGGCATCGCGCGGATGAATCGGCCCGCAGTGTTCGTCTACGGCGGCACCATCCTGCCGGGCTGCATCACCGGCATTCTCGCCGAGAAGCGACTACGCAAGGAGCGCCGCGAACAATTTGCCGGCAAAAACCTGGACATCGTGAGCTGCTTCGAGGCGGTGGGCGCGCATGCCAACCAGACCATCGACGATCGCGAGCTGGGACTCATCGAGGAGCAGGCCATCCCCGGCGCGGGCTCCTGCGGCGGCATGTATACGGCGAACACAATGGCCAGCGCGATTGAAGCGCTCGGCATGTCGCTCCCGAATAGCTCGGCGCAGAATGCTGTGTCCCCGGCGAAAGCGGCGGACGCTCGGGCCGCGGGCACCGCAGTCATGGAACTCATCAAGACCGGCATCCGTCCGCTGGACATCATGACGAAGAAGGCGTTTGAAAATGCCATCACCGTGGTCATCGCGCTCGGCGGTTCGACCAATGCGGTGCTGCACCTCCTCGCCATGGCCCACGCTTCCGGCGTGGATCTGAAGCTCGATGATTTTACCCGCATCGGCCGCAAGGTCCCGGTGCTGGCCGATCTCAAGCCGAGCGGCAAATACCTCATGAGCGAGCTCGTAGCCATCGGCGGCCAGACTCCGCTGATGAAGATGCTGCTCGAGGAAGGCCTGTTGCACGGCGACTGCCTCACCGTGACCGGCAAGACCATGGCCGAGAACCTCAAGCGCGTGAAGCCCTACCCAAAGGGCCAGGACGTCGTGCGCGGCTTCGACAACCCGATCAAGAAGGACAGCCACCTCGTGGTGCTCTACGGCAACCTCGCTCCCGGCGGCGCGGTGGCCAAGATCAGCGGTAAAGAAGGCCTCGCCTTCTCCGGCAAAGCGATCGTATTCGAGAACGAGCAGGACGCGCTGACCGCGATCCTCGATGGCCGAGTGAAGAAGGGCCATGTGATCGTGATTCGTCACGAGGGCCCGGTTGGCGGCCCAGGCATGCGCGAGATGCTTTCCCCGACCAGTGCGGTGATGGGCAAGGGCCTCGGCAAGGAAGTGGCACTCATCACCGATGGCCGCTTCAGCGGCGGCTCGCACGGTTTCGTGGTGGGCCATATCACCCCGGAGGCGGCCCTCGGCGGCCCGCTCGCCGTGGTTAAGAATGGTGACGGCATCACGATCGATGCGGTCAAGCACCAGCTCACGCTCGATATCTCGAAGTCCGACCTCGACGCCCGCCTTGCCAAGTGGAAAGCCCCCAAGCCGCACTACACCCGCGGCGTGCTGGCCAAGTACGCCAAGCAGGTGAGCACCGCCAGCAAGGGCGCCGTCACCGACTAAGAGTTAACGGAATAGCAGAAAGTCGGAGAATTTCGTCGATACGCGTAATAATTTTGCTAAGTTTTTTGACACCCAAAAAAGGCTCCGTTAGTTACCTCGGCGTCATCAGGCGACGGCTTTCCAAAGCCGCTTTGCGCTGTCTTTTCTAGCTTTCCTCCTCTACACTTTCCCTACTCCTCCCCGTGGCCCAGAACGAAGAATACATCATCGAGATTCTCCTCGAGAATAGTCTCATCACGAAATCCCAGCTGGAACGCGCCCGGGGGGAACGAAAAGGAGAGGAGACCGTCGTCGAGGTCCTCATCCAGCAAGGCATTGTCTCCCAGGAAGATGTGACCCGTGCCCTCGCGGCGCACGCGGCCATGGACTTCGTGGACCTCTCGGCACTTTCCGTGAGTGACGACGTCATCGCCATGGTCCCCCGGGAAGTGGCCAAGCGCTTCCGGGTCATTCCCGTAGTCGAGTCCGAGACCGGCCTCATGATTGCCGTCGGCGATCCCCTCAATTTCGATACCTTCGACTCGCTGCACCACATGCTGCAGCGCGACCTGGAATTCGTCTGCGCCACGCCCGAAGCCATCCAGGCGGCCTATCGCAAGTACTACGGCACGGCGGACGAAGCGGCCGATGAACTCGCGCTTTCGCTCGGTGGGGTCGATCTGGAGATCAGCGGTGAGGGCGGTGCCACCTCCGCCGAAGGCGACACGGCCGACGCGCCCATCATCAAGATGGTCTCCATGATGCTCCTCGAGGCCCACAGCATGCGCGCCTCGGATATCCATCTCGAGCCCCTCGAAAAACGTTTCCGCGTCCGCTTCCGCATCGACGGCGTGCTGCACGAGATGCAGAACCCGCCGAAGAAGCTCCAGACGGCCATCATCTCGCGCTTGAAGATCATGACCGGCTCCATGTCCATCGCCGAGAAGCGCCTCCCGCAGGACGGCCGTATCCAGGTGAAGATGGGCAAGAACAAGCAGATCGATCTGCGCGTCTCCACCATCCCCACGAACCATGGCGAGAGCGTCGTCATGCGTATTCTCGATAAATCGTCCCTCTCTCTCGGTCTGCCGCAGCTCGGCTTCCTTTCGGATGACCAGGAAATCTTTGAGCGCCTCCTCATGCTGCCGGACGGCATCCTGCTCGTCACCGGCCCCACCGGTTCCGGCAAGACCACCACGCTCTACGGCTGCCTGCACTACATCAACAAGCCGGACAAAAAGCTCATCACCGTCGAGGACCCGGTCGAATACCAGATGGCCGGCATCAACCAGGTGCAGGTGAATGCCGATATCGGCATGACCTTCCCCGCGGCTCTCCGTTCCATGCTCCGTCAGGCGCCGAACATCATCATGATCGGTGAAATTCGTGACTTGGAGACGGCGAACATCGCCATCAATGCCTCGCTCACGGGCCATCTCGTTTTCTCCACGCTCCACACGAATGACGCCCCCAGCGCCGTCGCTCGTCTCGTGGACATCGGCGTCCAGCCCTTCCTCGTTTCCTCCGCGGTGCGCGCGATCATGGCCCAGCGTCTCGTCCGCAAGATTTGCCAGAATTGCAAAGTGCCCCACGAGATCACGGAGGCGGAAATCCAGTCGCTCAACCTCGATGCCACCCAGCTGGCTGATGCCACGATCTCGAAGGGCGCCGGTTGCGAGAAATGCAAGGGCCTCGGCTACAAGGGCCGAATGGGCATCTTCGAGATCTTCGAGATCGACGACGATGTGCGGCACATGATCAACGAAAAGGCGTCCACCATCGAGCTGCGCAAGCGCGCCCGCGAAATGGGCATGCGCACCCTGCGCGAGGATGGTATCCGCAAGGTCCTCTCCGGCTTGACCACCGCCGAGGAAGTCATCGGAGCCACGATGTCCGACGCGAACTAAACGCCCGCGCCCGCCCCCCATCGCATGGCTTTTTTCGAATCCCGCAAGTCGCCTCCGGCGAAGGGCCCTTCCGTGCCGCCCACGCCGCTCGCACCCGCCGCTCCACCGCCGCCGCCCGTGGCGCAGAAGCTGGTGCCCATGGAGGATCTCCTGCGCCTCGTTGTGGATGAAGGCGCATCCGATCTTCACCTCGCCGTCGGGGCCCCACCCGCCGTCCGCATCAATGGCAAGCTGGTCAAGCTGCAGCTCCCGCCGCTCCAGCCTGAGGACACCGAGTCCCTGGCCCGCGCTGTCACCAGCGACGCAAATCTCCAGCGTGTGAGCGAGGAGGGGAGCGTCGACTTTGCCTTCTCCTTCCGCGGTAATGATCGCTTTCGCGGCAGCGTTTACCGGCAGAAGGGACACCTCGGCCTAGCCCTGCGGACTATCCCGAAGAAGATGCTGTCGCTCGACGAAATCGGTCTGCCCAGGTCCGTCGAGGAGCTTCTCTTTCTGCCGCGTGGCTTGATCCTCATTACCGGGCCCACTGGCTCGGGCAAGACTACCACGCTCGCTTCCATGCTGGATGTGATCAACAGCCAGTCGGCTGGTCACATCATGACGATCGAGGACCCGATCGAGTACTACCACCCGCACAAGCTCGGCATCGTCAACCAGCGCGAGGTCGGTGTGGATGTCCCGAATTTTGCCGAGGGCCTGCGGCGCGCCTTGCGCCAGGACCCGAATGTCATCCTCGTCGGGGAAATGCGCGACCTCGAGACGATGGAGACCGCCATCACCGCCGCGGAGACGGGCCACCTTGTCTTCTCCACGCTCCACACCACTGGCGCCGCCCGCACTGTGGATCGCGTCATCGACGCCTTTCCTACCACGCAGCAGGACCAGATCCGTGTGCAGCTCGCCGGCAATCTCAAGGCCGTCATTTCGCAGATCCTGCTCCCGACCCTCGATGGCAAGGGCCGCGTCGCCGCCTTCGAGGTCATGGTCAATACGCCTTCGATCGCCGCGCTCATTCGCGACAACAAGACCTTCCGCATCCCGAATGACATCCTCACCGGTGGCAAGTTCGGCATGCTCTCGCTCGAGACTTCTCTCGTGCAGCTTTATCTCAACGGCTTCATCAGCTACGAGCAGGTGCTCGGCAAGGCCCAGGATCCACAGGCCGCCATTCAGCTCATCGGCGGGCAGCAGCCCATCGCCAGACAATAACTTTTCCTTTTCACCCAAAGCATGAACCCGAAACAAGTTCTCGAAATCCTCGCCGACCAGGGTGTGGTTGAAAAAAACCAGATCGAAGACGTCATCGCCGAGGTCAATCAAACTGGCAAATCGCTCACGGACGTTCTGAACGATTTTCAGATCTGCACCGAGGAACAGTTTTACCAGACCGTCGCCTCCTACCTTGGGCTGGAGTATGTCGACCTCACCGGATTTGAGCCGCCGATCGAAATAGTGCGCCTCATCCCGGCGGGCCTCGCCCTGCTTCACCGCGTCTTTCCGATCGGCATGGATGCCGGCAATTTGCAGGTCGTCCTCGCCGATCCGCTGAATCCAGACACGCCCGAGTCACTCCGCTTTTCCTTGGGCAAGGAGATCCAGCCCATCGTCGCTTCGCTCCACCAGATCGATGAGCTCATCAAGAAGCACTACGGCACCGACGTGGGGAGCATGGATGAAATCCTCAAGCAGCTCGGCGGCGAGCTGGAGCTGGTCGAGGGTCCCGGTGGTCTTGACCTGAAGAGCCTCGAGGCCGAGGCCAATGCCACGCCCATCATCCGCTACGTCGACCTCATCCTCTATCAAGCCATCCAGGACCGCGCGTCGGACATCCATTTCGAGCCCTTCGAGACCGAGTTCAAGATTCGCTA
>JBGGMZ010000289.1:0-3392 GCA_041287745.1 Chthoniobacter sp. | reverse complement strand
TCTATATTTTTCCGAGTGGGGTTTCGACTTCATCAAGGTCGATGGCTGCGGACTTCGCGCATTCCCGGAAGCCAGTGAAAAAGTACGTTCGGGACGCTATCGAGCTCTCAAACCTTTGCTCGACTTGAGCGCTGTTTCTCGATCCGATATTGATGCAGTGAAAGCGATTTTCGAGGACATCAACAAAGCGCTTTCGCATGAAAATCCAGATGGTGACTTCTTGCTATCCCTATGCATCTGGGGTGCGGCCGACGTCCGTAGCTGGGGTAAAAACATGGGGAACATCTCCCGCACCAGCGATGACATCAATCCGACGTGGAGCAGGATGCTCACCAATTTCGACAGTACGGTGACCCGGGCGCTATACGCGCATCCTGGATCGTGGAACGATCCCGATATGCTTTTCATTGGAAAAGGTGAATTTGATTCGGCACATTTGACGGAAGCGAAATCTCACTTCGCGTTGTGGGCGATAACGAATGCGCCGCTATTCATGGGTACGGACCTGCGAACCACGCCGCAGTCGTTGATGGATGTGTTCGGCAACTCGGCGATCATCTCGATCAACCAGGATCCGGGCGGACATCAAGCTGTCGTCGCCTATGACAGCGACGATGTGCAGACGCTCGTTAAAACGCTTGAGCGGGGCGGGAAGGCGGTCGCGATACTCAATCGCACTGCAGCGAACACCCCCGTGACCTTGACTGCCGATCATCTCAAGTTCGAATCAAACTCCGACATCGTTCTCACCGACTTATGGAGCGGAAAAGAACACAGATTTCGCGATGAAACCACGTTTATGCTGGCGCCGCATCAGACATTGATTTTCAGAGCGCAAGGCTCCAGGAAATTGCCGAACGGACTATATCTTTCAGAGCAGCCAGGAAATGTAAATCCTGCCGTGGACGGTGTTAGATATCCTCAAGCGGACCCCGGCATTCACCGCTCGGCAACGTCGTGGGCAGGCACGAAAGGAAAAGGGGAGCGCCCCATGTATGCAGGCTGGGGAGGGGCGCAAGCTGACGGCGCTCCGTTCGGCCAGGTACTTTCAATTTCCGGAAAGCCTATTGATACCGGGCTCGGAATTCTGGCTAATTCCAGATTTGAAGTTCGGAACAAGGGGTATCGCCGCTTTGAGACACTGGTTGGAGTGGATGACTCGGCAGGCGAAAAGTCCAGCGCAGTAACGTTTACGATTTATGGAGACGGAAAGCTATTGGCATCAAGTTCACCCCTAAAGTGGGGAGCGCAAGCCGAAAAGATGTCTGTCAATGTCGCTGGAGTCGACATCATCGAGTTAGTCGCCCGCAGCGCTGGGGCACAGAACGAGTTGCTGCCCGTAACATGGGGTGAAGCAGCACTATTGAAATAGGATCTCGTTTCATACTCGGACATCCTGACGTGCGGGTGTGAGCGCGGGGAATCCTCAGGGTCAAACTCCAGAATGTCGCCATTTGGCCCCGTTATGCGCTGTGACCGGTCATCGCTTTCATCCAGGCGAGCCAGAACGGTTGGTAGAAGAGCCAGGTCGCAAGTGCCTCGTTCGCGAAGATCCAGAGGGCGGCCGTGATATAGGCCGGGTGCAGCCGGCGGCGTGTAGCAAGATCGTAGACCCCGACCCCAATCACCAGCAGCAAGGTGCCGATATAGGTGGAGAAATAAAAGGGCAGGTAGCCCTCGCCCCAGCGCGCCGCCAGCACCGATTCCCAGATTCGACCGAAGCCTGGCTCGGTAAGCGCGATCGTGCCCATCAGCATCAGCCTTTTGTGCGCGGCGGGATCGCGGCGCATTAGGAAGCCTGCTGCGAGCAGCACGGCGGAGCCCAATGCATTGGTGAATTGCACGCTCATCCAGGCGATCCAGCGGTCCGGCATGTAGGGGTTGGTCGCGACCTGCGAGATTGCCGCCGCAGGGCCGAGCACCAGCATCAGCGGCAGCAGGATCAGCACCGCCAGCCCCAGGCGCCGATGCACCGTCACGCGCCGCGTCCGCACCAGCCACACCTGCGCGGCGAGCAGCACCAGCCACGATCCGTAGGCCACAGCGTGCAGGTGGACGATTAGAGAGAAGCTCAACTGTCCGCTGTGCGCGCGCCTCACCATGTCGATGCCGAATCCAACTACGATCGCCAGCCAGATCGCAAACACCATCCCTGGGATCATCGCTCTATCGTGCCGATGGTGAGCTGTAAACTCCGCGCGCACCGAAGCCATGTTCGCCATGCCGTTCCCTCTCCGTAATCAGCGTAATCAGGGCCAGACCACGCCCCGGAAGATGCAGGCGACAAAAGACGCGGCGCTGGCCGCGCTGGAGCCCGTTGATTTCTCATTTCGCTTCCACAGCCAGCGTAGGGTGGGCAAAGCGAAGCGTGCCCACGCGAACACTGGGAGCATCAAATCCGCGACAAGCGAGATTTGCAGCGTCACGTCGATTACGTTCACGACAACCCCGCCAAGTATGGTCTGCTTGAGCGCGCCGCGGATTGGCCGTATTCCAGGTTCCACCGATACGCGGAAGCCGGACGGTCGCCGCTAAGCTGGGAGGCGAGAGCATTGATGAATTGGAGTTTGGCGAATGTTGATGGAAGCCGCGTGGGCACGGCCTTGCGGTCTCTGCCCACCCTACACTTGCTGGAGTCCTCGTTTCCACGACGTAAAGTTCATGCCGGGCAAAAACCGGCGAGGAAAAACCATGACGCCACATCACGCAGTTCCTGTGTTTTTGGTTTCAAATCTCGTTGCTTCTCTGCAGCACTATCAGAACATCCTGGGCTTCTCGCACGATTTCAGCTTCGGCGACTATGCGGGCGTCAAGCTCGGGAACGTCGGCATTCATCTGACCCAAAGTTCAGAGCGTCCGATTGGCAAAAGTACCGCTTACATTTTCTGTGACGAAGTGGACAGCTACTGCGCTGAAATAAAGGGGAAGGGAGCGATCCTGCGAAATGAGCCCCAGGATTGGCCCTACGGAATGCGGGAATTCATCGCGCTCGATCCGGACGGAAATCAGCTCGCCTTCGGCTGCGATAGTGAAAAGGCCTGACAGGCGCAGGCTGCTCACTCGCGCGCCAGCGTCTCGATCGGGTCGAGTCTGGCTGCGTTGCGCGCCGGCAGGAAGCCGAACACCAGGCCCACCAGTGTCGACGAGACGAACGCCACGACGATCGACGAAGGCGAGAACACCATCTGGAACTGCGCCTCGGGATTGGAGAATGCCGCGCCGATGCCCAGCGCCAGCAGCACGCCGAGCGCGCCGCCGATCAGACAGACCATGACGGCCTCGATAATAAACTGCGCCATGATGTCGCTGCGGCGCGCGCCGACGGCGGTGCGGATGCCGATCTCGCGGGTACGCTCGACCACCGACACCAGCATGATGTTCATCACGCCGAT
>JBGGMZ010000288.1:0-9082 GCA_041287745.1 Chthoniobacter sp. | reverse complement strand
CACGCGTTCGGCGCCGTTGATCACGAAGGTGCCCTGCGGCGTCATGAGCGGAATTTCGCCCATGTAGACCTTCTCTTCCTTGGTGCCGTGCTCTTCCTTCAGGAGAAAGGTGACGTGCAGCGGGGCGCTGAAGGTCTGGCCTTCGCGCATTGCTTCGCGGATGCTCAGCTTCGGCTCGCCGATTTCGTAGCTGGCGAAGTCGAGGGTGACTTTTTCGTCGTAGCTGGTGATGGGGAAGACTTCCTTGAACACGGCCTGAAGGCCCGTCTCCTTGCGCTTGGAAAGCGGCACATCCGGCTGCAGGAACTCGATGTACGAGTCGAGTTGGATTTCAATGAGGTTCGGGGGCTCGGCGCCTTCCCGGATTTTACCGAAGTATTTGCGTTCAGACATGAGTGGTGCTCGGTGGACTGGCTGTGGTGCAGGTCGCCTTCACCCCGCCGCCAGTGAGGCAGGGCGCGCGTTGGGAAATTTGGGTGGGTTTATCGCGTCGCCAGATCCGTGGACGCGAAAATGCAGAGGCGCAGAAACGCAGGGGACGACATGCATCCTCTGCGTTTCGGAGTCTCTGCTAAAATTTTCTGCGAGCGGCTGGCGACGGCGGTTGTGGTCAAGACAAAAAGCCGCGAGGTGGTGAATCTCGCGGAAGGAAAGGGACGTGGAACTTGGTGTGGTTCCATGCCTCGTGCAAGAAAATTTTGAAAAAATTTCGGCCTTCTGGCATCCACTGTCCTCCCCCCTGCCCCACCCACGATCCAAACCATTACTCGAACCCGGTGAAATTCAACGAAATTCTCCATCCACCGACTGGCGCGCAAGGACTTCCGCGAGCGGCGGTTTGCAACCGCCCCCGCACGCTTGCAGCGCCACACCCTAACGTTCGGACGCTATTTTATGGAACATTCAAAATTGTTCCACAAAGGCGGGAGTCTCCCATCACACTACACTGCGATTAGGCACGATTGACCACGATTAACCACGACTACTCTGGAGCGCCCCCCTCCGAGTGCCTGCTTGGTCGATCAGTTTGACCACGGATTGCACGGATCACACCGATTTAAGAACCCGCGCCCGCTCGCCCCACCGCTCTACCTGCGGCAAAGCCGCCCCACCCTCCTCAATCCCGTCTCACGCTTTCAACATGTCAAAGAACCATCCCCAAGCACTACGCGCTGGGATATATGTATTAGTGAACACTATTTTCACCCACTCTGCAAAGCTCCAATTCTCGCAGCACCTTCCCACCCTTCGCCCAGAAGTACGGGCGCCGATTTCCAGCTTCTCTCGCATCACCAAGCTGTTCAATCTCTGCCGCTCGCCTATGAAGATATTTCCTTCGTCGCTTGTGGTGGTTTGGCTGTGCGGCTTGTTCTTTGGCTCGATAGCCGGGCTCCATGCCCAGACTGACATCCGCCCGGAACCGGGTGGCAAACGCATTCTTTTTGTGGATGGCGATGACATCCGCCCCACACCGGGTGGCAAGCGTTTACTCTTCGTCGATGGAACCGACATCCGCCCCGAACCAGGCGGCAAGCGGCTGCTCTGCCTGGAGAACGACAACATCCGCCCCACCCCAAACGGTATCCGCATCGCCCTTTGGGACGGTAAGACGTTGCGCCGCACCCCCGGTGGTAAGATCCTGCTCGTGGTCGATGGCGATGACATCCGCCCCGATCTCGGTGGGCCGCGCATGTATTTCATCGACGGCCCCAAGCTCTCCCAAGCCCAGGTCACAGCCGTCCTCTACCTGCTCAAGCCCGAGCTTTTCACGCTGTCCGCCGCCGAGACTGCCGCGAAGCAGAAGGAGATGGCCGACAACGAAGCCGCGGAGGACAAGCGACTCGCCGCGGACCAGTGGGTGGGCGACCACGCCATCGCCGGCCAGAGCACCGACGCCACGACCAAGCGCACCGGCTCGATCGCCATCACGAAGCAGGGCAGCTACTACGCGATCAAATACAACACGGGCGACAATCCCCCATGGCAAGGCATCGGCGTGACCGTGCAGGTCCCCGGCAGCGGCCCCGAGCTTTGGGCCGCCGTCGCACCCGGTGGGGCTGCGTCGCTGGGCATCTACGAGGTCAATGGCGGCGCACTCCGTGGCGTATGGGTGCCGCCCAACGCCTCGCAGGATCCCTCGGTGCTCGGCTTTGAAAATCTCGTCGGCGCACCGCAACTCGGCGGCGTCTATAAGATCACCAGCGGCAAGCTGCCGAATGGCGGCACAGCCTACAGCGGCGCGCTCAATATCGATCCCCTCGCCGCCTCCTTCAGCAGCACCGTGAAATGCTATCGCATGCGTTGGTCGACCGGCACCTCAGCCATCGGCTTCCTTTCCAAAAACCGGCTCGCCGTGGCTGCTGGCTGGGGAGCGGATTGGGAATTCCTGCGCATGCAACTCTCGAGCGCCAGCATCTCCGTGGACCTCATGAACAAGACCGGCGCGGAAGGCACCTACACACTCTTAAAATGAAAACCCGGCTCGCTCTCCTCGCCTCCCTGCTCTGCCTCGCGCTGCTCGTCCCCATCCGCGCCGACGACGCCGGCGTGGCCCGCGTCTACCTCCGCGACCTCGAGCAGCAAGTCGCAAAGGCCAAAGAAAAGCCCGACGCCATGTACGCCTGGCTGCAGAGCGAGATGACCCTCCAAGGCCTGGAGGAAGTCGTCCCCAAACTCTCCGCGGCCGACAAGGTCCCGTATCAAAAGAAGATCGATGAATACAAACCGCTCATCACCGCCGGTGCCTCGCGCAACCGTGCCACGATGATCGTCCGCAACATCACCGACACTCTGCAAAGCGCCCGCGAAGACATTGCCGCCGGGAACAACAAGCTAGTGAATCTCCAGGAAGCCTACTTCGATCGCCTCGACCGATACTTCACCGAAAAGGATCTTAGCTCCCTCCCGCCCGCCGAGCTGAAAAAGCTCAAGGACAACTACGCCGAAGTCCGGAAAGGCGCGAAGTAGATCACACGCATAGGTCCCCTACGTCCCATAGGACCTGTTGCCGACCTCCTACTCCCGCTTGTTGTGCTCTTCCATGATGCGCATCAAGTAGGCCGTACTCGAGACATCGAAACTGGAACGGGGCGCGGGCTGCAGATCGGCGAGCAACGTTTTATCCTCCAGCAGCCACATCCGACGCGCCGCATCCGGCTCAGTCTTCGCCACCCAGTTCTTGCCCAGCGCATGCGCGCTGAGCAGATCGGTCACTTCCTGCTGGGTGAAGGCCACCGCCTCATCCCGCTTCATATAGTGCTCCTGCACGACCTTGCCGTCCAGAAAGGCCACCGCCACATACATCCCTTGGAATTCGTAGTTCATCACCGTCACGCCTTTGAACGGCGCCGCAAGGGGGATGTTGATCACTGGCGCCCCAAAGCGCTTCTCCACCTCCGCCCTCGTCTCACCTACTGCCGCAAAGGAAGACGAGACAGCGCAAAGACCAAGCAGGGGGAGAAGCCAGGGTTTCATTTGGCTTGGTCCTACCATTCACTTCCGACCTACGCCAGCGAAGAAGCGCACCGCGAGCGACCGCCCATGACCGCGAATGAAAGAGCACCCGCCAAAAAAGCACCCTCCAGATAAACGGATGTGAATTAGGAAAGCAGGAAGGATTGGTCGTCTTTTCCTGCGTTCTTGCTTTCCTGATTTCAACACTCCATGCCGCCAGATTGGGAACTTCTTCTGGCAGTCGCTCTAAATCCGCGCCCGGTGGCGCCGCTCCGGGTCTATTCTTCTGGACCTTCTGAGTCGGCGGCTTCCGCTCTTTTGCGCCCTTTGCGCCTCCTCGTGGCCACCCCTCGTACAAAGCGAAATCGCCACCCGGTTGCCCGGATGGCGATTTGCAAAAGTCGGACGTGGATTCGAAGCACCGAAGTGCTTCGGCCCGAAAGAGTCGACTTACTTGACTTCGACGACGCCGCCTGCGGCTTCGATCTTCTTCTTGATGTCTTCGGCTTCTTCCTTGGTGACGCCTTCCTTGACGGTCTTCGGAGCGCCTTCGACGAGGGCCTTGGCTTCGGCGAGGCCGAGTCCAGGAACCGCCGCGCGGACTTCCTTGATGATCGCGATCTTCTTCGCGGCATCACCAGACTTCAGGATAACGTCGAAAGAGGTCTTCTCTTCAACGGGAGCTGCAGCGGCTGCGGCACCACCACCGGCTGCCGCGACGGCAACTGGAGCAGCGGCGCTAACGCCCCACTTTTCTTCGAGCTGTTTGACGAGATCAGCGACTTCCAGGACGGTGAGTCCGCTGAGCTGTTCCACTAACGTATTGGTATCGGCCATATGTTTTGTCGGTATCGTCGCTACCCGAGGCTTCGGGCGATTTCAAAGCGGCAGCCGCCGCTCCGACGAGGAACCATTGGTTGTTTGTTTAAGGTGCATCCACCAATTGTGGCGAATGCGGGATCCCGCCGGTTGGCACCAGCGGAAAGGGTTTATTCAGCGGCAGGCGCGGCTGGCGCGTCGGCAGCAGGTGCTTCAGCAGCAGCAGGTGCGGCAGGTGCTTCGGCCGCGGGTGCAGCAGGAGCTGCGGCGGCGGGTGCGGCAGCTGCGTCCTTCTCGGCCTTGGCCTTGAGCAGGCGGGCCAGGGAGGAGGCGGGCTCGTTGAGCACGCGGACGAGCTTGCTCGCCGGAGCGTTGAGCACGCCGAGGAAGGTCGCCAGCAGGATCTCGCGCGACGGCAGGTCGGCGATGGCTTTGATCTGGTCGGTGGTCACGACCACCTTGTCCACGATGCCGGTTTTGACTTCCGGCTTCTTGAACTCAGCGGTGAAATTCTTCAGGACCTTGGCCGCGGCGGCGACGTCTTTGTCGCCGACGATGATCGCGGTCTGGCCCTTGAGCTCAGCGAGCTCAGGGAGACCGGCTTCCTTCGCCGCACGGCGCAGGAATGTGTTCTTTACGACGTGGCAGCGGGCGCCGGTGCTGTGCAGGCGGTTCCGGAGCTCGGCAAATTGAGCGACCTTCAGGCCGGTATAGTCGGCCACGAAAAGGAACGGCGAGCCGTTCAGCTTCTGCTGGAGATCGTCGACGATGGTAGCTTTCGCAGGATGAGGCATGACTAGGGTCTCCGATTAGAATTTGAGGAAGGACGAGGCGTCCACTTTCAAGCCGGGCGACATGGTCGCAGCCAGCGTGATGTTCTCGACGAACACGCCCTTGGCCGTGGACGGGCGGGCCTTGACGACGGCTTCGATCACAGTCTTGCCGTTGTCGGCGAGGGCTTCAGGGCTGAAGGAAAACTTGCCGACTGGCACGGCGATGTTGCCGTTCTTGTCGAGCTTGAACTCCACACGACCAGCCTTCACTTCTTTCACGGCCTTCGCCGTGTCGTCGGTGACGGTGCCCGTCTTGGGGTTCGGCATGAGGCCGCGCGGTCCGAGGACCTTGCCGAGCTTACGCACTTCGGCCATCGCGCCGGGCGTGGCGATCGCCACGTCGAAATCTTGAAAACCAGCGGTGACCTTCTCGATGATGTCTTTGTAACCGACGAACTCCGCACCGGCTTCGCGGGCTGCGGTGGCCGCCTGGCCTTCAGCGAAGACGAGCACGCGGACGTTCTTGCCCGAACCGTGCGGGAGAGGCGTCGTGCCGCGGACCATCTGGTCGCTTTGCTTGGGATCCACGCCAAGGCGGAAGCTCAGGGTGACCGTCTGGTCGAACTTCGTGGCGGGAAGGGTCTTGAGGAGGGAAATGGCCTCAGCGAGCGGATAGCTCTTTTTCACGTCGACCTTCTCGGCCGCCGCGCGATAACGTTTACTACGTTTATTGGACATAAAGGGGTGCAGTTCTAGCGAGTCTAAGGCTCTCCTGCGTTACTAAGTTATTAAACCCACCTCCAGGATGGAAGCGGGGCGCGAAAAGTAGCGGAACAAGCGGCCCTGTCAAAAACATTTTCTTGCCTGCTCGAAATTTTTCGGTTCGCCGGGGAGGTGCCCTCGAAAGGGCAGGCAGCGACCTGCGATTGCATTTTCCCTTTCGCAGGATACTTAAAACACCCTTCATGCGCTTCCTACGTCTTCTGCCCCTCCTCGCCGTGCTGTTCACCTTCGCTGCAACGAAGGCCCAGGCTCAGCTCAAGTGGGACCATCCCCTCCAGCAATTCCACCGCGTACCGGAGGACAAGGAGATCTACGCGCACTATACCTTCAAAAACATCGGCACCACCCCGGTCACGATCAAGACCCTGCGCTCTTCCTGCGGCTGCACCACGGCCCATCTCGACAAGAAAACCTACGCACCAAATGAAACTGGCGAGGTTGTGGTCCACTTCATCTTCGGCGACCGCAAGGGTTGGTACCGCAAGAGCGTGGCGGTGACGACCGATGACAAAGCAGCCGAGCCCGTGACGATCGGGCTCAACATCGAGATTCGCGATCCGGTGACCCTCACGCCTGCGCTCGTCTTCTGGAAGACCGGCGAGCCCGTCGCGGCCAAGAGCGTGCAATTCAGCGCCGATCCCGCCCAGCCCGTGCGCATCAAGAGCGTCACGTCCTCCAACCCGCGCCTCACGGCGAAGCTCGATACGGTCAAGGCCGGCGAGCAATACACTATCTCCCTGACACCCGCCGACACCGCCCAGAAGGAATCCGCCGAGATCAGCGTGCAGACCGATTTTCCGGCCGACGCGCCGCGCGCCTACGTCATCCACGCGCGCATCAAGTGATCCGCGCGCTGCGCCAACTCGCCATCGTGCTCGGCCTCGCCCTGCTGCCGGCGCTGGTCTCGGGCGCGCTACAGTTGCAGTGGAATTCCGAGGCGCCATCGAAGAAGGACGAAGTCACCATCGCCATGGTGCACAACAACTGGCACGACAAGGTGCTGTGGGTCGACGCCCGGTCCCGCGCGAAATTCGACCACGCCCACATTCCCGGGGCGGTGCTGCTCAATGAGGACGAGTGGAACTCGCTGACCTCCGCCTTTTCCGACGCCTACGATCCCGATGTGCTGGTGGTGGTCTATTGCGATGGCGGCAGTTGCGACGCCAGTCACGCCATCGCCGACCGGTTGCGCCAGGAGTTCAAGCTTCAGCAAGTCTATGTCTTGAAAGGAGGCTGGAGCGCATGGCCGGGAAAATAATCGTGCTGCTCCTGCGCCTCATCGTCGCCGGCGTCTTCCTCTACGCCGGCGTGATGAAGATCTGGGATTTCCGCCATGGCCAATCGGCCACCCCCGACTTCACTGTCGCAATCCAGCATTTCGAGTTGCTGCCGAATCCCGACCTTACCGTCGCGCTCGCAGTCTATCTCCCGTGGCTGGAAGTGATCTCCGCCCTGGCGCTTTTCGTCAAGCGTCTCGCCCTCGGCGCTGCCGTCGCCATCACGGGCATGACGGTTATCTTTCTCGGCGCCATCGTCAGCGCCCAAGCCCGCGGCCTCGACATCTCCTGCGGTTGCTTCGGCAAGGAAGCGGTTTCGACGAATTACCCATCACTGCTCATCCGCGATGGTCTATTGCTCGCGGCGGGGGTTGCGTTGGTGGTTTGGGAAGGTCGGCAGCGGAAGTAATTTCTGGCTCCCCCTCAGGATCGGCCTCCCGATTCGGAGAACCAAAAACCAGAAACCCGGAACCAGAAACTTCCGCGTCGTCTTTACACCTCCTTAACAATAAACCGCTTACGTGATCATACTCCCTTAACAAGCCGTTAGGAGACTGCTGCTCGGAAAAGGGCGGGAACACCGCCCTCCCCCAAAAACCAATCCGATGCAGCTTATGAAATCCTCCACTCGTCGCAGCCTCGTCCTCTCCACGCTCACCCTGCTAGGCGCCAGCGTTCTGGTGGCTCAACCCCTCCCTCCGACCGGGAAAGCCCGCGCCCAGCGCATGATTCACCATCACGAAGGCCCTGCGCCCCGGGCCGGCGGCCGCTTGGGCGATCCCCTGCCCGATCTCACCCAGGAGCAGCTCACGGCCTTCATCAATGGCCTTGGCGAATTCGAAAATATCGAGACGCCCGAGGGCGGCCTCGGCCCGATCTTCAACAATACCTCGTGCGCCAACTGCCACACCGCGCCGACCATCGGCGGCGCGAGCGCGGCGACCGTCACGCGCTTTGGACGCAACGACAAAGGCGTCTTCGATCCACTCAGCGCAGAGGGCGGCTCACTCATCCAGAGCCGCGCGGTCGATCCCGCAGCGCTGGAAAAAATTCCCGCCGACGCGACGATCGTCGTCCAGCGCCTGACCACGCCGCTCTTCGGCGCGGGGTTGATCGAGGCCATCCCGGACAGGGACATCCAGGCGCTCGCCCAACGGAGGAAACCCGACGGCATCCTCGGCCGCGCCGCGCTTATCCAGGACGTGACGACCGGCGACATGCGCGTGGGCCGGTACGGCTGGAAAGCCCAGCAGGCCACACTGCTCGCCTTTGCCGCCGACGCTTACGTGAATGAGATGGGCATCACGAGCCGCTTCTTTCCCACGGAAAATGCGCCCAACGGCAACCAGGCACTGCTCGCGCAATTCCATCACACGCAGGATCCGGAGGATGAGATCGATCCCGCGACGGGCAAGAGCGACATTGACAAAGCAGCCGACTTCATGCGCTTCCTCGCACCACCGCCGCCGCCCCACGTGAGCTCCGAGGTACAGGCCGGCTACAACGTCTTCCTGCGGCTCGGCTGCGCGGAATGCCACGTGCCCACCCTCATGACCGGGCCAAACAAAGTGCGCGCGCTCGACCGCAAGCCGGTGACTCTTTTCTCCGATCTGCTCCTGCACGACATGGGCAAACTGAATGACGGCATCGCCCAAGCGGATGCGTTACCCACCGAGATGAAGACTGCGCCGCTCTGGGGCCTGCGCCATCGCGCGCCGTATCTGCACGATGGCCGCGCGCCCACCCTGCCCATTGCGATCGACGATCACGATGGCGAAGCCGCCGTCGCCCGCGATCGTTTCAACAAACTCGGCAGCGGCCAGCAAAAGCAGCTCGTGGATTTTCTGAATAGCTTGTGAGGCTGCTGTAGGGCGCGTGTCCTCACGCGCCAAGGCACCCTCCTCATTGGATGTTCAATGTTGGGTGTTGGATGTTTCCACTCTCCCTGTTTCCCCGCTTGTCACACACCTCTCCTTC
>JBGGMZ010000287.1:0-14609 GCA_041287745.1 Chthoniobacter sp. | reverse complement strand
GCTGGCGCGTCAGTTTGGTCTGACGATCACGGAGCTTCGCCCGGGGCTGGTCCCCCTCACCTTCGAAGCGGAGGATAGGCAGATGAGCGACTTGAGCGGCCTCTCGGTGCCAGTGGTGGCACGGTGCAATGGTGCGACTTTTGAGGAAAATCTGCTCTTCACGCATCGAGGCGTAAGCGGTCCGGCCGTGCTGCAAATTTCGTCCTTCTGGCATGGCGGTGAGTCGATCGCCTTTGATCTACTGCCCGGAAAGCGTGCGGCAGACTTGCTGGCGGAGGGACGGCGGGAAGCGATCGATCCGCTGGCATTGGTGAGCCGCCATTGGCCGCGGCGTTTTGCCGAGGCCTGGTGTGCGCGCTACGCACCGGCGAAAAAGTTCCCGCACTTCACCTCCGCGGAGATGAAGGACCTGGCGACCGCGCTCAATGGGTGGCCACTGCGGTTCTCCGGCACGGAAGGCTATCCCAAAGCAGAGGTGACGCTGGGTGGCGTGGACACCGCGGGCTTGTCGTCGAAGACCATGGAAGCGCGGCAGGCGCCGGGGCTGTTCTTTGTCGGCGAAGTGGTCGATGTCACTGGCTGGCTGGGTGGCTACAATTTCCAGTGGGCTTGGGCCTCGGGTCACGCCGCCGGCCTGGCAGTCTGAACACCATGAAACGCCGATCGTCCAAACCCGCCCGACCTGATCCCGTGGAGGCCGTGAAGACCATCTACCGAGAACTCGCGGAACGTCCGATTGAGCGCGACTGCATCCAGCGTACGGAGTGCTGCCGCTTCCGGCTCACGGGTCGCACGCCGTTTCTCACAAAGGGCGAAGCACTAGTGGCCGCCAAAGCGGTGCGCGCTTCAGGTCGCAAGCAGTTGCCGGAGGCGATCCAGGGGGCGTGTCCCCTCCTCAACCACGCTACGGGCAGGTGCCTCATTTACGATGGACGCCCTTTCGGGTGCCGCACGCATTTTTGTGCCGCTGCCGGAGGACCTTATGCGCGTGGCGAAGTGGTGGACCTCATTCGCCGCCTCGAGGATATCGACCGCGAACTCGGTGGGGACGGTGCGATGGCGCTGCCTATCGCCGTGGAGCGGGCTCTGCGGGAGGTGTGATCGATGCGGCTATCCGCGTGCGACCTTCTTCGCGCGACGGAAAGCGTCGATCGCCTTCTTGTTGTCGCCCTTCTTTTCATAAAGCGCGGCCAGGTTTTGCCAGGCTTCGGAAAACCCAGGGTTCAACTTCACAACTTCCTGGAAAGCCGCAATGGCCTCGTCGTCCTTGCCGGCATTCATGCAAAACTGGCCTCGCGAAAAGGCCTCGGCGACGTGAGAGAGCATGTCGCCTTCCTTCACGCCGGCGCTCGCGGAACGATCCTGCTGGGCCACCGCACTGGGCGAAGGGGCTGGCGTGGCCGGCAGGCGTACGAGTTCGGGCTTCTTAGCCATGGCCACCCCCAACGATTGACCCGGCGGGACATGGGTGACTTCCACGTGTCCGCAGGCTCCAAGCATCAGGGCGAAAGCCGCGACGCTGGAAACTCGGAGGTTCGAACTGTGAAAAATCATACGCATTGCAAATACGAAATAGCACGAAGTCTGCCCGCGCGCTCACTTTTCTTGGTCTGTGCCTCGACAGGCCCTCTTCCCCGGGCTCTAGTCTCGCCTGACCATGCCGGGCCGCAACCTTGCCAAACCTTTCGCCATCGCGGGATTCATCCTCGCGGAAATCTACATGCTTTTCACCGTGCTCGGGCACTATGGGCGCGAGTCGGACCCGCTCCCAGCGCCTCCCTTGGCCGAGGTCGCAACCGCCCCAGCCGCGGGCACACCGCCGCCGCTCAAGGCGCAGATCACCCGCATCGTCATCTGCTCAGTCTTCTTCGGCCCATTTGGCGCCCTCGTGGGCACCGGTGTGGGCTTGCTCGTCAGTGGTCTTTTGGGGGATTTCCGCCAAAAAGGGGCTGCTTCCCCGGCCTCGCCGTCAGAGGCAAGTTCGCCCCCACGTTAGGCTTGAGGAACGGCGGGCGGCGCTCCGCCGTTGCGCAAGGCACCCACGGCAGCTTCCAGCTTGGCCGCGATCTCCTGCCAGCCGGCCCGTTCATTTTTTACCCCGGCGAAACTCAGCGGCGGACCGATGCGCAGGTGAAGTGGAAGCGGCAGGGGCATCTTGCGGTTCGCAGGACAAGCCGCGTGCGCCCCATCCAGAAAGCAGGGCACGACCGGCACCTCGGACTCCGCAACGATCATCCCCAATCCTGGCTTGAACCGCCCGAGGCTGCCATCGCGGCTGCGCGTGCCTTCCGGGAAGAGCACGTAGATGGTGGGCTCGGAAAGCAGGCGTGCACGGAGTTGCTGCATGGCATGCGGACCACAGCTCTTCCGCCACATGGGCAGCGCGTTCAGCATCATGGCGGAAAAAAGAGCGACAGCGGGTGTCTCGAAAAACACATCACCCGCCGCGATCGGGAAGGCGAAGCGGCGCAGATTCCACGGCAACGCGGAGGCCAGCGTGAGCGCATCGAGATGGCTGGTGTGATTGGCCACCATGACGAATGACGGACGCTGCGGCAGATGCTCGGCGCCATCCACTCGCAATCGATGATAGCCGCGCAGATAAGCTCGAACGGCCAGACGCCACGCCGATTGCGTGACCGTGCCGATAAGCCCCGTCTCGCGACGCAGGCTGCGCAGACTTTCCTCGTGCTTCAGGCCATGGTCGCCTGCCGGTTTGTATTGCCAGTCGTCCATTACTGTCCGGTGATGCTGCGAACCGGCTGATCAAGACCGAGCCCGAGGAAGTAATTCACATAGTGAAACATGGCCGGCCCGACGAAAATAAGACTGTCGAAACGATCGAGCAACCCGCCGTGCCCCGGAATGGTAACGCCGAGATCCTTCACGCCGAGATCGCGCTTGATGCTCGACATCACGAGGTCACCGAATTGTCCAGTCAGTGAGAGGAGCAGGCCCAACGCAATGAGATGCACAGGCTGATCCAACACGGTGCCGTGCGCGATCAAATGCACGAGAAAGGCGAAGAGCGCGGTCGTCAAAATGGCCGCGCCGAGTGCGCCACCGATTGTCTTGTTGGGGCTCGTATTCGGGCAGAGCTTGCGTCGCCCAAAGGTCTTGCCGGAGCAATAGGCGAAGACATCGTTCAGCTCGACACAGAGCAGGATGGCCACCAGGAAAGCCTGCCCGGCGGGACCATTGGCAAAGTAACCGTAGTGACCGAGGCACACTCCAAAGAGCGAGAAGGCAAAGATGCCGAGGGCGACCCGCTGGATGTAACCCTTCGGCTCGTCATCAAAGAGTGCAATGATGACGAGCAGCGAGATGGTGAGCGAACTCAGTGCCACGAAGAAGCCATACCAACGATCCGCAGCGGCAAAGGTCAGCAGCAGGATGCCCAACCCCACCACCGCACTGATGGTGCGATACCGGAACATCCCCGTCGCCCGGGCAAATTCACGATAACAGGCCAGCGAAAGCACGCCCACGCCGATGATCGCCGGCAACCGCCCGGCGAGCAGCGGACCGACCATGAGAGGCGTGAGGAAGAGCCACGACTTGTAGCGCGTCCACAAATCCGTGCTTAGCGTCGGTGTGAGCTTGCCCGCCTTGTCGAGCACGAGAAAAAGCAGCGGCGTGATGAGCAGGACGGCAGCGATACCGGCGGCAATCCAAAAGGCAACAGGGTGCAATCCAAACATAAATCAGCGGGCTTTCTCACGCAGCAATGTGGCGATGCGGGCAAGTCGGCGCCATGCCGTGATCACTCCTCCCACAATGACGATCCACAGCGCAACGCCGACGATGGAGATGACTCCCGGCAGACCGACAATGCCCCACCCGCTCCAGGGAAAAATCGCCGAGAGCACGCAAGCAAAAGTCATCACTGCCATACGATGCGGCTTGGCTTGCGGCCCCAGGAAAATCTGGCCAACACCGACGCTCGCCCCAAGCGCACGCACGTAGGCGACAAACAAAGCCATGATCGTCGCGCAGAATCCGAGACACGTGCAACTGCCAAGCGCGAAACCCGCGCCGATGAAAATCGCCGCGTCCGAAATGCGATCTGGCGCCTCGTTCCAAAGATCACCCACCGGCCCACCTTTGCGTCCTTCCACAGCCACCATGCCATCGAGCAGGTTTGCAATGAGCCGCAACTGCACGCAGGCGGCCGCACCGAGCCAGCAACCACGCAGCGTCCAGCCCTCGACATGCGATGTAGCGGCTAATAGCGCTCCCGCGCCGCAACCGAAAACAATGCTCATGAACGAGATGCCATTCGGCGTGGCGCCGCTGCGGGCGAGCCACGCGGCAAGATTCTTGAAGAAGGGCCAGTCGCGCGTCTTGAGCGGACGCCGGCCCGAGGTTTCGATCGGCATCGAATCAGCGTCCCATGAAATACATGCCGGCCACGAGCAATAACATACCGCCTACATTCACCGGCTTGATCGGCGTGCCGTAGGCCCACAGCGCGATGAGCGCAGCGAAGATGAAAGTCGTGGCGTAGATCGGATACAGCGTGGCCAGCTCGCCACCTTTCTTGAAGGCCGCGACGAAGAGCACCATTACCGCGATGTAGCACACCACTCCGCCGAGCAGCCGGGCATTGAGCAGATACCCCGAAATCGTCCCACCTGCACTCTCGGCGCCGGACTTGTAGAGAAATTGCCCCACTGCGCCAAACAGCGCCGCGAGCAGAAAGAACACAATGGAAATGAGCGGCGTTTTCAAGAGCTTAACCCATCGCATCCGGCGCCTGCCCCAGCGCCACCTTGAGCTTGGCGATTTCATCGCGCATCTGGTCACGCCGCGATTGCAGCACCGTCACGTGCTGCTTGGCCCGCTCGAGACCGGCTTTCACCGCTTCCAGCTCGGTCTTCAAGGCATCCCGTTCCGACTCCACGGCGTGCAATTGGTCGAGACCCTGCTCAAGTTGTATTTCCACGGAGCCCACACTCGATTTCATCGCCTCACGCTCCGAGCGCGACTGGCGCAACTGCTCGTGGGCCACGCCAAGCTCCGTGTTGACCTTGGCAAGATTGGACGACAACCGGTCGCGCTCGCCAGCCAGGGTCTGTCCCTTTTCCTGTGCGGCGACCATCGCCTTCACGGCATCCTCGGTCTTTGCCCGCAGGGATTTCTCCAGGTCGCGCGCTTTTTCGAGTTCCGTTTGCAGTTGCCGTATCTCGCCTTCCTTCGCAGAAATCTTGTCCACGAGTTGCTCGCGCTCGCTACGGCCCGTCTGCCAGTTGAGACGCAGATCGCCGGCATCCCGCGTGGCGTTCTGTAGTTCGCCGAGGAGAGAGGCGACGCGGTTTTCGAGTTCCTCGATCCGGGTCTTCGCCTGCATCATCTCCGCACTGCGCGCTTCGCCAACCGACGCCGTGCTGTTCTTGAGCGATTCAATCTCGCGGTTGGCCGCATCGATTTTCTCCTGGGCCACACGCAATTCCTCTTCCTTCGCCACCAGTTGCTGGCGGGTCTGCTCGTGCGCAGCTTGTCCGGCATCGAGCTTCTTTTTTGCCTCGGAGAGCTCGTGTTCACGATGGTGCAAATCGTCGAGCAATCCGTCCACACGATGCTGCAAATCCTTCGCCTCTTCCTCCGCCTCGGCGAGCGCGCTCTTCAGCCGGTCGTGCTCCGCAGCCGCTTCGGCCGCTTCCTGCTTCGTGCGGTTGAATTCATTCTTCGCCGCCTCCATCGTGAGCGACGCGGTGCGCAGCGCTTCCTCGCGGTCAGCCACTTGTTTGCGCGCTTCGTCGCGCTCACCGGAAATCTTCGCGTGGTCATCCTTCAGCCCCAAAAGCTCCTGCCGGACGCCCTCGAGATCGCGCTGCAAAGCCCCTTGTGCCTCCTCTCTGGCCACCGCTTGCTGACGCGCTTCATCGCGTTCGCTGGAAACTTTCGCGTGTTCGTCCTTCAGCCCAGTGAGCTCCTGCCGGACGCTCTCCAGATTCTGCTGCAGGGCTCCTTCACGCTCGGCAGCTTGCTGGCGCGCTTCGTTACGCTCGCTGGAAACTTTGTCGTGCTCGTCCTTCAACCCGGCGTGCTCCCGTCGCACACTCTCCAGATCCAACTGGAGTGCGCCGAGTGCCCCTTCGCGTTCGGTGGCCTGCTGGCGGGCCTGATCACGCTCATTGGCAACCTTCGCGTGCTCGTCCTTGAGGCCGGAAAACTCCTGCCGCAAACCCTCCAACTCGCGTTGCAGTGCGCCATGCGCCTGCTGCGTACGGTTCCACTCGGCCTGATGTTCATTCAGCTTCTGCTGCGCCGCATCGCGCTCGGCGGAAACCTTCACGTGGTCGTCGCGCAATTTCGTGAGGTCCTGCTGTGTGCTGTGCAGTTCCTGCTGCGCAAAGCCATGCGCGTCGCGCCCGCTATTCACTTCTTGCTGAAAAGCGGCGAGCTTGCCCTGCACCTCTTCGTGGTCAGCCGAAAGCTTGGCGTGACTTTCACGGATGCTCGTGAGCCGCTGCTCCAGACCTTCGACCTCGCGATGCGCAGCCGTCTGCGCCTCCTTCAACTGCGCGACTTCTACCTGGAAATCCTCAGCTTTCCGCAGCGCCTCGGCGCGCTCCGCAGCAAGCTTTTCCTGCTCATTGCGCAAGCTTGTCAGATCCTGCCGCAGGCCGGCGACCTCCTGTTGGCCGGTCGTGTGCAATTCCTGCATGCGGGCCAATTCCGCTTGGGATCCGGCCAGCTTCTGACGCACCTCTTCGCTGAGCGACACCGCCGTGTTGAGCTCCTGTTGCACGGCATCATGACGCTCTACCACTCCGCTGAGCCCGGTCTTGTGCTCGGAAAGTTGCCGTTGCGCTTCATCGTGTTGCGCGCGCGCTGCGTTGAGCTCCGACTGCAGCCTGGCCGCCTCCTCTTTCGCCGATCCGAGATCGGACATCTTTCCCTGCAGTTCCGAAAGCTGTCGCTCCGACTCGACCGCCTTCTGCTGGGCTGCCACCAGTTGATTTGCGGACTCAGTCGCTCTCGCCTGCTCGGCTTCCAGCAACTGCTGAACCTTCGAAACTTGATCGCGCAACTGAGCGTCTCCGCCTTTTTCCAGCATCTCTGTGAGTTTCGCCTTCAGTTCGGAGCGTTCCCGCTCGCCCGCGATGAGACGCTCCTGCAGAACGCTATGTCCAGGACCCAGATTCATCGCTCCCAGCTCCGGATCCCGACCACGCCGGGCCAGTTCGCGAGCCAGCTTCTCCCGCTCGGCGCGTGCGGCGGCAAGTTCGTGCTGCGTTTGTTCCAGGTGCACCTTGAAGCTGCCGGTCTCGCTCTTGAGCCGCGCAATTTCCGCCCCCGAAGCCCGCATCCCCTCCCGCTCACGCGCCGCGGCAGCAAGATCCTCGCGCAGTTGGATTACTTCTGCCTTGGAGCGCTCCGTATCTGCCCGCCACTTGGCGGCTTCTTGCAAGGCCGAGGCCAATTCCTTCTGTTTGCGGTCCAGCTCTTCGTAGGCCGTGTTAGCCCCTCCACCCGCGGCGACCAGGCGTCTCCGGACAGTGATCTCCGGGACCGCCTCCGACACAGTGGGAATGATCAGCGTGGTGCGGCAATTTGGGCAATCCACCTGCATGCGGGCGGCGCTTTCGTCGACCGCGATGCGTTGTCGGCATTCCGGGCAGTAAAACTTGATGTCAGCCATGGGAGCGGGGTGGAACAGAGGTTAAACAGGCGCAAGCGGCGTGCCAGTTCTGCATCCTGATGCAGAAATATGGGATTTTTGCGGCTTCATACTCTTAATATCGTCGATAGCCTACACGGCGGCGGGCTCTTCTTCCATGCCAACCACCGTCGCGGGCTTCAGTTGCAAATTTGCGCGCAATTGCTCCGGCGTCACCTCCTTTTCCCAACGGCTCACCACCACCGTGGCCACGCCATTGCCCACCAGATTCGTCAGCGCCCGGCATTCGCTCATGAAACGGTCGATGCCGACAAGGATGGCGATGGAATCGATCGGCACCGCTTTGACCACGGAAAGCGTCGCCGCCAGGGTCACAAAGCCGGCACCCGTGACGCCACTCGCCCCCTTCGACGACAGCATGGCCACGCCCAGAATCGTCAACTGCTGACGCAGGTCCAGATGGGTATTCGTGGCCTGGGCGAGAAAGATCGTGGCCATCGTCATGTAGATATTCGTGCCATCGAGGTTGAAGCTGTAGCCGGTGGGAATAACCAGGCCCACCGTGCTCTCCGCGCAACCCAGCGCACGCATCTTGCGCAGCATCCCGGGCAGCGCCGTTTCCGAGGAACTGGTACCGAGCACGAGGAGAAGCTCCTCCTTGATGTAGGCAATAAAGCGAAAAATCGAGAAGCCGGCTGCCCATGCGATCGCCCCCAGCACGAAGACGACGAACAAGCCTGCCGTGAGGTAAAATCCCAACATGAGCTCCACGAGATTGCGCAGCGCGCCCAGCCCGTAGCTTCCGACGGTAAAGGCCATTGCGCCCATCGCCCCCAGCGGAGCCAGCCGCACGACGATCCGCATGATCCCGAAGAAAACCTGTGCCGCCATATCGATCCCGCGCAGGATTGGCTGCCCGCGCTCACCCATGGCTGAGATGGCAAATGCCGAGAGAATCGCTACGAGCAACACCTGCAGCAGGTCCCCTTTGGCCAAGGCGTCGAAGAAGCTAACCGGGATGATGTTAAGCAGAAAGTTCACCGTACTCAGGGAATCAGCCTGTTTGGCGTATTCATGCACCTTGGCTATCGAGGTGGCATCCGGCGGCGGCGCCTGAAAATTCGCCCCTGGCTGGAGGGTGTTGACTACGATCAACCCAATGATCAACGCCAGCGTCGAAACGATTTCGAAGTAAAGCAGCGCCTTACCCCCTACCCGCCCAAGTTTTCGCAGATCGCTCATCGCGGCGATGCCGTGAGTGACACTACAGAAAATGATCGGGGCGATGATCATCTTGACCAGATTGATGAACCCCTTGCCGAGCGGCTCCAACGCCTTGCCTTGAGCGGGAAAAAAGTAGCCAATCGCGATACCAAGCGCCACGCCAATGAGCACCTGGACGTACAGGATGCGATACCATGGCTGCCGGGAGGCGGGGGAAGACATGGGCGTGTTTTAGAGCAGGCTAAGCCGATTCCGCAACGCCGCTGGTGATCTCAGCCTCGATTTCCTTCCAAGCGAGACGCGTTCACCCTCCACAGACGCGCCGCTCTATCGCTACAGCTTCAGCGGCGGAATGCCGGAGCCCCTGCCGTATTCCATAAAGGGCAGTCCATGTGCATCGGCCACGGCCTTGAGGGTGATGTGGCCGTCGATGATGTTGAGCCCCCCGAGCAGGTGCGGGTCGCGCTGGAAGGCGCCAGGGACGCCGTGATCAGCGAGGATTTCGACGTAGCGGGAGGTGACATTCGTCAGCGCCTGCGTCGCCGTGCGGGCATAGGCCGCAGGCATATTCGCCACGCAATAGTGGATCACCCCCTCCTCCACAAAGGTCGGGTGCTCATGGGTGGTCGGCCGGGACGTTTCCACGCAGCCACCCTGGTCGATGGCGATGTCCACCAGCACGCTGCCGGGTTTCATGAGCTTCAGCATCTCACGGCTGATGAGCTTCGGCGCCTTTGCCCCCGGCACGAGCACTGCACCGATGAGCAGGTCGCACGATGGCAGCAGCTCGGTGACATGGGCCGGGCTGGAGTAAAGCGTGTGCGCCGTGTGCATGGTGATGTCGAGGAAACGCATCCGCTCGACATCCACCTCGAGAATCGTGACATCTGCGCCAAGCCCCGTGGCCATGCGCGCGGCATTCACCCCAGCGGTGCCGCCGCCAATCACGATCACCTTGCCCGGCAGTACACCCGGCACACCGCCGAGCAGGACCCCCTTGCCACCGCAGTGCTTCGCCAGGAAGTAGCCGCCCTGGATGATGGACATGCGCCCCGCGATTTCACTCATCGGCTCGAGCAACGGCAGCCGGCGATTCACCTCCACCGTTTCGTAGGCGATGCCCGTCACGTGCGATTTCACCAGCGCCTCGGTGAGCGGCTTGCTCGCCGCGAGGTGCAGGTAGGTAAAAAGGATCTGCTTTTCCCGCAGGAGACCATACTCCTCCGAGAGCGGCTCCTTCACCTTCACGATCATTTCCGCGCGTTCGAAGACTTCCGCGTGTTTCGTAACGAGCTCCGCACCAGCGCGAGTGTATTCTTCATCCGGATAGCCGGAGCCTACACCCGCGCCCTTTTCCACCAGCACCTTGTGCCCGCGTTGGACGAGCTGATACAATGCGGAGGGCAGCAGCCCAACTCGATTTTCCTGTGCTTTGATTTCCTTCGGGACGCCGACGATCATGGTTTTTTAATTCTGCGCGCTATCCTCGGGCGCCTCGGCCAACAGCCGAAACCACGGACCGAAGGAACTAGTAATTTCACGCCACAAGGTGGGGCAGCGTTCCAGGTCCAGCGTATCGCGTGTCGCCGGACGCACCAGCCAGGTGTGCTGCGCCAGTTCCCCCTCGAGTTGCCCCTTGCTCCAGCCGGCATAACCTACATAGGCCCGCAGGATGATCGATTCGTCGTGGACGAGCTCGGCCGCTTCATCGATCACGAGATGAGGGCGGCATTCCATCCGCTCCGTCTCAGCGTGCCAGTGGAACGAGGCAAAGACGAGTTGATCCGTCGCCACAGGTCCGCCGAGAAATACCGGCACACGACCCAGGGCGCCCACCTCGCGATTCGGCAACAGCTCTGCCACCGTGCGACCGGACGGGCGGTTGATGATCAAGCCGAAGGCGCCCTCCTGCGCATCGTTATTCGAGATAAAAAGCACGGAGCGCTTGAAATTCGGATCGAGCAGGCCCGGGTGCGCTATGAGCAGCGACCCGGCCAGGCTGATCGAGGAAGAGGCGTACTCGCGCACGCATCAAAGTTAAGAACGACTCACGATTCCGCAAGTTTTCTCCTCACCTACACAGTGGAAATCGTCGGCGTCTTCCATTACGGTTCCCGCCGACACATGCCCAATACGCCCGATACCCTGCTCATCGCCGGCCGCGAATTTCGTTCCCGCCTCCTCCTCGGCACGGGTAAATTTTCCTCAAACGAGGCCATGGCTTCCGCGCTGGAATCGAGCGGATGCGAGATCGTTACGGTTGCCCTGCGCCGCGCGGACCTCACCGGCAAGGGCGATCCTTTCGCCAACATTCTCGATTTCATCGACCCGAAGAAATACCTGCTGCTGCCGAATACCAGCGGCGCGATGAATGCCGAAGAGGCCGTCAGGCTCGCCCGCCTCGCCGCTGCCGCCGGTCTGCCGAAATGGGTGAAGCTGGAGATCCATCCTGACCCGCGCTACCTGCTGCCCGACCCGATCGAGACGCTTAAGGCCGCGGAACAGCTCGTTCGCGAAGGCTTTACCGTGCTTCCTTACATCAATGCCGATCCTGTGCTGGCCAAGCGCTTGCAGGACGTCGGCACCGCCACGGTCATGCCGCTCGGCTCGCCCATCGGCAGCAATCGCGGCATCGAGACGCGGGCGCAGATCGAGATCATCATCGAGCAAGCCACTGTGCCGGTAGTGGTGGATGCCGGTCTGGGCGCCCCCAGCCAGGCTGCCGAGGCCCTCGAGATGGGCGCGGATGCCGTGCTCGTGAACACCGCCATCGCCATCGCCGCCGATCCGTCGCGCATGGGACGGGCCTTCAAGATGGCCGTCGAGGCCGGCCGCGAAGCGTTCCTCCTGGGCCTCGGTGCCGAGCTCGATACAGCCTCGCCAACCAGTCCGCTGACTGCTTTCCTCCACCAGTCCTGAGTCATGTCCCTCCTCTCCGTTCGCAATCTCCGCACTTGGTTTCCCGTCACCGGAGGCGTGCTCCGCCGACATATCGATGACATCAAGGCCGTGGACGATGTGAGCTTCGAGGTCGAGGAAGGAACCACGGTCGGCCTCGTCGGCGAAAGCGGGAGCGGCAAGTCCACCATCGGCAAGACGCTGCTCAAGCTCATCCCGGCCACCTCAGGGGAAGTCGTCTTCGATGGCAAAGATATCCTGCCGATGTCGGAAAACGAATTCCGCCCTCTGCGCCGCGAGATGCAGATGATCTTTCAGGATCCCTTCGGCTCGCTGAATCCACGCCATACCATTGCGCAGATCATCGGGGAGGCGCTGGAAATTCACTTCCCGGAAATGAGCCGCAACGATCGTCGCGAGCGTGTGTCGGAGTTGCTCAAGCAGGTCGGGCTCAAAGCGGAGATGCTGGAGCGCTATCCGCACGAATTTAGCGGCGGCCAGAGGCAGCGCATCGGCATCGCACGCGCTCTGGCAGTAAAGCCGAAGTTCATCGTGTGCGATGAGCCGGTGAGCGCGCTCGACGTGAGCGTGCAGGCGCAGATCGTGAATCTCCTCCAGGATCTCCAGGAAGAACTCGGCCTTACCTATCTCTTCATCGCCCACGACCTTGCTGTGGTCGAGCACATGAGCGATCACGTGCTGGTCATGTACCGCGGCAAGATCGTGGAATCCGCTCCCGCGGAAGCCATCTACGAAAACCCGCAGCACGACTACACGAAGAAGCTCCTCGCGGCGGTGCCGAAGTTCGCGTAGCCTGCGAGCATGATTCTGCTGGGGAGCGGCGACCCGTCTTTTGTGGACGACGCAGCTCGGTATTTCGCCGCATTGCTCGGCATCGTGGTTTTTGCGATGATCGTCTGTGGATTTGTCTGGCTCGGCATCCGGCTCGCATCCCTGCCGAGCCATCGCGACCTAATCGGAAAATGGTGTTCCGCGCACGGCCTGCGGCTGGCGGCGATGGAGAAGCGCTGGTTCTGGAAAGGCCCCTTCTTCTTTTCGCCGAACGGAACCGTGGTCTTCTACGTCACCGCTTACGATCGATCGGGAACCGAGCGCCATCTGTGGGTGCGCGTCGGACACTGGCTTTTTGGCATCCTCGTCCCTGAACTGCGCGTTTCTACGGCGGATTGAGAGCATCCCAGATCGAGTTGCGATACTCGCGGCGACGCCCCTCCTCTTCCGCTGTTTGCTTTCCTCGCCTTCGCGCTCGTCGGGTGATCGGCATCGCGAGAGCGTGACTGGTATCGTCACGTCAATGATAGCCCATCGGGGGCGGGGCGAATGCGGCTACGTTCGGCGCCCCCCTTTCGTCATCCATCATCCAACTTCCTATGTGATCATTCCGGTTCACCATTCCCCTCGACATCGCCTCGTCCTCGCGCTTATTTGCCCACCGTGCTCCCGCACCCTATTTCCGTATGACGCCGCTGATCCGAAAACTGCTTGGCATGAACTGGCTCCTCCTGGCCACCGCGTTCACGCTCTGCATCCTGGGCGTCATCGCCGTCTACAGTGCCACCGCCTTCCGCACCGATGAGTATTACCACAAGCAGGCCGTGTGGGCCGCCGCTGGTATCGTCGTTTTCATCGTCACCAGCCTCATCGACTACCGCTGGGTGAAGTGGGCCGCGCTGCCAATGTATATCGCCAGTATCTTTTTCCTCATCCTCACCTACACGCACATGGGTGAGGAACACGGCGGCGCCAAGTGCTGGCTGCGCGTGCCCGGCGTCGGCACCTTCCAGCCTGCTCAGATGGCGGTGATCGCGGGTATCCTCACCGTAAGTCTCTTCCTCAGCCAGTTCCGCAAGATGAGTCCCATGCTGAAGCTGGTCTTCACCGGCGCCATTGTGGGCGGGCCGATGTTGCTCATCCTCAAGCAGCCCGATCTTGGAATGACGCTCGTGTGGGTGCCCACCATTATGGCCATGCTCATGCTGAATGGCCTGCCGAAACGCTACATCATTTCCCTCCTGCTGCTCGCCGCCTGCGCCATCCCTCTGGAAATGAACTTCGGCCTCAAGCCCTACCAACGCGCCCGTATCATCGCCTTCGTCGATCCGGAAATCGACAAGCTCGGCGCCGGCTGGGCTGTCAACCAGGCGCTCATCGCCATCGGTTCTGGCGGCTTCTCCGGCAAGGGCTTCATGAAAGCGGGCACGCAAGTCGAGCAGGGCTTCATCCCCGGCACGACGGTACATACGGATTACATCAATACGGCCATCGGCGAGCAGTTCGGCTTCGTCGGCGAGGTGGTGCTAATTTCCATTTTCGCCGTCCTGCTCATTACCTGTCTGCTCACCGCTCACGTTGCTGCGGATGAATTGGGCCTGCTCATTACCGCCGGTATCGTCGGCCAGCTGTTCTTCCACGTTTACCAAAATATCGGCATGACCATTGCCCTGATGCCGGTGACCGGCATCCCCATGCCGCTCATCAGCTACGGCGGCACCTTCCTCGTCATGGTGATGTTCGGCCTCGGCTTGGTGAATAGCGTGTGGGTCCACCGCAAGGCGCTGGTGTAGAGCGCAACAACATCGCTGTGGGCTCGGCCGCACAAGCGGCGGTCAAATAAGGTCCGATTCTGCGACGTCGGTCGCCGAATCGATCCAGGCCAGCAAGGGCCGCTTCGCTGAAAAACCGCTTCGCTGAGCGATGGGTTCGCCTGCGCGGAACAACACCAGATTTGGCACCGCCTTAATACGAAACTGAGCGGCAAACCGCGGATCCGCGCCGGCATCGAACTTGAAGATGCGAAGTGAATCGGGACGCTCGGCAGCAATCTCAGCGAGGATCGGGA
>JBGGMZ010000286.1:0-11155 GCA_041287745.1 Chthoniobacter sp. | reverse complement strand
GGCGGCCTCCACGGAAACGGAACGCTCCCAGCAGCTAGATGAAATCGCGCGTCGTCACTTCTATCCGTTTAGCTATCGAGTCGCTGCTTGATCGCCTGCGGGAAAATTCTTTGTTTAGAAGCATAAGCCGTCGCTATGGCCGGCGTTACTGGCAGCTTCCCCGGCTTCTGCGCCGCCGGCTTTATTTTGAGGCGTCGGCCTCGTCTCTCCCAGGCGCGCGGACCTGGAAGTTCGGCCGTGGGGAGATGGTCGAGGCGGCGGCCGGCATCGCGAAAATCGACACGCCCCTTGATGAGCAGCGAATGGTAGCCCGCCCCTTCAAAACTCGCCCGCCCGCCGTCACCCGGCTCGACGAAGCATGGCTCGTGGGGAAGTATGCCGCACCGATCACGCCCCGCGGGCGCCTGATTCTCTCTGCCTTCCGCGATGAGCCGGGAATTCTGGGCCTGGAAACCCATCCTGACATCGAGGCGTGGCTATTGACGCCGGATGCAGCAAAGGCGGAATTGCCGGAACTGGAACACGTTTGGCCGATGGTGAATAGACTGCAGGGGAACTACTATCACTGGCTGATCGAATGGTGCGGGCGACTTGAGCAAATCGAGGCCTACGGGGCGCAGGTAGGCAACCTGCCAAGGCTGCTCATTCCGGAAAAGGGGCCCGACTATATTCGGGCCAGCCTCAAGCTTCTGGGATTTGCACCGGAAACGTGGATCCCCTGGAGTGAGAGTTCGGCGCCCCGCAAGATCCACGGCCTGGTGCTTCCCTCATTTCGCGGTTCATCGCTCGGCGCCTCACCGGCCTCGCTACAATGGCTCCGAAGGAGATTTCTGGGGGCCGCGGGATCCAAAGCAGCTGAGCCGCACCGAAAGATCTATATACCACGAGGCCAAGGGGGCTGGCGCTGTGTTTTAAACGACGAAGAGGTATCGGCTTGGTTTCTCAGTGAAGGCTACGAAGTCTGGCAACCGCATCTCTTTCCTTTGGCTGAGCAAATTCGCCGGTTTTCAGAAGCGTCGCTGATTGTAGGTCTCCATGGAGCGGCGCTAACAAACATCCTCTTTGCGCCAGGTGCCCGATTGATTGAATTGCTGGGAGATTACGGAGATGGAGTCTACTTCAACATGGCGGAGAGAATGAGGCAGCCGTATGAAGCTCTTTTCTGCAAGTCGGTAGGCGACGATGTGGTGGTAGACTTGGAGGCACTGAAATTGTCCGTGGGCAGACAGGCGAGACAGGGGGCACGGTCGCAACGCAACCTCGAACATGCATCTTATGGCACATAAGATCGGAATGATTTCGCTGTATCTCCCGAGTGGGAGCAAGATCGGTGCGGGTTACCAGGCGCATGCGATGGCAAATGCGTTTGTCGAGCGCGATTGGGAAGTGACAATTCTATGAGTTCACTGCCATTGATGAACGCATCGCCCAAAAGTGAGCGCTTCGATTTTGTGGACGGCTTGCGAGGTATCGCAGCATTCCTTGTCGTCTTCGACCACCTTCTCTTTAACAGCGGTCCACCCCTACTCGGCCCTCTTGCTAAATTGTTTCCTAACCCACTTCCTTCGATATGCATTCATGGAACATTGGGGGTGCAGATTTTCTTTGTATTAAGTGGTTATGTCATAGCGCATTCGCTTCGAGGGACCCGAGTGACCTCCGCTGTAGTGGGGAATTTCATCCTTCGCAGGCAGGCGCGCCTTGATCCTCCATATTGGGCCGCCATCGTACTCGCCCTGGTCCTGAATCGTATTGAATTGGCGCTGCCGGGCTTAAGCAGCCACTCCATGCCGGAACTCTCAAACGTGGCATTGAATAGCTTCTATTTACAGGAATTCTTTCATGCCCAGCCTATTCTAAGTGTCGCTTGGACATTGTGTATCGAAATCCAATTCTATTTGGTATTCATATCGGTAATGTGGATCGCCGAGTCGGCGGACGGGCAAAAGCTGCCCCTCAATAGGGCAAAATGGCTCCTTTTCTTTTCCTGTTTAGGATCATTGGCTTATGTCGCCTGCTTCGCAAATGGCAATTACGAAGGCCCGTGGTTTACAGGATATTGGTTTTACTTTGCAGGTGGGGTGATCTGCTATTGGGCTAGTAACGGACGAATACAAACTTACTTCTTCTGGATGGTCGCAGCAGCTTTTGTGGTTTTCAGTGCGATCTGCTTTCGCGTAGAGCCCGTCGAAACTCTTGGGGTCACGACCATGACGCGAATCATCACCGCGAGGCAGCTCACCGGGTTGGTCACGATACTACTCCTTTTTGCATGTGGGATAACCCGCAATCAGAGCAAATGGCTCAGCAATGCAGTATTTCAATATCTCGGGAAAATATCGTACAGCCTATACCTCACGCATATGGTCATACTGAGCGCGTTCGTTCGGCTGACGTATAAATTGGCACCTCCGACTGTCTACGGATCACTCCTGTGTTTGTCCGTAGGTGCAGTCGGGAGTCTGGTCTTCGCGCACCTGTTCTATTTGTGTATCGAAAAGCCGAGTGTGCGGTTTGCCAAGTGGCTGCGTCGTGAAAATCTTTCTGACGAGCAGCAGATCAAAGTGGAGTCTCAAGAGAATGCTACTTGCCTCTCTGCTTCGGTTTAGCCGGTATCAATCAGGTAGCATGGCCAGTTGGCCGGAGCGGCTCTATACGTTAATCGTTTCATGGCACATAAGATCGGAATGATTTCGCTGTATCTCCCGAGTGGGAGCAAGATCGGTGCGGGTTACCAGGCGCATGCGATGGCAAATGCGTTTGTCGAGCGCGGTTGGGAAGTGACCATGCATAGTCCCTGTGATCGACCCGAGGATGCGCTTTACGAACACGTGATGATTCCGGTGGGCGACCGGTTGCGCACTTTTCGCTTTGCGTGGGAGCTAGGGCGCCGCGACTGGAGCCGCTTCGATGTGGTGCATGCGCATGGGGACGACTATTTCATCTGGGGGCAAAAGCCGGTGCACGTGCGCACCATGCACGGCTCATGTATGACTGAGGCGCTGCATATTCCCGGGATCAAGGAAAAGCTGCGCATGGCACTGCTCGGCCTCTCGGAGATTGTCGCTACGGCAGCGGCACATCGGACAGTGGGGGTTTCGGAAAATACGCGGCGCAGTTATCCATGGATCCGCCAGGTCATTCCAAACGGAGTGAACCTCGAACGTTTTCATCCGGCGAATGCAAAGGAGATGGTCCCGACGATTCTCTTCGTAGGCACATATAAAAACAGAAAGCGCGGGGAGCTGTTGATGAAAGCGTTTGTGGAGCGAGTGCGCCCAGCGTTGCCCAAAGCGCAACTGTGGATGGTCTGCGGCGATGCACCCGAAGCCCCGGGCGTTACCGTATTGGGACGGGTCTCGGAGGAAAAGCTGGCGGACTTATATCGACGTGCGTGGGTCTTTTGCCTGCCGAGCAGCTACGAGGGATTTGGGGTGCCTTACATCGAAGCGATGGCGAGCGGTACTGCCGTCGTCGCGACACCGAACCCGGGTTCGGTAGAGGTGCTCGCTCATGGACGCTTTGGGCGTCTGGTGGCGGCAGAGGCTCTTGGCGACGCTGTTTTGGAGCTTTTGCAAAACCGTGGTGAGCGTGAAAGGCTTGTCGCCGCGGGGCTCGAGCGTGCTCAGCAGTATCAATGGCCGCGGATCCTGGACCAATACCGGGACCTGTATCGAAAGCTCGGCTGTTGCGTGGAAGAGATTCCTTCGCTGGCGGTAGGAAGCATGCCTGCCGCTGAAAGCCTGCGAGAGGACGCCGCTTGTTAGATACCTTGCAAACCGCTGGCGTGCAATTGCCGTGGTAACACTTTCCGCACCTATGAATATAGCTATTTTCGCCAGCGCTTTTCATCCTCACCTCGGCGGAGTCGAGGAACTCGTGCGCCAGCTCGCGCATGAATTGCGGAGGCGAGGGCATGGGGTGATCATTCTGACGAATCGGTGGCCCAGAAATTTGCCGACCTACGAGGATTTTGAAGGGTTGCCGGTTTATCGACTGCCGTTTCGGACCTCGGAGGACAGCGTGAAGTCGAAATTGTCCTATCACTTCACGCACCGGCGCATCTTGCGGGAAACCCTGCGCATTTTGGATCGTCACGCCATCGACGTTATGCATGTGCAATGCGTGAGCTCAAATGCGCTCTATGCGCTCCGCGCCCGGGAACAGCGGCCGCGGCCGCTGGTGGTCACATTGCAGGGCGAGTTGACAATGGATGCGACGGGACTCTTCGAACGATCGATGGGCGCTCGTGAGACACTGAGGAGGGCGCTGCTCGAAGCGGACGTCGTCACGGGCTGCTCTGCGAAAACTGTTCGTGACGCGGAGGAGTTTCTCGGAGCGCCGGTCAAGGATTCCACGGTGGTCTTCAATGCGGCGCTTATCGAGGATTTCCGCGTGGCGCAGCCTTGGGTCCATTCGCGGCCCTACATTTTCGCCATCGGCCGCCTGGTGCCGCAAAAAGGATTCGATCTCCTCATTCAATCGTTTGCCGAAGCCAATGTCGCTTCCCACGATCTCATCGTGGCGGGAGAAGGTCCGGAACGAGCGGACCTTGAAGAACTGGTTCGACGACTGGGTTTGTCGGGAAGAGTGCATCTCCCGGGCCGTGCGGATCGGCCGATGGTGGCTCGCTACTTCAAGGGTTGTCAGTTCCTTGTCCTGCCATCCCGGGCGGACGAAGGCCTTCCCGTAGTCTGCGCGGAGGGAATGGCCGCGGGCAAGGCGATCATCGCGACCCGCTCGGGTGGGGCGCCGGAAGCCGTCCTCCACGGGGAGACAGGGCTCATCGTAGAGCGCTGTGATGGTGCGGCCCTTGCGGCGGCGATCCGAAAGTTGTGCCAGGCGCCGGAACTGCGACGGGCTTTTGGTGAGGCGGGCGCGGCTCGTGCCTCCGAGTTCTCCTGGCCGGTCATTACGGAGCAGTATTTGCGCGTGTATGAACGCAGCCTAGCCGCTTCCGCCCGTGGGGCCGGCGACCCCAGCGAAGTTTTGGTCGGGAGGGGAGCTTGAAGTCGGAGCAGAAATCTTTGCTGGTCAAACTGAGAGCACTTCCGGAAGAAATGGCGCTGGGCGACATGATCTTCATTTCCCTGGAGTCATGGGATGAGATTTGGCGTCGAAACCAGTTTCTGTGTGCGGAACTCGTGCGCAGGAACCCGCAGGCAAAAATTCTTTTTGTGGCGCCGGCTCGTGATGTTTCCAATGCTTTGCGCCGGCGTGAATTGGGTTCATTACGAGCGCCTTCATTGGAGGAAGTGCCGGGTTTTGATGGCCGGGTCGTGGTAACCCGCGCGTGGAAGTTGCTGCCAAACTCGCTGAGCCTTGGAAGGCGCATGAACGAGGCGATGCTCCGTTCACATGTCCGCAGGATGGCCGGGAGACTGGGGATGCGGGCTCCGCTGTTGTGGATCAATGCGCATGAGGCCGGGCACATGGCGGGTCGAATGGGGGAAAGTGCAGTAATCTATGATGTCACCGATGACTGGACAGAGTTTGAGCGTGGCACGCCGGATGCCGATCGGGCGCGGCAGCAGGATGCGGAACTTTGCTCGAAAGCGGATGTCGTCATCGTTTGTTCGGAACGTCTGCAGGAAATCAAAAAGCCGTTGTGCGCCAAAGTGGAGTTGGTCGCGAATGGCGTGGACGCCGATCACTATCAATGTGTGCTGGACGATACAGGGCCGCTCCCGCCGGAAGCTACGCGCTGGGCGAGACCCGTCTTCGGTTACACAGGCACCGTTCATTCGGAGCGAGTCGACGTGGACTTGCTCGAGGCGCTCGCCGGTCGCCTGGAGTGCGGCTCCATCGTCCTGGTGGGTCCGAATCACCTGTCGCCGGATCAGGTAGCACGCCTGGAGGCGCGGGGGAATGTCCACTTGTGCGGGCCGGTACCCTACGCTCGTGTCCCGCAGATCATGCGGGCCTTTGATGTCTGCATCGTGCCCCATCGCATGACCGCGTTCACGGAGAGCCTCAACCCGATCAAGCTGTGGGAGTACCTGGCTGCCGGAAAGCCGATTGTCTCTACGAACGTCGCAGGGTTCCGGGACTATTCCGAGGTGGTGTCAATCGCCTCGACAGCCGGCGAATTTTTCCGCGCCATGCAGGCCGCTTTGAGCGAGGCGCGCGAGCGGGGACAGCAGCGCCGTGATTTGGTTCGGGAGCATTCATGGGAGGCCCGGGCCATAGCCGTGGAAACGGTCATTCGCGAAGCTCTGGTCGCTGAAAAGTCAGGCCCGAATTCCCACGGGGAAATAGCCGCAGATCGACCCACGATTTCGGCGATCCTGGTCAACTACAATACCCGCGATATGACACTCGAGTGTCTGCGTAGCTTGTGGAGCGAAGTGGGTGATATACCCGCGGAGGTCATCGTGGTGGACAACGCTTCGACCGATGGCAGTGCGGAGGCCATCGCGCAGGAATTTCCGGACGTGAAGCTCATCCGTAACGAACGAAATGCCGGATTCGCCGCAGGCAATAATCTCGCGTTTCGCGTGGCGCGCGGGCGCTTCTTTTTAATCATTAACACCGACGCCTTTTTGAAACCCGGCGCGCTCTCCCATCTCCTGGACTTTTGCGAGCGGAATCCTAAAGTCGGATTTGCCGGGCCGCGCCTGTTGAACCGAGACGGGAGTCTGCAGCATTCCTGCTTCCGGTTTCCATCGCCCCTGCAGTGCTGGCTGGAGAATCTTTGGGTGCCGCTGTTTTTCCGGGATCATCCGGTGCTGGGGGATTATTACCGCTGGGACTACGCCAGCGAGCGAGAGGTGGATTTTGTGAGTGGGGCGTGCATCCTCGCCCGTCGCGAAGTCTATGAGGAAGTGGGAGGACTCGATGAACGCTTTTTCATGTACCAGGAGGAGACCGACTGGCAGCGACGTGCCTGGAGTGCCGGTTGGCGTGTATGTTTTACGCCGGATGCCGAAGTGGTGCACTACGGGGGCGAAAGCGGGAGGGGAAATTCGCAGCGGATCAACCAGCATTTCTTCGAGAGCCTTGATCGATACGAGTTAAAGCATCATGGGTTCGCCGGATTTTTGCTAATGAGGATGGCCATGCTGCTGGGGTGCTCCATCCGTGCTGCCCTCTGGGCATTGGTGGCTTTCTCTCCCGGTCGTCGCCTGCGCGCCATTCATAAAGCGAGATTCTATCGTTCGCTGCTGGTCAGGCAGCTGATCACTGGAATGCCTCCTGGGAGCCCATCATGAATTTCGGATTGATACTGGCAGGTCTGCTCTATGCCGTGGTTTTTTGGGCGGTGGGGATGCGGCGTCCGTGGCTGACACTGGCGCTCATCGCGGCGGCGGCTCCGTTTCAAAATGATATTTCCGGCGGTGGCCCCCTCAAATTCTCACTGGCAGAAATCAACGTCCTGCTCGCTCTGCCGATCGTCCTGGCCAGAGGAACGGTGAAATTTGGACCGACACTGCTGCCCTCGTTAGGTTACATCGGTGTGGGGGTGTTATGCTCGATTCCGAACTGGCACGACAGTTCGCTAATCTGTCTGGTCCAGATGGGAATCTACCTGGTCATTGTGGTCATGGTTTTTGCCAGCCTTGCTCGAAACGAGGAGGATTATCGTGCGGCATTGACGGCTTACGTTGCGGTTGGCGTCTTTCTCGCGCTTTCGGTTGCGGCGTTCCACTCCCCCTACATTTACGGCATGCATAAGAATGGCGTCGGTGGATCTGTGGCGACGGCGTTCGTGATTGCTTTCGAGATGTGGCTTTCCGTCACTCAAAAGCGGTCCAAACGGCGCTTTTTGTTCGCCGTGGCCATTCTCGGCTTTGGCAGTGTCATGATTCTTTCCCGGGGTGCTTGGATGACGGCGATTGTCGGTGTGCTCGTGATTTTTGCGCTCCGTCGCGAGTTTGGGATGTTGATCCGGACAGCGCTCCTGTTAGTCCCCGTAGTCTGCGTGGGCTGGCTGTTACTACCGGCCGAAGACCGGGAATATGCCACGGGTTTTCAGGCCGACCGCGACAACATCCGAGCCCGCTACGAGAGCATCGATTTCGCCATGGCGCAGTTCCGTGCCAATCCGATCCTCGGAGGCGGGGTGGGTTTACGCAAGGAGTTCGACGCCACAAATCTTTTCATGGTGACCTTGGCCGAGACTGGGGTTCCCGGTGTCCTCTCATTTGCCATCCTGCAACTTGCCGTTGCGGTACTCGTATGGCGCACGCACCGGCGGGTGTCGAAAGGAACTCTCGGCTTTTCGGTTGTCGCCATCGCCGGGGCGCTCACGTTTGGCAAGCTGGCTCACGGCATGGTGGATCACTACTGGGGACGGGGCTCGCTGACTATGGCATGGGCATCTGTCGGCATGGCGGTGCGGGTGGCCACAGAGTCGCAGAAGCGGCGGCGGCAAGCGATAATGGCTCGCGCGGCAGAACTCTCTCTCTCTCCAGTGGCTACCGCCCCGGTCGAAGAGTGGGGGGTGCCGGATGAATCGCCCGCCGTGGCTGGAGAATCCCAAATACGATGCGCGTAGCCCTATCTTTCCCTGGCTGTCATCGGCGTGGCGGCGTTGAACGAGTCATGCTCGAATGCGCAAATTTCCTGGCCGAGCACGGCCACGAAACACACGCTTTTGCGACGGACTGGGAAAAAGAAGGGATGAATCCGGCGGTCACTTGTCACCATGTGCGGAAAAGCCGACTGCCAGCATTCCTTTCTGTGCCGGCTTTCGTTAAGGCCTGCCAGCAGGATGTGGCGCGCCTGATTGGCAGACCGGATGTGATCGCCGGTTTCGGCGCAGCTTCGGCCCCCGACAGTGTCGTCTGGATGCAAAGTGTGCACGCGGCATGGCTGAACATCAGCCAGCAGACCCGGCGGCCTTGGCCAAGAATCAAACAACGATTGAATCCTTTTCACCCGGTGATTCTCCACCTTGAGAAACGGATGCTCACGGAACGTCGCTACCGCAAGATTATCGCTCTTACCGATCGTGTGCGGGACGATATTATGAATTTCTATGGGGTGCCTGAAGGTGACATCGACGTCATTCCCAACGGATACTCTCCGCAAGAGTTTGACGTGAAAACGGCCGAGCAGATGCGGGCTCAGATGCGGGAGAAACTGGGTTTCTGTGACGATGACATTGTGATCGGCTTTGTGGCCAATGAGATTGAGCGCAAAGGGTTGCGACCGCTGTTACACGCCTTGGAGCTGCTGAAAAATCCCCAGCTGCATATCCTGGCTGTCGGGCGCCTCGATGCGAGCCAATGCGCCGGCGATATTGAGCGTCTCGGTCTGGCGCGGCAGGTACACTTCACGGGGCCGACCAGCCGGGTCGCGGACTATTTTGCCGCGGCCGATATTTTTGCCCTCCCCACACAATATGAAGCCTGGGGGTTGGTCATCATTGAAGCCATGGCGACCGGTCTTCCAGTTCTAACGAGCCGACTCGCCGGAGCCGCGATTGCTGTCCGGGAGGGGGAGACAGGATTCCTGCTCGATGATCCGGCAGATGCCGAGGAGATCGCGACAAAGCTGAACCGTCTTGTGGGAAGCCAACACCTCAGCAGATCGGAAATCGCCCAATCGGTAAGCAAATATCAATGGTCCGAGGTGTTGCTTCGCTACGAGCAAACACTCGCTGCTTGTGCCGACTAAAGTGCTTCACCCATACCCAATTTGAAAATCTCTCTTTTCACGGATGCCGATGTCTTTGCCGGCACGGAACGGCACATGCTGGATCTTGCAACCGCGCTTCGTGCTGACGGCATCGATGTCGAGATCGCCTGTCCGGAACGTGGGATTCTCGCGGAACGTGGGCGGCTCGCGGGGGTGCCGATCTTCGCCGTGGAAAAAGGCCGGGGTTTGGACATCGCCGCCGCCCGGCGAATGAGTGAGCGCCTTCGCACGGGAAAGATCGATCTGATCCACTCTCACAACGGTCGAACCATCTTCATCGCAGCTCTGGCGGCGACGCTCGCCCGGCGAGGGCATACGGTGGCGACGCAGCACTTTACCCGCCCAGCCCGCCTGCAAAGGCAGGGTTTTCGTGGGTGGTTAAGCAGAAGGGTACACCAGGCTCTGGCGGGGCGCACCGATCACATCGTGGCAATTTCCGAGATCGTCCGGAAAGGAATCCTGGAACGCGGTGAGGTGGGGCCGGAGAAAGTAACGATGGTGTGGAACGGTATCGCTGATCCTTCCATGGAACCCCTCCGGCCCGCTACGGAGATCCGGGCAGAATTTCATGTGCCGGCGGGCGCGCCATTGATCGTCAGCGCCGCACGGTTGGAGCCGGAGAAATCCGTGCATCTCCTGATCGAAGCCTTTGGTAAATTGCGGTCCACCCACCCGCGTGCGCACTGCCTGATTGCCGGAGAAGGCCGCCAGCGTGCGGAACTCCAGGCGCTGATCGATCGTCTCGGTATAGCCGATTCGTTGCGCCTGATCGGGTATCAACCCGACGTTCTTTCGATCGTGGGAGCCGCCAATTTATTTGCCCTGCCGAGTCCTGAGGAGCCGTTCGGCCTGGCCTTGGTCGAAGCGATGGCGCTGGGCCGGCCGGTGATCGCGATGAGAGCCGGTGGGCCGCTGGAAATTGTGCGTGATGGGGAGAGCGGCCTGCTGGTGGCGCCGGAGAATGCAGAAGAACTGTGCGCTGCCATGTCCCTGGTGTTGACCGATCATACCTTGGCGAATGACCTCCGCCATCGGGCGCGTCAACGATTCCTGAGCTGCTTTACCGCTCAACGCATGGCGCGGGATATGGCGCGTATTTACTCGAAAACGACACGCTCCGGAGTCGCGATAAATGTAGGACAATCTCGGACATCCGAGTGCGCTCGATCACTCACAGGGACATCAGGACAGTCGCTATAGTGCCGACGGGCTTATTTTTATAGTATTTAGATTAATGACAACCGGGCTCATGACAACACAACTCCTCGCTGATTCTCGAGTGTCGCAAGTGGTTGGACCGATTTCTGCCGACCTCAATGGCGAGATCGCGATCCTCGATCCCGCGAGTGGTCTCTATTTTGGCCTGAATGAAGTAGGTGCTTTCATTTGGAAGCGGATCGGGACCGGCTGCCTGATTTCTGAAATTTCCGCGGCTGTTCGGGAGACATATGAAGTTCCGCCCGAAGATTGCGACGCAGATATCTTGCAACTTCTGGAAGAGTTTCTGGATAGG
>JBGGMZ010000285.1:0-21472 GCA_041287745.1 Chthoniobacter sp. | reverse complement strand
TCAGGCCGCGGCACGGAGGGCACGACAGGCAGGACAGGTTTTCTTTTTCACACCCATTGACACGTACTCATGACATCGACATTGCAAAAACCCATATTGGAAAATCAACGCGGCGCCGTGCTTTGCCGGGCTGCTTACAGTGCGCCGGCGGCGGCGGGCGCGGAGGTGATGTATATGCCCGCGGGCTTGCAGACGATCACACCCAGCCAGGGGGGGCGTAGCGTAACGGTACAGGTGCGCGTGGATCGCGCGAGCGCGGAGGCGCTCGAGGCGCAACGCGCGGCACTGGAGGATCGCGGCAAGCGGCCTTACTTCGACTTTAACCACGAGGATGGTGAGGCGAGCTTTTGGCCCACGGAGTTTTATTGGGTGGGAGATGGGAGGGCGGAGATTGCCGATGGCAAATGGCAGATAGCAAATCGCGCTTCCGCCTGTGCGCTTTCGTCTTCGGCGGCGAGGGCGCCGGGCATTTACGCCCGGGGCGAGTGGAGCGATCTCGGGCAGCAGGCCATCAGCGGGAAACGTTACCGGCAATTTTCGCCCGTCTTTTATGTCGACGACGTGCGGGCGAATCCGGCGCGGATCGTCTGCCGCGAGGACGCGAAGCCGAACATGGGCGGCCTGGTAAATGACCCCGCCTTTCACACGATTTTGCCCTTTTGGGCGAAAGACGCCGGAGCATCCGGCACAACGCAGAAAACACAACCGGGTCTCCGACCCAACTTATACCAACCTATGACACATGAAGAAATCGCCGGGCTCCGGGCACGCCTCACCTCGCTGGAGCAACAGACCGCCGCGCTGGAAGCGCGCGACACGGATGACGTGACGCGCCTCTCCCACCACGCGGAGCTGAAAGCCGCGCGTGCCGAGCTCGCTGCGGGCGAAGCCCAGCGCCAGACGGAAACGCTCCGCGCCCGTAACGACGCGCTGGAGGCCGCCGACTCGCAGCGCCGCCAGGGCACGGCACGGCAGTATGCCGCCGACATGGTGGCGCGCGGGGCGCTGGCCGCCCGCGACCACGCGGGCATCGCCGAGGTGGAGCGCAACATGTCCACGAACCCCGAGGTCTTCGCGCCGATTTATGCACGCTGGGCTTCCAATCCCGCACTGGGCGGCCGATCGAGCTTCACCAGCTCGCGCTACGGCGGTGGCGGCGTCTCGGTCACCCACTCGGATCCGCGCACCGTCTTCGGCGCGCTGGGGGCGCTCTGCGCCCGGCAGAGTGACGAGAGCCTGCACGTGCTGACCCGCATGGAAGTGGCGCGTGAATTCGGCGCCATCTATGCCCGCGAATTTCGCGGGGACAATGGCAAGCGCATCCTCGATTCGCCGCTGAGCGCGGCGGATACCACGGACACGAATCTCGGCACGCTAGCTGGCACTCTGGTGACGCAGCGAACGCTGGAGCTGTTGCGCGTGCAATTTCCCGTGCTCGGCCGCATCACCACGGACTTCAGCGATCTGCCGGCGCAGTTCAACCAGACGATCGTCTCGCGCATCATCGACATCCCTGGCGCGCAGGATTACGACACGAGTACCGGCTGGACGGACAGCGCGGCGACAACGCACGACGTGCCGATCACGATCAACAAACACAAAGGCGTGCCGATCACCTTCAACCAGAACATCCTGGCGAGCACCGTGCGGCGGCTCTTCGAGGAATTCGCGCCGGCGAGCAGCTACGCGCTAGCCCGGGCGATGGTGGACGACCTGTACGGCAACATCACGGAGGCCAACTTCACCAGCACGCCGACGGTGCAGGCGACGAGTGGCTTCGCCCGGTCCAACGTGATCGACATGGGCACCGCGCTGACCTTGCGCGGCGTGCCGCAGGGCGACATGAATCGCACGCTGCTGCTCTATCCCACGGTCTTCGCCAAGCTGGCCCAGGATTCCTCGCTGGTGACCTTCGCGGCCTTCCAGCGCCCCGATCTCTTCGAGCGCGGCGCGCAGGACACGGCCTTTGCCTTCCCAGTGCACGGCTTCTCGGTGCACGAGTCGCCGAACCTGCCGACGAATAACGGCAACATCACCGGCTTCGGCTTCAGCAAGAGCGCGCTGGTGCTGGCTGCGCGGGTGCCGAACGATTACACCAGCGTGCTGCCCGGCGCGAGCTACGGCAACGTGCAGGTCATCACCGATCCCGACCTCGGTCTCTCGGTGATGCTGGTGCAGTATGTGGATCACAAGAAGGGCACGGCCACGCAGCGCATCGCGCTGATGTATGGCACGGCGGCAGGCCAGGGCAACGCCGGCCAGGTGCTGAAGGCGGCGACCGGCACGGGCTCGGGACGGTAAGCCAGAGGATCGGCAAGTTAGCGGTTAGCGAGGTCACTCGGGGTTAGGCGGTAAGTCACACAAACATTTCGTATCGCGCCGCAGGTCTGTCGGCCGATCGAATCGCAACGCCATCGGAATCGAATAACCGAGCAGCGTTCAAACCCTGCGTCCGTCTGCCTGTACCCATAGAGGCGAGCCGGGCGGGCGCAGTCTTGAATGATGATGATGAAAATCGACACACACAATGGGTGGTTCAAGGGCTTGGGCGACCTGGTCTGTTTCGCCTGGATCGGCGCGACCCTGCAGGTCCAGGAGCACGACGTGGAATTTTACGCCCACGGCTGGCGCGCAGAGGTGCTCGGCTTTTTCGGCCAAAAGGTCACGAGTGATAGGAGCGGTGCGATCGCTCCGGAGATTGGCTATGCCGAGGCGATCCGCGCCGGCTCGCCACTGAGTTATGTCGAATGGATCGCCGCGCAGTGCGGCGTCGACCTGCCCACACCCGATCGCCCACGACTCAACCTGCCACCGATGCCGCGCGAGATGGGCCGCGCAGCCAGCGCCCGCGTGCTGCTCTTTCCCGAGTGTGCGTGGCCGGTGCGTGCCTGGCCGCGCAGTTACTGGCACGAGCTGGCGCGCTTGCTCAAGGAAGCGGGCGTCGAGCTCGCCATCCTGACCGAGAATCGGCGGGAGGAATTCGGCGCCTACCGATGCATCCACGGCGAGTTGCTTTCTTTCGTCGCCGGCGCAATGCAGCGCGCGCAGCTCGTGATCGGCAACGACAGCGGCCCGGCGCACCTCGCCGGGACCATCGGCACACGCACGTTGGTCATCCACGGTCCTACGACCGAGCGCATCTTCGCCCACATTCCGGAAGTCACCAGCCACCGCTCGCGAGCCCTCCCCTGCGCCGGTTGCGAGTATCTGCCGCCCTTCCGGGATAGCTGCCGCCACGGCTGTCACGACCTCTACCGCACTTACCCCGAGGAAGTCTGCGCGCACGCGCTGCGGCTACTCGGCTCGAAAGATCAAACCTCAAACCTCTGACCTCACATGAGTAACTGGCTTACCATCACCCCCGATCACCTCAAGGCCGCCGGCCATAGCGCAATTCTTAGCCGCGCGCAGACGCTCGCAGTCGGCGACATCGATCCGGTCGCCGATTCCATCGGCTCCGCCGTGGCCCGGGTGCGCCGCGCGGTGGAGGCGGCAAACGATCTCGACACCGATATCACCAAGGTGCCGAAGAGCCTGGAGGACGTCACCGTTCGCCTCGCTCTCTTTCGCCTCATGGAACGCATCGGCCTGCCGCTCAGCGAGGACCAGCGTAAATCGCGCGAGCTCGATGCAGCCGACCTCAAGGAATTGTCCGCGCGCCGAATCCTGATCGAGCCACCGGACAATCCCGACACCACCTCGACTCCGCAAAACCGCGGTAACTGGAACAGCGAGTCCAAGCTCATCATGCGCACACATCCGGTGCCACCGCCCACCACCCAATTCCCGCCCGGCTCCGACTACGCCAATCCCGATGCACCCGCGGACGCACCGTAACTCCATCCTATTTCAACTTTCAGCCTGCCCATCTCATGATCACCCTCAACTTTGACCTGACCACCGGCGTCGCGAAACTCGCGCAGACCGCCACCATCAAACAAGGCGCCATTGTGCCCGTGCGGGTCGTCTTCTCCACCGTACCGGGTAGCGTCGATGCCATCCGGCTCGCGTTCGGCGACGACTCCACTGCTCCACAGGTGCTGGCCTACACCGAGGCCTTCACCGTGGAAAACGACATCACTTGGACAGCCTTGCTCGACGCGAGCGATGAGCGGCTGGCCGCCTTCATGGCCGGCAAAGGGCCCACCACCGTCAATGTGGAGTTGAGCGTCACACTCGACGGCACCCGGCAGGTGGCGCCGAATCTGTCGCTCACGGTGCAACCGCCGATTGTGACCGGTCCCACTACCAGCGAAGGAGGGCCGCAGTATTACACCCAGCCGGAAATCACAACACTGCTGGAAAGCTATGTGCCGCGCACTGTAGCCGGCAAATATCGCCTGAAAAGCGATGGCTCTCTCCAGCTCTGGAACGCCACCGAAAGCAAATGGCACTCACTGACTATTTCCGGCGCGGCAGGTGCGGAGGTGCTCTCGATCGGCGCAGGCGAGAACTGAGCGCAACGACAATGACGAATTTCCCATGACTAACATGAAAACCAAACTCCTGGCAGCCCTCTGCCACATCAGCCTGTGCATCACTGCGCTCGCGCAGACCACGGCACTCACCATCAACAACAGCACCGGGCAGATCAACGTGCCCGCGGGCCTGACGCCCTACTTCGATGTGCTCCACGTCGCGGGCACCGCGGTGCCTTTGGCCGCCACACCGCAGCAATACGGAGCGATCGCCGACGGCACCTCGCATCCCGTCAGCGAATGGATTCCCGCCCGCTACGCAAGCCTCGCAGCGATCCAGGCGGACTTTCCACACGTCACCAGCCTCAACGACGAGATCGACTGGGCGGCGGCGCAACAGGCCCTGCGCTTGCACAAGGCGCTCTACCTGCCTGCCGATGTGGGAGGGTACGTCTTCAACAAGGAACTCGTCACGAATGACGACAGCCAGATCATCCAGGGTGGAGCGGGAAATGGACCTTACGGAATGACTCCCAAGAAAGGCGCGCGCATCATCGCAGGCTCTGGTGTCGATGGCATCCGCGCGCAGAATGCACACGCGGCGGTGCGCGACCTCACGGTGGAGGGATACCGGGTGGGCATCCACAAGGCGCATAACGGCACAGACGGCAAGGCGGTGGTGGATACGCAGGCGGCCCATTCCTTGCCCACTGGCCCGGAAATCTCGGGCGGCTGGACCGTGACGGGGAACACAGCGGGCGGCGCTTTCACCATCGTCACGACCTCGCAGCCGCATGGTCTGCGCCACGGTGACTTGATCAAATTCGCCGGCAGCAGCTCCATTCCCGATGGGTTCTATTACGTCGTTGTCACAGACAACACGGGCGCAGTCATTTCCTCTCCCAGCCCAAGTTCCAAGTATTTCCGGTTGGTGAATTTCACCGACCATTTCCAAGTCGCGGTGGGCTCCAATGGCGGAGCGGCATCCTTCACCAAACTCTACCAGATCGTGCTCGGCCCATACGTCGGCTACTATGGTGCTGAGGTTTTTCCGCTGACAAACTCGCTGACGACATCGGGTGAAACACTCTGCGGCATTTACTGGGCGCGACCGACCTCGACCTCGCAGATCGAGCTTTATGGGCGGCAGAAGGCCTATGGGGATGCCCTCGCGCGGCTGACCATGAGCGCCGACAGTATGGACGACCGAGGCATCCTCTACACCACCCGGCATCTCGTCGGGTTTACTGACCTGTCCGATGTGGACTTCAACCTCAACTCGCCCGATCCCGGCAAACAGTTCAGCGCCTCAAATCTGTTTTGCCGCTGGGGGGTGAGCGGCGTCTATGGCGGCACCAGCGATGGCGGCGGCAAGATCGAGCACTGCGTGGCATCGGAAACCGGCGTCGGCTTCTGGGCGGATGGAAACCTGGATAACATGGTCGCTGAATCCTGCTGGATGGATAGCGCCATCTACAGCGCCTACCTGGTCTCGCGGAACGGCGGGCTTGTCGTAATCGGCGGGGCTGGAGCCAACAGTATGCGCCCTTTCTGCGCCGAAGATTACGGCTGCCAGCTTACCATCAATGGAGCTTACTTCGAGGGGCATCAAAGCCCCGTTTGCAACGACGGTCGGGCCAACGTCTACGTCGAGTGCAACACGAACAACGGCGTTCTCATCCAAGGCCTGCGGATCATGAATCAAGGCGAAAGCGACCACATTCAGATCCACATGGCGTATGGCACAACGACCGTGCAGGCCTCTGGCTCACTCCAAGGAATGCGCTGCTGGCAGCAAGGTGGAAAGCTCTATGCCGATCCGGCAACCAATCTCATCGTCAATTACTACGGCTCCGCCGCAATGACGTTCGACGCCCTGACTTATCAGGCGGGAGATTACGATATCTATAGCCAGGCCGACGCGTTCAGCTTCATCCAGACGCTTTCCGGTATTTCGCAATCGGGCACGACGGCCACGGCGCAAGTGGAGGACTCAACCCCGTTTGCTATCGGTTCCAATGTCCGCGTATTCGGTTCTTCGACATCCGGAAACAACGGTACCTTCACGATCACCAGCAAGCCGGACGGCACCCATATCGTCTACACCAACAGCAACGGGGGCGCGGCGAACCAGGGTGCTTCCGGTCAAATCGAGAACCTGCGAGACATACCCTCTGCCACGCTGCAGAACCTCGGCAAGAAAGTGATGATCAATCCGTGGGCGGGACCGACTCCCCGCGGCATGTATCAAAGCCTCTTCCTCGGGGGTTCGCGTCCGCAATGGTATAAGGTCGGCTTCGACACGCTGGAGGCGACGCGGGGAGGCACGGGGCTGACCAGCTTCGCCACGGGTGATATGATCTATGCATCGGCGGCTAACACGCTGGCCAGGCGCGCGGCCGGTGCCAATGGCAAGGTGCTGACGATGGTGGGCGGCGTGCCGGACTGGGCGGACGCGCCGGGCAGCGTGACGACTTACCTCGCGGCGATGAACAACAACGTCAACATGGATACGCTCAGCGGAACCACTCTGACGAATCTCACGGAACTGACGATCAATCCGACGGGCGGTGTGCCGGCCGGAACCTACAAGGTCAAAATCGACGGCACATTCGGGGTCGGCCCTGCCAGTGCCGGCTTCAAGTGGGACCTGAATGGCGGCACGGCAGTGTTTGCCAACGGCGGCGACTACCGTCGCACGCTGCAGTGGAACCGGAGCGGCGTGACTTACGACGTGAATAGCATCGGAGGAGACGATGGAGGCGCCAACGGGAATCTTTACGATGGCGAAACGTGGGGTTCCGCGGCACCCAGCAAACCGGAGAATGGTCGTTTTGGCTTCCAATACGAAGGCGTCATCAAAGTGACCACCGCAGGGTCGATCATTCTCCGAGTGGCGAATGCAGACGCCGTGAACGGCACGACCATCACCGATCAAGGGCAAATGATCCGAGGCACTTCCATCACCCTGATCAAGCAATGAGCGCGTCTTCCGATCTCCAGACTGCGATCATCGAGCTGCTCGGGCAACCGGGAGCCCTGCGGGTGAATGTTCCGCTCGTGGCGCGGCGAACCAAGGAAATGGCGGCTGACATCGAGGCCGCTGCAGCGAACCAGGGGCTCTGCATCTTCGTGATGCCACCGCTGCCCACCTCCACGCTGCAGGGCAATCCCTTTGTCTTCTTCGACAAGGCGGAGGTGCGCGTGCGGATCGTCGAGCAGCCGGCCATGAACCAGGCCGGCGCAGATGCCTACGATCTCGTGGATGATGTGGCGAACGCTCTGCACTGGCAACCGAAGAGCGACGGCACACAGCTGGGCAACATTCTCGCCCATCCGCTCCAGCTCGCGAGCCGCCCCTGCGAGCTGATCGACGACCCGCAGGCTCGTATCATCGAAGTGATCTTCGAAGCGGTCTACGGCCTTCAGCCGGCGAGCTGAACGCGGGCGTAACCATCCCACGCGGAGAATGGCCGTGCGGTCCTGCATCGCACCGCACGGCCAACTCCGGAATCCAGCAATCACACACCCACTCCAACTCATGAACCATTACGGACAAACCATCACCTGGGGCACGCTCAGCGCGCCCCATCCCTTCGCCGGCACTTGCACGAGCTACAGCTACCGGGCGCAGTTGCAGCGCCAGCTCGATGCCGATGAAAGCGGCGACAACCGCGCACTCATTCAGCACTCGAAGAAAGCGGAGATTTCGTTCGAGGCGAGGATCACCGACGCCTCGCAAGATTTCCTCGATCTCAGCGCCGGCGCGGCCATCACCCTCACCGGCGTAACCGGCGGCGGCATTCTCTGCACGCGGGCCATCGAGCGCTGGGCGCTCGGACAACCGAAGACCGCGAGCATCCAGGCCACGCACTATCCCGACATGTCGCTTTCCAGCCCTGCCGCCGCGGCAACGATCGACGCCTTCACGCCGAACCAGACTGGCCTCGGCGTCATCACGCCCGGAGGCAAGCTCATCTACGGCACCTACGGCCTCACCTCGAGCGGCGGCATTGTGCAGCGGCTCGAGATCTCACAGCAGTTGCAAATCACCGAGGATGCCCCGGCGCCGGATGGCACCATCCCCGGCGCGGCCTCGCACGGCTACTTGCGCACCATCGCGATGGATCTGCTGATCACCAGCAGCAGCGGGCTTCCTACCGTGGGCGGCGAGTTGAATCTGACGGCTGCGGGCTCGATGTCGAACATCGCCCACTACCGGGTCGAAAGCGTGGAAACCAAGTTCGCCGAGAAGCGAGGCAAGATGATCTCGGTCACGGCGCTTTGGATTCCGCCGTTCGCATAGGCAGACCGCATCCCATCCCGAAACATCACTGGACCACATTCACTATGACCGCAGCCGAAGAAGAACAACTGAGCGAGCTGAGCAAGGACCTCGCGAAAGCAAGCGCCGATCCCGCGGAACCCCGCAGCATCGTGCGCGCCTTCGCGACCCCGCAGGAGGAACACATTGCACTCACTATGCAGAATTGGATCGACTTGGAATCCATACGATCTCCGCTACTCCATTTGCGGCTCCCAGACGATCTCGAAGAACTCGAGCGCGCGGCAAACGTCTTCCGCATGTCGGTTCGCGCGCTCAGCTCAAAGGCCGCCGTTCTCGTAGCCCGCGGAATCCGTCGCGCGATAGCGGAAGCATTTTCGCTGGCGTTACCCATGCGTCGCGGAGGCAGCACTGCTGTTGCAGACTCATCGGTCGGAGACGGTTTCGGGGCGTGGTTGCCGCTTTTCGCCTTTCTCGTCGCGGAGTGCGGCCTCGATCCCCATGCCGCGCGCGAACTGCGTGTGGATCAGGCGTTCGCCCTGCTCGCCGCGTGCCGGCGCAACCAAGGGTGGGAACCGCGCGGCGTCTCGTACGCGCAGCGCGATGCAGCCCAGAACGTGAAGGAGGCCTGATTCAGCCATGAGAGAAACCGAATTCGAGCAGGCCCTGGAAGAATCGATCCGAAAGGCTGTGGAGACGGCGCTGAAAGCTTACGAAGCTGCGGCTCACAACGATACGGGGAACGCCATCCGTGGGGAAAGCGCTCCCTCGTATCCATCGATCGAAAGAAGGGCGGAGCAGGATGAAATCGAGAGCCTCCGCCGGCGCCTGGCGGGCGCCGACGATGAAGATGCCCGCCACCGGAATCACGGGAGGGAACTGCCTCCGAAAAGCGTCCGCGAACGCGCCCATCCGAGCCGCTCCCCTCATCGGCACGGAGGCGATGCACCGCGGCCAGTGACACCTCGGGCGCAGGATGGCGGCTCTTATCACACCGCGATACGTCAACATACCACTCAACCAGACAGGCTGTTCGATAGCCTGGCCCCATACTGCAGCCGAGAGAAGAGGGCTTCCGCCGCCACACAATTCAATCCGCCCGGGCAGGAATACAAAATCGAAGACCGTGCCAGCCTGCACACCGCAATCGAGCAGCTCCGGCAGGACATGAATCGCAATCACAGCGAAGCGGCAAATGTCGCCACACGCAAAAATCACTCACGTCCATGATTTACGGAAATCCCCAAATCCATATCGACGATGACCACACCGATCGCATCGGCATCCGCACGCTGGTGCTTTCGCAGATCTGGCAGCCCTCGCGCTGGCCGCTCTCCCTGGCGGAGCTCGATGAAGAGAAACCCGATGTGCCGGCGGTGCCGGGCGGAGTGATGTTCATCGGCGAGCAAACGCGGCGCACGAGCGGCGTGTTGCGCACGACGTGGACATTCGAAGGCATCAACGGCGACGGCAAAAGCGTGACCTTCAAGGACCGCTCGAACAGCGTGGACTACAGCTTCGAGCCGGGCTTCTCGCAGGTGCCGATCACCCGGCATCCCTACTGGAGTACGCTGAAGACGAAGTTCGGCGCGCAGCTGACGGATAACCAGGTGACGTGGCCGGAATATATCCCGGCAAGCGATAGCAGCGGCCCGGTAGTGGGAGACGATCAAGGGAAGGCGAACCCGATGCTCGGTCAAGACGATTTCGTCCGCATGGAGGGTACCTATTCTTTTCGCTACGCGGCCACGACTCTCGGCGCGGCGCTGGCCGGTGTCGGCAAGATCGCCACGTCGCTGCCGGGCCGGGCACCCTCGTTTCCCCGCCGCAACTGGCTGAAGGCGCCCTCGCCCTGGCAGCGCCGCGGGCCGGTGCTGGAAATCACCGAGGTGTATTGGCTGAGCGGCGAGGGCGGCTGGCCCGCGGAGATCTACAGCGACAAGGAAAAGAGCGGCGATAGCGGAACCTCGAACCCATTCGACGGCAGCTTCCCCACCGGCGACGATCCCGGCGCCGGTTTCGCGGGGAGCTTGGGACCAACCGAGATAAATGACGGCCGCATCGTCAATCTGTGATGAACTCCTGGTCTTATCCACGCCACTGGGATGCGCAACCGGTGCGTATGCCCGTGCTCACGCAACCCGGCACGGGCACACGCCTGACTGTGAATGCGCTCGGTCATGCCACGGGTGCGACGCCGGGTGGCGCGACATTCAATCATCCATTTCGACCGGCGTTGTCCGCGGGACGTATTACCTTTCAGCTCGGCACCGTCACTTCGCTGGCGGGCGATGGGCCCATGGAGCCGAAAATCAAGGTGAATGGCCAGCTTGTGCCTATGTCGGGCAAGGACGGCATCACTCCGGCGGCGCTCGCGCTCAGTGCCGAGGTGGCAAATAGCGATGGCATCTCCTGGGCCGCGATGGAGGTGCATCCCGACGACAAGGGCGAGCTGACGAAAGATGCCAAAGTGGAAATCGTCCACACCGCCACAGTCGTGTCGCACGAGCTGGATTTAGGACGCTGCGCCATCGCGATGATCCTGTGGAACGGTCGCACCCCGCTGCGCGTGCTACCCATCGTGCATTTCAATCTGCGCTACGTGCGCCTGCTGCCCGCGCCGGGCGGCGGAGCACCGCGCCATCTCTTTCTATGAAAATGCGCCACAGTCATTTTCACCGGCCGCCCGGCCGCTTGGGAGCCGGGACCAGGATCACCAGCGATGCGCTCGGCGAAGCGCTCTCGACCACACCGGCAAGCCGGTTCAAACATCCCTGGTGCACCACCGCAAAATGGTCGCCCACGGCAAAGCGTTGGGTCGCCACAGTCATTCCTGGATTTGTCAATGAGCGGACTCCCATCTTTCGCGCAACGGTCGAGGAGCAAAAAGAGAGCGGCAATCCGTGGGAAAACAATCCGCTGACCGGCCGGCCGTTCTTTTCGGACTCCGTTTTTTCATCGCCAACCGCCGAGAGGACGACACGCACCGTCGATCTTCCGCTCCATCTCAACCCAGCGATCCCGCTCGATATTCACGGCATAGGCTTCGACGGCGACCCCAGTTTGCCGGTGCCGCAATTCTTCCTCGATCTCGGTGTGGCCAAAGCGCCCCGGCAACCTTCGCCGGAAGACCTGCTCGAGGGGCTCGCCGAGCCGGTCGATCCGACGCCTCCGACCGACTTGCGATTGCTGCGCGCATGCGACCTGTGGCTGCATCAGCCACGCCTGGCGCTGACCAGCGACGTTTCGCTGCAACCCGGGCCGGCGACTGGCATTTCGAATGTGACGCAGACACTCGGCGTGCGTTCGCCGGCGGCGAGCGATGTGCTACGCATTTTCCAAGGCACGTTCACACCTTTCATCCCGTTTAGTGCCGGAATCGATCCGCTCGCGGGCGACTACGAGGAGCCAACCTATGACGAGCTGCTGATCTCCACGGTGTATTTGCTCAGCCCGCCCAATACACCACTCGGCAGTATGCCGGACCCAACGTGGCAGCCCTATGTGCGGCACAATCTCTTTTGGAATTTGCAGTGGGCGCAACCGGTCTTTCGACAAGTAACAGAAGACCCGGGCACACCGTTCATCCCTCCGCTCGCCGGTGGCGCCGCGCAGCTCGTTATCAATTTCCTCACCGCCTCGCTCAACGACACGACACAACAGGCGCTGAACATCCTCAGCGCGCATTCGCTGGCCGGCAACTTTTGGACGCCGACCGGAGGCGGAAGGGACGCCACCTTCGCCGCCCCCGCTGCGGCGCAAAAGGTGAAGACCGGGCCGGATCTCAAGGCGAATCAAGCGGCCAAAATTGCGGCGAGCCAGGCCGCAAAACGCATTGCTCAACTCGATCCCGATTTCCCCTACACCGCCCAGCCCTTCCCGATCTCGTTCATCACCGCCGCGTAACCATTTGGCCGCTCTCAGCTCTCCATCTTCAACCATCCACTTTCTGTGAAACAGCTCATCCACATCAATCTCACCACCAAATCCACCGACTGGCAGCCGCCCGTGCTCACCTTCGGCGAAAGCCTCACGCTTGCCCTGCGCTTCACTAAAACGATCAATGGCAACGACGTGGATCCGAATCTTTCGCTCAGCTCGGCCAAGGCGACGATCGGTCTGGTCGATACGCCGCCGGGCGGTGGCAAGTTTGCCCTGCAATTTGGCGCGGACCCCGGCACACCGGCCAACACCACGGCGGAACTGAGCCATGATTGCGCGCCGGCGCAGCTTGCGGCGGCGATCAATGCGCTGTCCTCGATCGTGGCCACCTATGGCACCGTTACGGCGAAAAAGGTGAACGGCTCGTGGCTGCTGCGCTTTGGGAATGGTGCGGCGGAAGTGCCCTTCAAGGTGGTCGACAATTCGCTCTGGCCGGTCTCCTTCGGTCGCGTGATGGCCCGCCAGTTTGACAACGCATGGCTGCACGAATTGCGCTTCGTCCAGGCACCCGCGGCATTCGTCAGCGCGACGGGTGGCCTCACGCTTCCCGATCCCCCTTCGATCAGCGTGATCAAGAGCGGTGGAGCCTCCGGAGATTACGTGTGGGACACCATTCAGCAGCTCTCCATCCCGCCCGACTTCCGCGGCAGTTATCGAATCAAGAAAGGTTTCCAGCGGACCGCGCTGCTCGCCCCCGATGCCGGCACGGATGAAATCCAGGCCGCGCTCATCGCCGCCTTCGGCAACACCTTCATCGTCACGCTTCCTTTTTCCTATCACTTCTACATCGATCTCGGCGGCGACTATGCCGGGCTCGATGTGCCGCCGATGGAAGTGGAAGCGGCCGAGGCGCCGCAAGGCGACCTGGTGCTGACCATTCCGCTTGATCGCGCCGAGCTGGCCTCGCTGCTGCGCGCGTCGACTTCGGTCACACTGCCGCTGGAAATCCGCATCGTGGCAATGGAGGATGGCGGCGCACCTCAGGAGATCGTCGCACTCTACACGCCGGTCACGATTCAGCGGCCGCTGGCTTTTCCCGAGCTTGAAGAGCAGCCGACGATCGACTGGCTGCGTTTCCCGAGCCCGACGACTTATCTCTCCGTCGGCAGCGGTGCGATGCTGACCGGCGAGAAGATCAAGGCCGTCACCGTGGGTGATGCATCGCACACCAGCTTCGCGATCACCCACCTCTTCGCGAGCAGCGATGTGCAGGTCTTCGTGAAGGAGAATGGCGGCGCCAGACGGCAGCTTGTGGACGGTACGGACTTTACCGCTACGATCGACACCGATTCGCAAGTAACGGTGACCGCGCTCACTGGCGCACCGGCGCTCGATGCCTGGCGGATCATGATCGTGGCGGCGAAGGAGATCACAAGCTGGGTGGACGGTCTGGTGCTCGGTATGGATCACATCACCGGGCTGGAGGATGCGCTGGCTGGCTTCGACGCGCGCATTCACGCGCTGGAGAATTTGCTCCCCGGCAACGCCTCACTACCCGCCGGCCTTACCCCCGCGGATCACTTCATCATCCAGATCCCCGAGGCGAGCGAAATTCTATTCGCCCGCGACACCAGCGGCGTGCCCATCACCGATCCCGCGAAGCTTCCTGCACGCGCGCCTTACCTACTGCCCGCGATCGATACGGTCAGCACACCATCCACGCTCGCGGATCCGCTGCCCGCCCCCAGCACGGGCACACTCTACGCCACAGCAGCCGCTACGCTCATTCCTGGTGGCGGCCACGTCCGCAGCAGCATCGCGCCTTTCCCCGGCTTTGTCGGCAGCGATGGGCGCATGCTTTATCCGGTCACCCGCAGCGGCACGAAAAACAGCTACTTCCCCACCCCGTTCGAGCGCACGCTCTTCGAGGTGGCGATCAATGATGTGATGTTCAGCAGCGGCACCGTCCTGACGTGTCTCTTCAAACTCGCACTGCAGCTCATCAACGCGAACACCGAGGCGCAGTGGATGCTCGCGATCGAGCAGGCGCCGATCGTGGGCGAAACGAGCGGCGACCCCGACACCTTCGACGCCAATCTCTATTCGGTCGATTGGGCCACCGCCACGCCACTCCTGCTGCAGCGCCTGATCATGACGAGCGCCCTCGAGACTCACGGCTTCGGCGTGACCATCGCACGCACCGGTGACACCACCTTCACCGCCAATGCGCTCAAATACAAGCGCGTCTTCAACGCCAACGCAGGCGTGCCCGCCACCGCTAACTTCGCCCTGCGCGCACGCCTCTTCAATTTCGACACCAAAAACAGCGCCACCGATGCCCGCGGCTGGGTGAGCTGGGCTCTGCAAGCCCCCGACAACGGCCCTCTCGGCATCGTCATCACCTGACCGAATCCTCAATCCCAAATCCCAAATCCTAAATCTTAAATGAGTTCACCCATCATCGATCCCGAATCCGGCATGCTGATCTACCCACAGTGGCTCACGTGGGAACATCAGTTTGCCGCCACCAACAGCCCCTACGATTGGTCGGTCGCCAGCGGGGGCTTTCCCACCGGCATGACCTTCCAGCCCACGCTCACCGGCGTGACGGGCGACTACGGCACCGACGTCTTCACCAAGACGGCCCACGGCCTCTCCGATGGCATGGCCGTGGTCTTCCGCGCCAAGACGGGCGGCACAGGCCTCGCGACCAATACGGTCTACTATGTGATCAACGCGGCAACCGACACCTTCCAGCTCACCAGTACGCCGGGCGGCACCGTGCTGGATTTCACCACCAGCAACGTGAGCGCCGGCACGCTTTATCGGCCCGGGCTGCTCACCGGCTACGCCACGCTGCCGGGCATTTCCGATGTGCGGCTGATCGCCACCAACACCGGCCCGACCAACAGTGCCGAGCAGCTCTTCACTATCGGCATCACTGCGGCTGCTGTGGTGCCCGATGCCAACTGCGACCTGGTCTGGGACTTCGCGGCCAACAACATCATCGCCCAGGACAGCTCCGCGCTGAATCTCACGCCCGCGCCCCGCGACACGCCCATCCTTTATGTGAAGGAGAATGACGACCTGATCATCCGCCTTCGCCTCGTGAAGGGCGCCAGCGTCCTCGACCTCGGCGCGATCGACGATGACAACTGCAAGCTCGTGCTCAAGGAGCTGGAGCCGGACGGCAAGATCATCGTCAGCGATGCCTCCCGCAAAATCGGCACCGGCGATGCCAATTCCATCCTCATCCACGCCAAGATCACAGGGGGCCAGATCAAGGCTGCCTTCGCCAATTATGAAGCCGATGGCGGCACACTCTTCGCCTCCCTGGCGGAAATCGAACTGACCTATCCCAACCCCGGCTATTTCGAAGGCACGCCGGCCGATCTCGTCCGCACCTCCAGGACCTTCCGCATCCAGACCGAACGCGACCTCGGCGAAGACTGATGCTGTAGCGGCGCTCTATGAGCGTCGGCCTTCAAATCCTAAATTCTAAATCATAAATCCTAAATGACCTGGTCCCTCGATTGGTTCGCTGCTGAAGCTCTCGCCCGCAACGCGGGCGCGCAGATCCGCCGCGTGGCCTGGACTGACCGCTACCTCGTGGCGGATCGGGGCTTACTCTTCATCGTCGACGCTGGCCTGCAGCGGGTGATCAAGACCACCGATTACAACTCGGAAGACCTCAACGCCCGCGATTGGACCGATCAGGCCTTCAACGCCAATCCCTGCGTCGCCGTGCCCGCCTACAACACCACGCCGATCGTCTACCGGCAGTGGACCGATCAACCCACCTTCGCCGCCCCACCCGTGCCCGGCTTCCCCTCGATATGACGCTTCTCGAAGCCTTCGCCATCTCCAAGGCCAACCAGCTCCACATTCGCCGTGCCTCCTGGCCGGCCGACAAATGGATCATGAACTGGAGGGGCATCGGTCAGACCGTGCCGGTGACCGGGAAGCCCTATTTCGTCCGAGGTGACGAATACAATCGAGCCGACCTGGTCGCGACCGATTGGACCACCGTTCCGCTCCCGCTCGCCGCCTGCCCCGTCACGCCAGGGGAACCCATCGGCGGCGACCCGCCCGTCCCCGGCAGCCCAGGCTGGCCGGGCTTCCCCGATCCGGGCTTCCCCTCAGCGCCAAGCGTGCCTCCGGACGGGGGCGGCTCGATTCCACCCCTCCCGACGCCCACTCCGGGCACAGGGCTAACCGCAATTTTCTCTGGCATCGAACCTCTATTCCTCAGCTCGTTTGTCTTCGGCACAACACATTGGGAAGGCGTCAGAACCAACGGCAGCCACGCACTGCAATCAGCAGGCGGTGGCACATGGACCGGAACATTCTCCAACGGGCAGTTTTTTCTTAACGATGGCAGCCCGGATGCTGGGCATGCCGCGAATTTCAAAATCACCGCGAGCATAGCCGAAGTCGTCGACGGCAAACCGAAGTTTCACCTTCAACTTGCAGTTGACTTGTGGGGCTTGGGATTCTCGATAATATACGAAGAAGCAACGCCCGGTATTCGCGGTTTCGCGATGCCAAATGTCGAACCCACCAGCTCTGATTGGACAGGCGGAAGCGGCACCACAGGAACAGTCAAATGAAAACACCCCTTCTAATACTTATTTCGATCACTTGCTTGGGCGCGGGGCTGCCGCATCAAGCGTTCGGCCCGCTGCATTTTGGAATGTCTGCGCCCGCCGCAAAGGCCGCGCGCGAGCAAATGCGGCCCCGCGACTCGCTGACTGCGGCTGATGTCAGAAAACAATTCGTGACCACCGGGGCCATGCGCATTTCGCGTGTCTCGGCAGCCGACACCTCCTACCCTGTTTATTTGGCTTACGAAGCCAGTCCGGTCCTAACGACATTGGTCATCAGTTCGCAAGGGCAGGGCGCTGCAGGTTACTCCTCGGCTCTGAAAGCTGCTTGGGAAGATTTTCAGGACATCGGAGATTGTAAGTTCCACCGCGTCGGTGCCAAAGGCATCTTGCCGCCCATCGAATCCCTTTCTGTAGCGAATCCCGATGTTATCACGGATACATGGCAAATGGAGGGGGTGCGTGTTGAGCTGAGCGTCCATTACATGGACCCCAGTCAATCCCCCGGGGCCGCTCCCGGCCCCGTGCGCTACAGTGTGGTCCTCCGCGCCAGCGAGGCCACGGCAGCGGCCAAATAGAAGCCCTGTAGTCCTGCTACAGGGCTCCTATAGAGACTTTCGAGCAATCCAACAGACGCCGCCCTTTTCGCCTCCCCAAGCGGTCTGGGTTTCTCGAATGGATTTTCGCGCTACGGATGCCTCCATGGTGGCCGAGAAGCCTGGCGGCATGCTCCGATTGCACTCAATCGATTCTCGATTTTCCGTGTAGCGCATTCTCACTGATAGCTGAGCCAGCGTTCCGCGCTGGACGGCGGGGGTGGGGTGTGGAGAATCCCGCTTCCCCCGGCTGCTGCTCTCATTGGGGCGGCGGTGTGGGGGAATTACATTCCCATCCGTTTTGTTCTCCATGCGTTCCATATCCCCACTCTCCCGTACCGTCGCCTGTCTTCTGGCGGCCAGTCTTGTTGCGTTGCCGGCTCCCTGGTCTGCGCTAGCTCAGGATAAAGCTGCTGCGCCCAAAGATGCGGTTGCTCCCAAAGACACGACTGTTCCCAAGGACGCTGCTACCCCCAAGGACTCCGCCACTTCGAAGGACAAGCCTGCGCCGAAAGATAGCGCCGCCGCTCCCAAGAAAGAGACCGAGCCAAAAGCGGACGCGCCGACGATCGTCCCGACCAATCTTTTTACCGTGCCGGAAGGTCTCGAGGTGACGGTGTGGGCGACGACGCCCCTGCTCCACAACCCGACGAATATCGATTTCGACAAGGATGGCCGGCTGTGGGTGGCCGAGGGTGTGGACTACCGCAGCAAGGCCAGCCGCCAACCCGGCGGTGACAAGATCGTGGTGCTGGAAGATACGACGGGCGCAGGCAAGGCGGACAAGAGCACGGTCTTCGTGCAGGACCCGGATCTCGTCGCGCCGCTGGGCATCGCGGTGCTGGACAACAAGGTCGTCGTCTCGCAGCCGCCGAATCTCCTCGTCTTCACCGATGTGAAGGGCGACCACGTTTTTGATACCTCGGTCGACACGCGCGAAGTGCTGCTCACGGGGTTCAATGGGCGCAACCACGATCACAGCCTGCACTCGCTCACCGCGGGGCCGGATGGTCTTTGGTATTTCAACCAGGGCAACACCGGCGCGCAATTCACCGACAAATCGGGCAAAACCTTCCGCATCGGCAGCCCCTACAGCCACGGCAAGGAAACGGCGCAGGTCGTTGATTCGCCGAAGATCGCTGGCCAGAAGAGCGACGACGGCCATGTGTGGATCGGCGGCTTCACCGCGCGCATGAATCCCGACGGCTCGAACGTCGAAATCATCGGCCACAATTTCCGCAACAGCTACGAGCAGACGGTCAATTCGCTCGGCGACATCTACCAGAGCGACAACGACGATCCACCCGCCTGCCGCGTCACGCCGATGCTGCTCTACGGCAATGCCGGCTTTGCCTCCGCCGATGGCAAGCGCGCCTGGGGCGCGGACAAGCGGCCTGGCCAGGATGTGCCGACCGCAGAGTGGCGCCAGGAAGATCCCGGCACCATGCCTGCGGGCGACGTCTACGGCGGCGGCTCACCGACCGGTGTGGCCTTCTACGAAAACGGCGCGCTCGGCAAAAAATGGCAGGGCCTGCTGCTGGCCTGCGAAGCGGGGCGCAACGTCGTCTTCGGCTATCAGCCAAAACCGCAGGGCGCGGGCTTCAAGCTCGACCGCTTCGATTTCCTCACCTCGAACAAGGAAAAGAAATTCGCCGGCTCCGACTTCCTCGGCGGCACGAACAGCGTGACCAGCGAGCTGCCGACGCTGTTCCGTCCGTCGGACGTGTGCGTGGGGCCGGATGGCGCGATCTATGTGGCCGATTGGTTTGACGCGCGCGTGGGCGGCCACGCAACGCTGGACAACACAATGTCCGGCACGATCTATCGCATCGCGCCGAAGGGCTTCAAATCGAAGGTCCCGAAGTTTGATCTCAATAACACAGCGGGCCAGATCGCCGCGCTGAAGAGCCCGGCAGTCAATGTGCGCTACAGCGGTTTCAGCCGATTGAAGGCGCAAGGCGAAAAGGCCGTGCCTGCCGTTGCCGCACTGCTCAAAGACGAAAATCCTTACATCGCCGCCCGCGCCATCTGGCTGCTCGCGCAGCTCGGGCCGACGGGCGTGGCGAAGGTGAAGCCGCTGCTCGATTCGAAGAGCGACAGCACGCGACTCGTCGCCTATCGCGCGCTGAAGTGCGCGAATGTCGATGTGCTCGCGATGGCGGGGAAGATGGCGGGCGATAAATCCGCGGCGGTGCGTCGCGAAGTGGCGCTGACCTTGCGCGACGTGCCGGTCGACCAAAGCCGCGACATCCTTGTAAAGATCGCCAAGCAGTTCGACGGCAAGGATCGCACCTATCTCGAGGCCCTCGGTACCGGAGCGAGCGGCAAGGAAGCGGAGCTTTACGATGCGATCAGCAAGGCGCTCGGCGCACCGGCTGAAAAATGGTCCGAGGCTTTCTCGTGGCTGGCCTGGCGCTTGCACGCACCGGCGGCAGTCGCCGATCTCAAGACGCGCGCACTTGACGACAAGCTCACTGAAGCCCAACGCAAGCTCGCGCTGGACGCGCTGGCCTTCGTGCAATCGCCCGAGGCGCCGCAGGCAATGATCGATATCGCCACGGCGGACAATTTCCCGCTGAAAGAAAATGCCGCGTGGTGGCTGAACAGCCGTCGCGGCAACAACTGGCGCGAATTCGGGCTAACCAAGCTCATGCGCCAGCGCGGCCTGCTGAAGGAAAAGCCGCTCGTGAGCACCATGACCCCCGAAGTTCCGGAGGGCGCACCGAAGGCACCGACGAATGAAGAAGTGCTCGCCCTGACCGGCGACGTGCAGCGCGGGCAGGCGGCGATCGCCGCGTGCTTCACCTGCCACAAGGTGGGCAAGCAAGGTGCGGACTTCGGTCCGGAGCTCACGCAATTCGGCAAGACGCAGCCGCGCGAAGTGATCGTCGATGCGATCCTGCATCCTTCGAAGGAAATCTCACACGGCTACGAAGGCAGCCGTATTGAGACAAACGATGGCATCATCATCGATGGCATCGTGCTCACCACCGGCGACCCGACGGTCGTGAAGTGTGTGGGCGGCCAGCGGCAGGAGATCGACGAGGACAAGATCAAGTCGACGACGCCGATGACTCGCTCGCTGATGTTCCCGCCAGAGGTGCTTGGGCTCAGCGCGCAAACAGTCGCAGACCTCGTGGCTTTCCTGAAATCAAACGAGGTCAAATAGCGATGCTCACCATCTGGACGAACGCCAAGTTCAGCGACGCGCAGCGGGATGCCCTCGCCGAGGGCGTGAAGCCGCATCGATTGATTTTTTCGACGCAGCTCTCCGCCTCGAATCTTGCCAAGGCAGCTGCTGACCCGACCATGCAGGAGGCCGATATCGCTTTCGGCCAACCCGATCCGGACCAGGCGCTGCAATGCCCGCGCCTGCGTTGGATCCATCTCACCACGGCGGGTTACACGCGCTACGACGGCGCGGCGTTTCGCGAGGCCTTCGGTGGACGTGGCTCGACGCTCACGAACAGCTCGATGGTCTACAACGAGCCCTGCGCCGAACACGTGCTCGCCTACATGCTGGCGAACGCACGGCAGCTCATGCCCTCGCTCGACACGCAGCGCACGGATCGCGCGTGGCCCACGCTGGAGACGCGCACGAAGACTTCGTTGCTCGTAGGACAGAGCGCAGTCCTGCTGGGCTTTGACGCGATCGGGCAACGGCTGGCGGAATTGCTCGCACCTTTC
>JBGGMZ010000284.1:0-5161 GCA_041287745.1 Chthoniobacter sp. | reverse complement strand
CTGCTGGCCACGCAGCGCGCCGGCGGCACGTCCTTCATCACCCATGCGATCTTGTCCACGCTGTGCACGGAGACTTCCATGATCCAGTCGCCGGAGAGCCACAGGAAATGGTGCCAGTTGCGCAGCTGCCACTCCAGGTCCCCCTGCCCTTCCTTGCGCTCGCCGGTGAAGCGCGTGAGCCGATTGGCCATGCGCGTGGAATAGATCGCCACAATATCGCCGATCTGCCCATCGTGAATGCGCTGCACGGCCTCACGATAGGCCGGTTCGAAGCGCATGTTGTAGCCCGCGCGCAGGGCCAGCTTCTTTTCCTTGGCCAGCTTCACCGATTCGCGCACCGAGCGCACACCGGCTGGGTCGATGCCCATCGGCTTTTCGCAAAAGATGTGTTTGCCCGCCTTCACCGCGGCATCAAGAAGCATCGGCCGAAAACCGCCCGGCGTGGCCAACACCACGAGATCCACACCGCTCGCGAGGACTTTTTCATACGCATCGAGTCCGACAAATTTGCGATCTTCGGCGACATTGACCCGTCCCGGCTTTTCTTTGAACTGCGCGTCGATCGACCCGAGGCTCTTGTCGATCTGCTCGCGGAAGACATCGCCCATCGCGTAGAGCTCCGTGTTGCTATCCGCCGTGAGCGCCTGCGCCGCCGCACCGGAACCACGCCCTCCACAACCGATCAAACCGATGCGCAGACGATCACTCGTAATGTTCGTCGCTGCCCGCGCGGAAAGTGGCAGCGTTGCCGTCGCGGCCAGCGCTAGGGAAGTTTGCTGGAGGAACTGGCGGCGGGAGGGAGGAACGGTGGGTTGCATACCGTTCCTCTACCAGAATCACGCGAATCTCTTGGAGCGTTTTTTGTTAAGCCACCAACCGTTCACCACATATCCGCTTGTTACTATCAAGTACCAAGTGCTCGGAGATTCCACAAAGGTGGGCGAGCATCCGTTCGAGGTTACGGTCGCTTCAGCGGCTTGCCCGGACGGGCGACACGCTGGGGGCCTGCGTCGTTCTCCTCAGGCCGGTGCTCGAGGGCAATCTCTCGCTGGGCCCGCACGCGGGAAGCCTCGACCTTCTTACGGCCCGTCATTTCCTCCAGCTCTTTCCGCTCGGCACGCTGCATCCCCACAGTATCCTGTTCTTTCAAGAGGCGGTCTTGCTGTCGAGTGCGTCGGGACATGGGATGAGGACAATGGGTGCCGCAATCTAGCATGATTGGATCGAATAACTCAACCGTCCGTCGCACCCGATGGATGATTGAGATCGTCGTCCCTCCCCTGCAGAATTCGTACTGGGCTTCCGCCCCTGCTTGATCACGATGATGTGTCCCCGATGAAACTTCTCTCCCCCCTGCTGATTCTCCTCGGTCTCCTTTCGTTGCCGCTCCGCGCGGCGGAGGGCGAGAAGCACCTGCTCTACGTTGCCACGCCCGGCATTCGCAACGATCTTAAATGGGGCGGCCATGGCGTGCTCGTTTTCGATATCGACCACGATCACAAATTCGTTCGCCGCATTCCCTTTGGCGGGCTCGATGACAAGGGCGTGCCGCGCAACGTCAAAGGCGTGTGCGCTCACGCGGGCACGAAGCGGCTCTACATCTCCACCACGCACACACTCTCGGCGCTGGACCTTGTGACAGACAAGGTGCTGTGGGAAAAACCCTACGAAGGTGGCTGCGACCGCATGTCCATCACCGCCGATGGCAAGGACATCTATCTACCATCCTTCGAAAAGGATTTCTGGACGGTGATCGATGCCGCGACCGGCGACATCATCAAGCGCCTCGATACGCCGAATGCGGGCGCTCACAACACGATCGTCGATGCCAGCGGCGCGCACGCCTTTCTCGCTGGCCTGCACTCACCGATCCTGCGCGTGGTGGATACGAAGACGCGGGAGATCATCAAGGAAGTCGGCCCCTTTGCCTCCGCCATCCGGCCCTACACGGTGAATGGCAAGGCCACGCTCTGTTTCGTGAACATCAACGGTCTGCTCGGCTTTGAAGTCGGCGATCTCACCACCGGCCAGAAGCTGCACCGCGTGCAAGTGGAAGGCTTTTCCATGGGCATGGTGAAACGCCACGGCTGTCCCAGCCACGGAGTCGGCCTCACGCCCGACGAACACGAACTCTGGCTCTGCGATGGCCACAACCAGCAAATGCATTATTTCGACGCCACCGTCATGCCGCCAAAGCAACTCGGGAGCATCGTCGTGCGGGATGATCCCGGCTGGATCACCTTCAGTATCGATGGAAAATACGCGTATCCCTCGAGCGGAGAAGTGATCGAGGTGGCCACGCATAAAATCGTCACCACGCTCGAGGACGAAGAGAACCGCCATGTGGGCAGCGAGAAGATGCTGGAAATCGATTTCGCCGATGGGCAGCCGATTCGGAACGGGAATCAGTTTGGGCTCGGCTGGAAGCAGTAACGCACCAGCGTTCGTTAGTCAGGCGCCGCAGCTCACGGGCTAGGCGTCTTTTTCGGAGGACGCTTCTTCTTCGATGCGGTCGTGCTCGCTAATCGTATCCGGCTCGAGGTGGCGACTGAACCAGAGCTTTTCTATCACGGGATAAGAAGCGACCACCGGTAGGATGGCGATGGCACCGATCACTCCCGCCAGCATCCAGCCCGCCATGCAGGAAAGGAGCACGGTGAGCGTGGAGAGCTTGAGCCGATCACCATAGACCTTGGGAACGATGAGATACGTCTCAAGGAGGTGATAAGCTCCGTAGAGAAGCGCCACCGTGCCGGCAGTCGCAGGCGAGACAGTGAATGCCAGCGCTACCGCCGGCACGATGAAGATGAAAAAGCCCAAAATCGGCAGAATGTCGAAACACGCCGCCATCACCGCCAGGATCATGGCATTCGGCACGTGCAAAAACGATAGCACGGTAAATGCATAGGTGCCGGCAAGCATGGAGGTAATGAACTGGCCCACCACGAAGCGGGAAACAATGCGCGCGATTTCCGGGGAAGCCTTCCGGACCTTCGCCCGGTGCCCATTCGGGAAAAAGGCGATGATCCACTGGACGATCCGCTCGCCGTCGATCAGCAGATAAATCGAGATCACAAGGATCACCAAAAACTCCGCGATGCTTTGCAGGACCGCCGAACCCCAAGCCATGAACTTGCCTAACAGCGGTTGAGGATCTGAGAACGAGGCGGATTGGAGAATCTTGTTGGTGATGTCTTTCATCGGCCCTTCGTTGGGCAGCCGATCCACGAGTTGCTTCTGCACCTCCGGCAAATGGCCGATCATCGCGCTCCCTTGATTGGCGATGGCCGGTAAAAGTATCCCGGCAAAAAGCGCGACAAATGCCAGCACCACAGCTGCCGCGACAGAGACGCCAGCCCAGGAGGGCAAGCCGCGCCGTCGGACGGCATCCACGATCTGATTCAGAGCGAGAGCCAGCAGGACGGCGAGAAAAACCAACTCGAGCAACCTGCCTAGCAGAAACAGCAAGGCCAGGACCGCTAGGACAACTATAATGCGCAGCAGCGATTTCCACGAGACGGTTAGTTCCATCGAAGTGGTGGTTCGCCGCAGGCTGGAAGCCTTGGTCTTCAAGACTCGAGTGGGGGATTTAGCAGTAACGCTCATCGAAGTGGAATGGTAGCCATCCCATCGGAATCGATGACTCGCAGCCTCCCGGCTGTGAACCTGTTCAGCTTCCGCGACATACGATTCAGCCAAACCACTCAAAGGCCTGCCTCGCGACGCGCAAATTCTCACCACTCTCGTGGATGAACCAGGTGGCCTTCGCGCCACACATTCATTATACCTCGCGAGGTGAAATCCCCCCGACTTCTTCTCGTCATCGCTCTGCTGTTGGCCACTACTTTCGCATTCGCGCAAAGCGATCCGCGGGCCACGGAAAAAGCGGAACTGGACAAGCTGGCTCACCGCGCGCGGTAACCGAAAATTGAAAAAGAATCTGCTCATGCAACTCCGCATCATTCCTTCCCTTCTCCTCGCCACCGTCACCTTGGCGCTGTGTCCCGCCGCTTTCGGCTGGGGCGAACCGCACACCGCTATCACCAAGGCCGCGCTGGAAGTGCTGCCCCGCTGGCAGCAAGAGCTGCTCGGCGAGGAAGCTCCCCGCCTCGGTGACAACTATTGCCTGATCCCCGATCACGTTTTTACGGACACGGAGAATGCGAAGTTTGCTATGATGGACAGCAAACCGCGCGAGCGTTACCTGCTCGACTTGCATCTACCGGCGCAGCAACCGGAGAACCTCGAGACGTTGCGCTACTTCCTCGGGAAAGCTGTCGAAGCGCTGAAGGCGGGCAAGATGGGCGACGCCGCGCGTTACATGGGCACAGTCTCTCATCAACTGGAGGATTACGGCAGTCCTGCGCACACCGTGCCGGGAGACAACATGTTCACCTTGCTCCAGCAGTTCCTCCCGCCGACCGAGCCGATGAAGGACAAGCTGCTGCACAGCCCGATCGAAAACGGTGACCTGCACGTGGTCATTCCCGGCTACAAGCCGACCCTGCTCGGCACCACCGTCGACGAAGCCGCATGGCGCCTGCTCCATCGTGTGCACGAGGGCATCCTCAACGCGCGCAGCACCACCATCCCGATCATCCAGGCGCTCTACGCGGAGGACAAGGAAGGCGTGACGACTCACCAAATGAAAGCCGCCACGATGGATGCGAAAGTGGTGGCCGACGCGTTTTACACCATCCTCTGCCTCGGCACCGGGAAGTTCGATACGGGCGAGCAAGAATCGCTACGCAAGGTCGGTATCAGCACTTTCTTTCCGCTGGAAGCGGTGAACTTATACTATCCGCAGACGCAGTTTTTCAGCGCGCCGAATTGGGGCTATCCGCACAGCGGCGTGGTGCTGGCGCAAGGTACGAAAGCGGTGCCGATCAAACTCCGCCTCCAGGGAAAGTCGGGCGTAGAGGAAAAGGAATTCGCCGCCGGCATCAGCGTCGGCATGGGCCGTTCGCTGACCTTTCCATTACCCAAAGGCGTCTACACGCACTTCACCGTGCTCGCTGGGTTGCATCCCGATCTCGGCGCGAAAGGCCGCGTGGAGTTCACTATCTCGGGCGATGGCAAATCGCTGGCCGCCGTCACCGTCAACGGCACCGACCCCGCCGCACAACTCGAGTGCGACATCACGAATGTCTCGGAACTCCAA
>JBGGMZ010000283.1:0-5413 GCA_041287745.1 Chthoniobacter sp. | reverse complement strand
TCGCCAGCGGGCGTCGGCACAGTGAATTCGACTTTCACCGCCGGCCCATCGACCCGCACCTTGGTGATGTCGATTGCCCGGAAAGTTTCCTTGGGCAATGACCGGATGTGCTCCGTTTCACCAGCCACCTCCCATTTCTCGATCAAGACTTTTCCCCCGCAGTAGATATGAAGTTCGCTCAGTATCTCCAGGCCTTCCTCTTTCAATGTCGTTGCAAATAACAAGACTGCCGCGACGTCATTGTATCCAGAAGGAATGTTGATTTTGCGGACCCACTTTTTCCGCCGAAGCAGGTTCTTCAGGAACTCCGCCATCCCTGGGGAAACGTCCCGTCCCACGAGGGCTGCGTCCAAATCCACTGGGTCCGGCTCAAAGAGGGAGATCCGCCGTGAATCGCTCCGGTTGGGTTCCGAATTCGCAGGGGGATTTGACGAATGCCGCATGGAGCATCTTCGGCCCGACTCTACGATATGCAACCCAAGGACGCCGATATCGGCAAATAGCGACCAGCGCGCAGGTTGATGCTACTGTCGCGATTGATGGACGAATACCTGGCCCTCGAAGACCGCCTCGCCACGCTCATCCAGAGCGGCCCGGTGGACGACGCTGCATTCAACGATGCAGCACTGGCAGCGCATCGCTTTCAACGGCTGCACAATGCGCCACTGGCAAACTATTGCGATCATCGCAGCACATCGCTGGACATCACCGATTGGCGCGAGATTCCGGCAGTGCCGCAGAGCGTCTTCAAGCGCTTCCGACTTTCCGTCGCGCCGCCCGAGGCGGTGACAAAAACCTTTCTCACCAGTGGCACGACCGGCGAGACCCGCGGCCAGCACCACTTCCTCAATACGCGACTCTACGACGCAGCGATCCTCAGCGGCTGGGACCGGCTCGCGCTGCCGGAATTGCGGACGCTCATCCTCACGCCGCCGGCGGAGGAAGCACCGCACTCCTCGCTCAGCCACATGTTTAGCGTGCTCGCGGCTCGCCGCTCCGCCCGTTTCTGCCTCACTGCCGGGGGACGGCTCAACATCGCGGCGATTTCCGAGGAGATTGCGGGAGGCCAACCGGTCGCGATCCTCGGCACCGCACTCGCCTTCCTCCACCTTTTCGAGCAACTCGGCGATCAACGCCTGCACGCCGCTCCCGGAAGTTTTGCCATGGAGACCGGCGGCTACAAGGGCAGTGGCCGTGACATTCCCAAATCCGATCTCTACGAGATGTTCGGCCAGTATCTGGGCCTCGCACCAAACCAGATCCTGAATGAATACGGCATGACGGAATTGAGCTCCCAGTGCTACACGCGCGGGCTGAACCGTCCGCACGAGGCGCCACCTTGGCTGCGCACCGTGATCATCGAGCCCGAGACTGGCAAAGAAGTGCCCATCGGCGCCACCGGCATCCTACAACTCTTCGACCTGGCGAACCTCGGCTCGAGCCTCGCCATCGAGACGCAGGACCTGGCCACCCGCGAAGAGCGCGGCTTCACCCTGCTCGGCCGCGACCCCAGTGCGCTGCCTCGCGGATGCTCACGGGCGGCGGATGAGGCCCTGCGAGCGGGGTAAGGCGGAAACCCGAGCCTCGATCTGGATTTCCGCAGCGCTCGCGTGGTAACGTCTCCACCCACTGTACGCCATTTTACGATTGGGTGGCTTTTGTGGACTGGACCCAATAAATGCACGCCCCCGCCCAAAACCCGATGAAGACTCGCGAAGTCGCCGATCACCTCGCCGAGGGGGCTTCCCTGTTTCCTTTCCTGGGCGGCATCACACATCACGATCTTCTCGCGCTCATTCATGCCGAGCTGGGCAATTCCGAGGCGCTCGACGATTTCCAGCCGTACGGCGCTCACTATGCGAAGGCCGTAGGCCCGGAGACCATCCTGCACATTATCAGCGGCAATACTCCGGCCGCCGGTCTGCAGAGTGTGATTCGCGGGCTCCTGCTCGGCTCGCATAATCTGTGCAAGATCCCGTCGAGCGGTCTGCCGGAGCTCATCGAGTTTCGCCACGTGTTGCCCCCCGCGCTGGCCGCACGCGTGGACATCAAGCGCGAGCTCCCTCCCGAATGGCTCGAGGCTGCGAATGCGGTGATCGTCTTCGGCAGCGACAGCACCATCGCGGAATTTCGCGGGCGCATTCGCCCTGGCCAGATTTTCATCCCGCACGGCCACAAGCTCAGCTTCGGCATCGTCTTCGACGACATGCCCTTCGCCTCCGCCATCGGCGCAGCGCGCGATGCCTCGATCTTCGATCAGCAGGGCTGCCTCTCGCCGCACGTCTTCTTCGTGGCCGAAGATCCCCTCGCCTACGCAGCCAAGCTGGCTGCAGAAATGGAGCGCCTGCACGCCCGCACACCGCGCGGCCCGATCTCGCTATCCGAGGCGAACGCCATCCGCAACGAGCGCACTGAATTCGCCTTCCGGCTGGCCAATGACGAACCGGTCGCCATCTTCCAAAGCAACGACTCCACTGCATGGACCGTGGCCTTCGACGCCCTGCCGGGCTTCCCCCGTTCGCCGCTCAATCGCTTCATCTATGTGAAGCCATTCCCCGAGGACTTCGCCGAGGTCCTGGCCGAAGTGCGTCCACACCTGAGTTGCGCCGGCATCTGGCCAGCCACGCTGGAAAACGCCCGCTTCGCCGCCGATCTCGGCGTTTCCCGAATCTGCCCGGTGGGCCGCATGCAACTCCCGCCGGTCACCTGGCATCAGGACGGCCAGCAAGCCCTCGCCCCACTCGTCCGCTGGATCGACTGCGAGACCGGCGTCTGACGCGACTCACCGCTCGACGTCATTCCCTTCCTTTCCACTGTAGGATTGCAATTGAGCTGCCTTCCCCGCATCCTCATGTCGCATGGCCAAAGAAGACGCGATCAAGACTGAAGGCGTCGTCCAGGATGTGCTCCCCGGAACGATGTTCCGCGTGCAGCTTCCGAACGGCGCACTTGTGCTCGCCCACATCTCGGGCAAGATGCGCAAACACTTCATTCGCATTGTGCCGGGAGACAAGGTCGAGGTGGAGCTTTCCCCTTACGATTTGAGCAAAGCCCGCATTATTTTCCGCGAACAATGAGCGCCCGGAGCGCGCACTTGTCCCTCTTCCCACGAATAAGATGAAACCTCGGCGCACCCGACCAAAAGTTTCATCCCAAGAACAGTCCACCAACCCTATAATCGATATGTCCGACGAAAAGTCCACCAACTCGAATCTCGAAAGCGCCAAGGCGCATGCGAAGGAAGCCGCTGAATCTGCCAAGTCGCACCTCAAAGAAGCGGTCGACTCTTCCAAGGAACATCTCAAGCACGCTGCCGATGACCTTCGCGCAGCTGCCGAAGCCAAGGCTCGCGAATTCCGCGATACCGCCGAGACGAAGACACGCGAGTTCCGCGAGACGGCGGAATCGAAGGCCCGTGAATTCCGCGGCCGCGCTGAGCAAACCTACGGCGAGACGGCCGAGCGCGTGCGCACTTTCCAAGAGGACGGCGAAGCCTACATCCGCGAAAACCCCATGAAGGCTGTGGCCACTGCGGCCGCTGCTGGGTTTGTGTTGGGCATGCTGTTCCGCCGCTAAGGCTGGGGCATGCCTGCATCGACTACGGCAGATACATCTCAGGCGAAAGCCGGGCTTTTCGGACATCTCTCCACGCTGCTCGCAGCGAAACTGGCCTACCTCAAGGCCCGCTTGGAGTTGGCTGGAATCGAGGGCAAGGAAGCCGCCGTTCATCTCGCGATCATCGTCGGGCTGGCAGTCGTGGCGCTGGTGCTCGTCATCTTTGGCTACTTCTTCCTTGTCCTGTTCCTGGTGTTTCTCATCGGCCTGGCTTTTGGCGGCAACGCTTGGGTGTGGGTCATGCTCGGCGCCGCAGTCATCCATTTGATCCTCGCGGGAGTGCTCCTGCTCGTCGCCAAGACGAGGCTCGGGGTGCCACTCTTCCCTCTCACTCTCGAAGAACTTAAAAAAGACCAGGAATGGCTGAAGACGAACGCAAAGCCGAACTGACCGCCACGCTGGCTCGCTCACGTGTCCAGATCACGGACAACGCACATGCGTTGGGCCGCGATTTGGATTTTGTCTCGCGAGCCCGCCGGGCTTTCAAGACTCACCCTGCAGTGTGGATCGGCGGTGCCGTCGTCATCGGGCTTCTCATCTCACGTCTGCCCTTGGGTCGGAACAAGGTCACGGTCGTGGCTCCCAGGAAAGGCAAGAAGCACGAGGAGACAGTGGATAAAGTGGAGAAAGCCGGGCTGCTATTGGGTGCGTTGAAGATCGCTTTCGACCTCGCCAAGCCGACGCTCATGGGCTGGGCCACACGCAAAATGGCGGACTACTTCGAGGCGGGAAATCGACGCGGTCCGTCGGGGCGCTGAGGCGCCTGCCAGCAAGGTTCGGCGACCTCCGTCGCCCGACCTTCTGAGTTCGTAAAAGTTGTTCCGCAGCCGGACGCTTACAATCCTTCGTCTTCCGGTGGCAGGAAGACTCGGAAGCGGTTTTTGTCGATCGCCTTCATATAGGCCTCATGCGGGCTCACGATGCCCTGCTGCATGACTTTCCAGATGGCGTCGTCCATGAACTGCATGCCCTGACCGCCGCCGGCGACGATGACGTCCTGCAGCTTCTGCGTGGCGCCTTCGCGAATGATCGCGGATGCAGCCTGGTTCACGACGAGGATCTCGTTCACTGCCAGACGACCGCCCCCGACCTCTGCCGTCTTCTTCAAAAGCAACTGAGCGACGACGCCGCGCAGCGAACTGGAGAGCATGGTGCGCACCTGAGCCTGCTGGTCGCTCGGGAATACGTCGATCATACGGTCGACCGTCTTACGCGCGTTGTTCGTGTGCAGGGTGCCGAAGACGAGCAGGCCGGTTTCTGCCGCGGTGAGCGCGAGCTGGATGGTTTCCAAGTCGCGCATTTCGCCGACAAGCACGATGTCAGCGTCTTCACGGAGCGCGGCCTTTAGACCCTGAGGGAAGGTCGGGGTATTCTCGGGCACTTCACGCTGGGTGATGATCGACTTCTTGTTCTTGTGCACAAATTCGATCGGTTCCTCGACCGTGATAATGTGCCGCGTGAAGTTGACGTTGATGTAGTCGATCAACGCCGCAAGCGTCGTCGATTTACCCGAGCCCGTCGGACCTGTGACGAGCACGAGGCCGCCACGCAAATGGCCGAACTCCTTGACGATCGCCGGGATTCCCAACTGATCCAGCGTCAGTATCTTCGTCGGGATGAGACGGAAAACACAACCGAAGCCTTTCGTCTGCTTGAGGAAGTTGCAGCGGAAACGCGAGTGCTCATCCATCTCATAGGCGAAATCCAGATCGCCGAGATCAAGGTAGCGAGCCCAGCGATCCGGGCCGGCAATCTCGCTCATCATGTAAGCCATCTCCTCATTAGTGAGGACTTCCTC
>JBGGMZ010000282.1:0-3556 GCA_041287745.1 Chthoniobacter sp. | reverse complement strand
ATGGAAAAGGATCAGCCGCCCGGCCTGACAAAGCAGGCGGGCGGCTGAACTGGGTTAGTTTTGTGTCGCTTGAAAGAGGCGTTCGATCAGAAGTAGGGCGACCAGAAGTCGGATGGCGCCACATCCGAGAGCATGCTGAATGTCGTCGCATTCACCGCGGGCAGGCTGTCCACCTCGGCCCGCCCCAGCGGGGCGTTCGTTCCCGGGTAGAAGTATTGGAAGCGATTGTTAAAGATGTCGTTGCCCGTGTTGTAGAGCGGCGTACCCTTTTTTAAGTAGGCTTGGAGATCGCTGCGACGGACGCGCGCTCCCGTGCTCTTGTTCGTTTCGATGGCGTACTGATCGATCGCCGCGCTCAGGACTCTTAATTGATCCAGCACCCGCGTGGCTTGCGCACGCTGCCGGGCCCGCAGAAAATTCGGCAATGCGATCACCGTGAGCAACGCGATGATGGCCACGACGATCATGATCTCGATGAGAGTAAACCCATTGCGACTTTTTGCTGATGTGGAAGCGATGTTTGACACGAGATTGCCCAGATCGATTTTTGCGAGATGATCGCAAGCTAACAGAGAAGGCAGGGAGCCGCTTCCATGCCAGTATTTATAGTAAATATAAACACCTGCGACCTGTCGTCTTTAGTATTCACTGGGGACTGCCTCGCCCTTCTCAATTCTAACAAATCATCCTCAAAAACCGGATCCCCTCGTCGTCTAGCACTGTGACTTGCGCCTCTCCTCCTGCCGAAAGGCTGTCGGCGTAGTCGAGCGCGTCTTTTACTGAGGCAAAGGATGCCTCCCATCCGTCGCCATCCCGACGAAGAACGAATTGCGAATCGGGCAAAATCTGGATTTGGAAGCAGGGATTCTTCACGGGCATAGGCGCACACATGGACGTGAAGATACGCATAGTCAATGGGCGATATTTAGTTAACTAGGCGAATTAGTTTCAATCATTGGCAGTCGGTGCGGGGCTTGACTGCTAATGACGCTTGGTCGTACGCTTTTGCGGGCGAGCAACTGGGCCGCGTTCGGTCGGGCAGACGCTACTGGCCGGCCAGCGTTGCGCTGTGCTCTACGACGCCAACACGTGGGGTGCGACACGGATGCCGAGGTTGCGCTCCAGGAAATGGATATAGCGTTCGCGCCACCCGGAGACGTCCTGTACGTGCGGCGTTCCGTAGCGCACGCCGATGGAATCCAGAATCGAGAAACGTCGATTGCGCTCTTTGTCGCCCCATTGCATCGGGTCCTTGATAATCACGGGCGTGCCAAAGGCGAGACAGGGGAGCGCCACGTGCAGGCGCGAGGTGATGACTAATTCCGCCTGCTGATAACGGACGAGCAAATCTCGCGCGAGTGCCAGTTGCTCGGTCCACTCCATCTCGCCGATGTCGTGGCAGATGAAAGTCGCGCCGTCGACTTTCGTATCGACCGCGTAGACCCCGCTCCGTGGGCCGCGATAAGGATCGAATGTGAGTGTCGCGCAGCCGATGAGTGAAGCGCGGATCTTTCGGTCCGCGCACCACATGACCATCGCTGGATCGCGCGCTCCGACCTCGGCGAAGCGCGTGTTGCGAATCCACCGGTAATTGTCCTCGTTGCTGTGGACATACACGCCGGCGAAGAGGCAGTTGGCATTGGCCACGGGCGGTCGGTTGTTGCCCAGCCAGCCATTGACGACAAACGGCACGTTTTCGTCCGGCGTGTCGAGATCGCGCCAGACATAGGTCGCCGCCGGCAGCAGCCGCTCGAGGGCGATCGTCTGGATGGCGTCGCCGATATTCCACGTCTTCCGGTAGCGGTGAATTTGAAAGGTCGTCATGCCTTCAGCGCTGCCTCCGGTGTGCCAGCCAGGAGCGGCTGCCAGCCCGCGGCCATCTGCGTGCGGATGAATTCCGCCCGGCGGTGAAAGTGGTCCGTCCGATGCCAGAGCGCATGCGGTTCGGGCAAATGCTCCATGGCGAGCGACCTCTCCCTGCCTGCATCGCGGGTGACCACGCACGGGTACTTCGTGCCGCGCTGGATAGAGGTGCACATGAGCAGATCGTCCTCGCACTCCACGCGGTGAATGCCCATCTCCATCGCGGCGAGGAAGAGGTGTTTCAAGTTCGCCGTGCGCATGAAATACGAGCGCACGAGGAAATCAACCGGCTGCATCTTGTGCCGCGAGCGCGGCATATCGCGGGTGAGTTCCTTACCCTCTGGCGTAATGTGTCGCCCGAATTCGCCCATGACGGAGAAGTGCGGGTACTCCGCTGCGCAGAGGAGCAGATGCTCCACGGCGTGTGGCCCCGGCAGCAGGTCGTCATCATGAAAGAGGGTGAACGGCGCCATATAGCCGAGAGTGGGCACGAAGCGATTGAAGGAGCCGAAGTTGTGGCTGAAGATGAAGTGCCGGTGCGCGGCCCGCAGCACTTCCTGGGGTAGCGCATACTCCGGCTTCTCCGCGGCATCGATCACTGTGACGGAGCAGAACCGCCCCTGCGCGCGAAAGGCCTGTACGATGCGCCGGACATTTTCCGGGCGCCGCCAGTTGAGCAGCACGACCTCCACTGGATGCGTGCGCTTCGTCTCGCTGACGATGCGACCCGTATCGCGATGGATTCCCCGGCGCTGGGCATCGTTGATCGCGATGCCATTCTTCAGGCCCATCTGCTGCACCTTCCAGCCTTTCTGCCGGAGCGCCTCGCCGAGCAGCACATCGTCGCCTTCTTTCAGCAGGCGCCGGTCCGGCCAGTCCAGGGCGCGCACGGCTGCTGTCTTGATCAGCCAGGCGCCGCCCGCGGCGAAAAACCAGCGGCCATCGCCGCTCTCGCGTCCTTCAAAATCGAAAACATCCTGGCCACCTGGCTGCCAGGAGGGTGGTGTCTTGCCCGCAAACCACTGCGCCTGTCGCACCCACTCTACGGCATCGCGTCCATAGCTGAACTCGTGCTCATGCGAGACGTAGAAGACAGTCCCCCACATCATCGTTTCCGGGGTGGAGGCACGCGCCTTAGCCATCCATGTGGAGAAAGTATCCGCATCCTGGACCCACGAGTCGTCGTCGAACCACCAGATGTATTCCGTGCCTACCTGCTCGAAAAGACGGCGCATCATCGGGCACTTATTGAGATTCTCCTCGCTGGAGATCAGCGTATCGATCGCGCCCGAGTCGCGGAGCGACTCGAGATACTCTGTGGTCCTTTCACCGGGCGCATTGGCGGCCACCAGCAGGTGGTATTCGGCTCGGGGAAAATGCTCGATGATCGAGCCAATACACCGGCGCGCGAGTTCCACATAGTCGCCGTAGACCAGGACACAGATGCTGACGGCAGCCGCGCTCATTCCGGCTCCACCTCGGCCATCGCGCGGAACCGAATTCCAGCGCCCTTTCCTTTATTGCACAAGACACTCAGCTTGATCATCGGCGGCGGATGATACGGCAACGTGGCGGGTTGAGAATCGAATTTCCTTCGCGGTGTTTTTCGCGACGATCGCACCCTTTGCTCAGCCGCGGAAACCCGGATCGCAGAAGCGATTTTGTCCAAGTGCCTTGGAAACGCTTGCGTCTC
>JBGGMZ010000281.1:0-16106 GCA_041287745.1 Chthoniobacter sp. | reverse complement strand
CCAACTCTCTCGGCCTTCGCCCTCTCCTTCCCCGCTCATCTCGGTTACTTCGCAGTCTTCTATTGCGCTGGCCAGGCGTTGCGCCACGACCGCCTTCCGATGCCCACTTTCGCCGAGATGTGCGCGATTATGCCCGTCGTGAATACCATTTCCGCCATGCCGGCCAGCGTCGGCGGACTCGGTGTCCGCGAAGGCCTCTTCCGGATCATGCTCAATAAGCTCTGCAATGTTCCCGTAGGGGATGCACAGCTCATTTCTTTAACCGGCTATTTCCTCACCTTTTTCTGGGGCCTCATCGGCGGTGTCATTTACCTCTTCTACCGGCCCAGCGAACACGCCCGCCTACGCGACATCCGCAGCAAGGTTTCCGAGATCGAGCACACCATGGCCGAGGAGGAAGTCGCGCTGGAAACGGCGGATAAAGACAAACGGTAAAATGCCCGCGCGCAAACCGCCCCGCCCTTTCGTCACGGCTAATTTTGCCATGACTTGGGATGGCCGCATTTCCACGCGGAAGGGAACGCCGGCCAATTTTTCCTCGAAGCGCGACAAACATCGGCTGCTCGAGATCCGTGCGGAATGCGATGCCGTGCTGGCCAGCGCCAAGACGATCGCGACGGACCAGATGACGATGGGACTGCCGGATGCCGAACTGCGCGCCGCGCGGCTCAAGCGTAGGCAGAATGAATACCCTCTCCGCGTCCTCCTCACTAACTCCGGCCGCATCGATCCCCAGCTGCGCATTTTCGAGAAGACCTTTTCACCCATCGTCATCTTCTCCACCACCCGTATGCCGGCTCGGACAAAAAGCGCGCTGGCCGGCAAGGCCGACCTCTGGCTGCACACAGCCGAGTCTGTGAACCTGGCGGCCATGATGACCACCCTGCGCTCCGAGTACGCCGTAAAGCGACTGGTCTGCGAAGGTGGCGCCCAGGTTTTTCGCGCGCTGCTCGAGGCTAAATTGGTCGATGAAATTCACGTCACGCTGTCACCGCATATTTTCGGGGGACGCAGCGCGCCGACGCTCACCGGGGTGGCCGGCGCCTTCCTTCCGCAATCCGTCGAGGCGCGCCTGCGCTCGATGGAAGTCATCGACGGCGAGTGCTTTCTACGCTTCCGCGTTGGACCCGGGAGAGCAGCAGGATAGACTGCGCCGTCGTTCGCTTCTCCCAACCTCGATCCAACCGCATGCCCAACGACCCGCTGCTGCACGTAATGGAACGGCATTCCAACGCGCTTAAAACAGCCATCCTGTTTGCAGTTCTCGCGGTCATCACCCTGGCCGCCATTTTTTACGACCGCACGCCCGGCCTCTCCTCCGTGCGAGTGAAGATGCTCTCCGGCACCCCGCAGGGGAACTATCATGCCATCGTCGACCGTCTTGCGGAGGAGGCAGAACGCCGGCATGGCCGGATCGAGAACCTTTCCTCAGCGGGCTCGGTCGAAAATCTCAGCCGCCTGGCCGCGGGGCGGACCACCAAGGAAGTGCAGTTCGCCCTGGTACAGGACGGTCTCGACTGGCCAAAGGGGCAGCACCTGGAGTTGATCGGCCGGCTCGGCGACCCGGAGTCGTTCGTGCTCCTTGGCAAAGACGCCGATCACATCCGCACGCTGGCCGATTTGAAAGGCAAGCGGATCGGTATCGGACCGCCCGGCAGCGGCACGGAACGCGTAGCCCGGCAAATCCTCGCCCTCATCCCCGAATTGAACCTGCAAGTCTCCGTACCCTCGATGGAGGAGCAATTTGCCCAGCTCCAGAACGGCGAGCTCGATCTGGGCGCGATGGTCATCGATGAAAACGCCCAGGCACTCGTCGCCGCCGTCCGGGAGCGCCATTTGCAAATCGTCGATCTCGCCAATGCCGACGTGCTCGCGCATCGGCTGCCTTTTGCCCGCGCCGGTGTGATTCGCGCGGGTAACTACGACCCGGTCCAGCAATGGCCATCGGAGGACAAGCACGTCATCCAAATTGACACGCTCCTCATCGGGAACGGCCGCGCAAGCTGGTCCGCCACGCAGGGATTGATCACCATCCTGAACACCCAGTTCCCGGATTTCGTCCACCTCAACCACGACCAGACCAACCGCACCGGACTTCCGCTGGCCTCCGCCGCGCGCAGCTATTTCGACAATGGCGGCCCCGACACCGTGGGCGTCTACGCTCCGTGGCTGGTCGATCTCATGCCCACCGCCCGGTGGGTCCAACTCATCTTCGGTTTCTCGATCCTGTTCAATGTCATGGGCTTTTGGAATCGGTTTCGCCTGTGGCGTATCGATGCCGCCCGGGTCCATTTGGAAGGCGAGCTGCCGTCGCTAATCGCGCCCGGAGTTACCGTCCGCGAAATCGCCGCAATCGAGCCGGAAGCCGGCCAGCGTAATCCCGAAACCCGCGCCGGCATCGATGGGCTGATCGAAAAACTCGCTCAGCTCCTCGAGCGTTGCCGCAAGCAATCCCTCTCCGTGCTCGTCCCGATGGGCCAGGAAATGAGTTACCGCTACCAGGAAACGCTCATCGTCGAACTCTTGCGCGCCCTGCGCCTGTTCCGCGCGAAGCTGGAGCGGTAGACAACATACGCTCACGCGCCGTCGCAACGGCGCTCTGTCGCCGCGGAGTGGGACCGTGATCAGGCGCTTTTCCTCGCCCCCGACAGAGCAGGGCGGCCACCGCACTTCGCTGCGCCATGCCCCTACCGACACCTCAGCCACCGCGATTTCATTCGACAGCATAGGGTGAGCTCGGGAAATTGGCCGGCCTTGCATACCGGTAATTCCATCCATATCCGCGCTCCGCGGGAAAAGATCTTCGCGCTGGTCAGTGATCTCGCTCGCTGGCCGGAGCTACTGCCGCACTACCGTTACATCCGCACGCTCGAGCCCACCGATAAAGGCGACATCGTGCAAATGTCCGCCACCCGCTCGGGCATCCCTCTCACGTGGGTTTCGGAATACTGGGCCGACAAGCGCGCGCTGGAGCTGCACTTTCTGCACCTGCGCAAGTGGACGAAAGGGATGAAGGTCGTCTGGACGCTCACCCCGACCCGCGATGGCACACGCGTGGAAATCATTCACGATCTCAAGTTCCGCATCCCGCTTCTCGCGTGGCTGGCCGAGCCGATCATCAGCGGCTTTTTCATCGAGAACGTCGCCAACAAAACTCTCGCCACTTTCAAGGCACACCTCGAACAATGAGACGTCGCGTCGTCATCACCGGCCTCGGTCCCATCACCTGCATCGGCACCGGCCGCGAAGCTTTCTGGCAGAGCATTCGCGCCGGCCGCAGCGGCATCAGCCACATCAGCACCTTCGACACCAGTGAACTCAAGGCCCACTGCGGCGGCGAAATTCGCGACTGGGATCCCTCCCGCTTTTTCCCGCCTCACCGGCTTAAGCGTCTCGATCGCTACGCTCAATTCTCCGTGGCCAGCGCCATGCTCGCGCTGGAAGACGCCGGACTCGCATGGTCGCGTGAGCAGCCCACTCCTCGTGTCGGCGTGAGCTTCGGCACCGCACTGGGCGGCATCGCCAACGCCGAGGCCGAGCACCAGCGCTTTCTCAAGAAAGGCCAGCGCGGCGTGAACCAGACGCTCGCCTTGCAAGTTTTCGGCGGCAGCGCCCACTCGAATATCGCCATCGAGTGCGGCTTCCGCGGCCCCGGCACCACGAATTCCAACTCCTGCGCGAGCGGCGTCGTCTCCGTGGGTGAAGCGATGCGCTACATCCGCGATGGCATGGCAGATGTCATGATCGCCGGTGGCGCCGAGGCGCCGCTCAGCCCGCTCACTTACGGCGCATTCGACTTCATCAAGACCATGAGCCGGTGGCAGGGCGACCCGCCCCTGGCTTGCAAGCCCTTCGACCTGGAGCGCGATGGCTTCGTCATGGGCGAAGGCGCTGCATCGCTCGTCGTTGAGGAATACGAGCACGCCCGCCAGCGCGGCGCGCGCATCTACGCCGAGGTGCTCGGCTACAGCCTGAACAACGAGGCCTACCACATGACTACTCCGCTGCCGAGTGGCGAAGCTGTCATAGCCTGCATGCGCGAGGCCCTCGCCGATTCGCAAGTCGCCCTTGACACGGTCGACTACATCAATGCCCACGCCAGCGGCACGCAACTCAACGACGCCAATGAATGCATGGCCATCAAGGCCGTCTTCGGCGATCACGCCTCGCAGCTCGCCGTGACCGGCACGAAGGCCTACACCGCGCACCCGCTCGGCGCGACCGGCGCCATTGAGACCGCCATCTGCGCACTCGCCCTGCATGAGGGTTACATCCCGCCCACCCTGCACCATCGCACGCCCGATCCCGCCTGCGACCTCGACGTCGTCCCCAATGTCGGCCGCGAGCAAAAGCTGCGCACGGTATTGAACAACGCCTTCGGCTTCGGCGGCATCAACTCGGTGCTCGTGATGGGTCGGGTCGAATAGTGGGGCGCTGTAGCCACCGATTTAAAACGCAGAGGCGCAGAGGACGCAGAGAGAAGACAATTATAGGGGGGACCAATCGGATTAGAACGACGTGATCTTTCGCGTGGTCGGATTGTCTCCTGCTCTCATTGTCTTCTTCCCTCTCTGCGTTCTCCGCGCCTCTGCGTCTCTGCGTTTTAAAATCCCCCTCTCCGCCTGCCCTGCACCACGGTTCGGCTTGCCAGCGTGGCAGCAGGTTGAAACCCTCGCCGCCCGCCCATGCTTCCGCATTTCACTCCGCTTCAATGGACCATCGCCGCCTTCTCGGCGTTTTGCATCGGCTTCGCCAAGAGCGGCTTTTCCGGCGCGGGGTTGATCAATGTGCTCGTCATGGCCGAGCTCTTCGGCCCACGCGAATCGACCGGCATCGTCCTGCCCATGCTCATCTGCGGCGATATCCTTTCCGTCATCGCATTTCATCAGCACGCCCGCTGGCCCATCGTGTGGCGCATGCTGCCGCCCACCGTCATCGGCATCATCGCGGGTTACTTCATCATGCTGAAGCTCACCGATGGCCGCGTCTTCGGCCCCATCATCGGCTGTATCGTCCTCATCATGGTCATCCTCCAGGCCATTCGCCGGTGGTATCCGCACCTGTTTGAAAAAGCGCCGCATACCCCGCAATTCGCCTGGTCCATGGGCCTGACCGGCGGCGTCACCACCATGCTGGCCAATGGCGCGGGGCCCATCATGAGCCTCTATCTCCTCGCCACGGAAACGCCGAAGCTCGCCCTCGTCGGCACCAGCGCGTGGATGTTTCTCATCCTCAATTCTTTCAAAGTGCCATTCAGCTGGCACCTCGGCCTCATCCACGGTTCATCGCTGCTTTTCAACTTCGTGCTCGTCCCGGCGATCGTCGTCGGCACCTTCACCGGCCGCTGGCTGATCCGCTACATCAAGCAGGATCTTTTCGAAGCGCTGCTGCTCGGTTTCGCCGCTCTCGCCGCGCTGCGCATGATGCGCGTCTTTTAGCTGTAGCCGGGGTCAGTGACCCCGGAACCGGCCTCCCTGAGGCCGGCTACAACGCGGCGCTCCTGCCGAGCGCAATTCGCAAACACAACCAGTGCACCTTTTAGTCTGGCGAGTCCCCCGCCGCCCTCGCTAGCGTCCGCCGCATGTGGAAGAATCTCTCGAACTACCGCGACGCCGCACTGCTTTTCCTGCGCGTCACGCTCGGCGTGGAATATATCTACGTCCACGGCTGGCCCAAGCTCGCCGGCGGCTTACACAAGTGGAAGGAAGTGGGCGGTGCGATGAAACACGTCGGTATCAACTTCTGGCCCGGGTTCTGGGGATTCATGGCCGCATTTTCCGAAAGCGTCGGCGTGATGTTGCTCATCATTGGTCTTTGCTTCCGTCCATCGTGCCTGCTGCTCGTCATCACGCTCACCGTTGCCGCAATCACCGACTACCACTCGAAAGGCCTCGGCGGCGCCTCCCACGCGCTCGAGCTCTGCCTCGTCTTTCTCACCCTCATCTTCATCGGCCCCGGCAAATACAGCGTCGATCAAGGCTGATCGACACTACATCCGCGAGCCGCGGAGAAATACTTCGGTCAAAACGAAGTTTCCCCTTGCCGCACAAGGAAGCGCGGGGTAAATACCAACTCCTAATCGCGGGGTGGAGCAGCCCGGTAGCTCGTCAGGCTCATAACCTGAAGGTCGCAGGTTCAAATCCTGCCCCCGCAACCACTTTCTTCTTCTAGAAAGTGCCTGCCACTGAATCGCTCGCAATGGGCATGCAGTGTTCGATGGCTATCCGATTCGATGGCTATCCGATTTCCCACCGCGTGTGTCTAAACCCAGCCGGCGAGTTTCATGCCGGAATTCAAATCCGGCTCCAAGCGAAGCCCGTCTCACCCACCCAAGAGGGCTAGACGGCGAGATCCCTCAGCGTGACCGGAACGTCTCACTTGTCAGGCATTCGACGAGCAAGGTGTTCAGGCCGAGATTTTCTTTCTTCGCCTTGGCGTGGATGTCCTCGATGACAAAGTCGTCGGCGGTTTCCATGAGGCGGCCCGTACTGTAGCTGAGGATGCTGCCGATGAGGTGGCGGATGAAGAGATCTTCGCGCGTTCCGCTGATGACTTTTTTGAAGCCGGCAAAGTCCTGGTAGGTTTCGCCCGAGGTGAATTCACCAGACGCGTCAATCTTCGGAGCGGAAACATCTTTCTGCTTGGGCTTGGGGTAGGTGCTGCGCCAGCGGCCGATGGGATCGAAGCTTTCCAAGCTGAAGCCGAGCGGATCGATCTTGCGATGGCACTCCGCGCAGGTCTTGTCGGCCCGATGCTTGGCCAGGCGGTCGCGGACGGTGGTGGCGCCGGAGACATCCGGCTCGATGGCAGGAACATCATCCGGCGGCGGGGGCGGATGGATGCCGAGAATGTTTTCGCTCACCCAGACGCCGCGAGTGACGGGCGAAGTCTCGACGCCATTGGCGCTCACGGTGAGCACACCGGCCATGCCGAGCAGGCCGCCGCGATGGGCACCTTCCGGGAGGCTCACTTTTTTGAAGCCATCCGCGAGGCGCAGGGTTTTCTGTTCCGGCAGGTCGTAGAGCTTGGCGAGTTTCTTGTCCGCAAAGGTGTAGTCGGCGTCGAGGAATCGCGCAGCGGAACCGTTGTTTTTCAGCAGGTCGCGGAAGAAGAGGCGCGGCTCGGCCTTCATGGAGGAGGGCAGGTCCTCGGCGTAGTAGGCGCGGCTGGTCTCGCGTGGCGGCGGCTGGCTGCCGAGGTCGCGCAGGTTCAGCCAACTGTCGAGAAAGCCATTCACGAAACTCGAGATGCGGTCGTCGGCCAGCATGCGCTGCACCTGCTTTTTCAGCTCAGCCGGCTGGGTGAGCTTGCCGGACTGCGCAGCGGCCAGCAGGGCGGAATCCGGCGGGGCGGCCCAGAGGGCAAAGGAGAGACGCGAGGCAAGGTCGTAGGGCTTGAGCATTTTCGCCGGCGCATCGGTCGTCTCGCTCAGGTAGAGGAAGGAGGGCGAGCAGAGGATGAGCTTCAGCGAATCCAGTGCGGCTTGGCGCGCGGGAGCTTTTTCAGCGAGGCGCTTTTCATACATGGCCCGGATGGGCGCGCGGTCGGCATCGGTGAGCGGGCGGCGATACGCCTTTTCCGCAAAGGCGAGGAGCTGATCCATGGCACGGTCGGCCTGAAAGCCCTCTTTGCCGAAGACAGCCGCTTCCTCGACGCTGCCAGCTTTTTCCGTGATGGGGCCGGTGATCTTGATATCGCTGATCCGGATGTGCGGCAGTTCGCCCTCGCGGAGGATATTGGCGCGGCCGACGAGGGACTTCGAAATCGGCGTCTTGAACTCGTCCTTATAGCGCTGGTTGATCGTGATGACGGAGGCGCGTGATTCGTAGGGACCGTTCGGGAAAATGAAGCGCGGTGTCTGCCCAGCCTCGAGCCAGACGCGGAATTTGACCGTGGTCTTTTCATCCGGCAAAGCTTGGCTGGCGAGCAGGGGCTCGATGGGCTGCGGGTAGTGGATGTGACCCTTGGTGATATCGCCGGGGACGACGCCGAGGATGAAGGGCTCGGAGAGGTCGATGCCGAAGATGGTGGGATCGTAATGGGTGCTACGAAACATGGCCTGCGCCTCCACCTCCATGTCGTAGAGACCGGAGACGGGGACGCCTTTCAGGAAGTCCTCGATGTGGCCGTAGCCGCCCTGGCGGGTGTCGGTATTGGGCTGCTCGTAGATGTTGAGGTAGCCGTAGTTGAAGACGTCCTTGTGCGAGCCTTGCAGCTCTTCGTATTGGACGAAGTGGCCATTGAAGCGCCACTGCTGGGGCTGCAGGACGGGCTTGCCGAGGCGCGTCTCGACGAGGCGATTGGCGGACTGGAAATACTGGTCGAGGAGAAAGCCGGAGGTAACGAGCGACTGGCCGATGGTGTCGATGTGGTCGCTGGTCTTCTCCTTCGGAAAATCGGCGGTGAGACCGAGGGTGTCCACGCGCCGGCCAAAGAGCGTGGCGAGGGTATTTTCATACTCGCGGCTGGTCAGGCGGCGCATGGCCGTGTGCGGACGGGCGCTCTCGATCGTGCCGCGCGCGGCCGTGGTTCCCTGGCGCAGGGCGCTCAGCACGGCGGCCCGCTCCTCCTCGGTCGGCTGATCGGACTTGGACTTCTTCGGCGGCATCTCGCTCAGCGCGACCTGGTCGATGATCTCGCGGGCAGAGATGAGGTCGGGGACGGATTTCAGCGGCAGCTTGAAGCCCTCGAGATTGCGCTTCCCCTTCTTCGTCGTGGAGTCGTGGCAATCGAGGCAATACTGCTCGAGGAAATGGCCGACGACTTTGTCCGGCGCCGAGGGAGTCTCAGCACGGGCGGCGTTGACCCCGGACGTGACAATGAGGATGGCGGCCATGGCGGCCGAGAGACTGGACCGCATCAGGCGAAGCAACCGTTGCTGCTGCCGAAATGGTCGACTTCCACGCCCATCTTCTGCGCGATGTCCACGTAGAGATTGCACAGCGGGATCTTGCGTCCGCTGCTCTCTTTCGTGACTTCGCGGAACTGGCCATGCTTGTAGCCGCCGCCGGCGAGGAAGATGGGCAGGTCGGAGTTCTTGTGCGAATTCGCGTCGCCCATACCGCTGCCGAAAAGCACGGTGGTGGAATCGAGCAGCATGCGGTCGCCGTCGTTCATTTTCGCGAGGCGGGTGACGAACTTGCCGAAATGCTCGATCTGATACCGTTCGAGGGTGATGAGACTGGCGATGGACTCCGGATCGTTGCCGTGATGCGAAAGGGCATGGTAGTCCTTCTTGATCCCGAGGTGCTGGGGCATGAAGTCGCCGCCGATTTCAAGCGTCGCAATGCGGGTCGAGTCGGTCTGCAAGGCGAGCGCGATCAACTCGTACATGAGCGGCAAATCTTCGACCGCGTTGTGATTGGCCGGCTTCTCGAAGGGCGCGGCTGGTTTGGGCTGGCTGGCCCAGCGGCGGCGGAGTTCCAGACGCTTTTCCACATCGCGCACGGAGGTCAGATATTCGTCGAGCTTGTCCTTGTCCTCCTTGTTGACCTGACGGGAAATGCGGTTGGCCTCGTTCATCACCGAGTCGAGGATCGAGGCCTGCACATGCTGCTCCTCGGTGCGGCGCGCCTGCCGTTCCGGCGAATCACTAACGAAAAGCTTTTCAAATAGCTCGGCCGGCCCGGTCACGGGCGGGACGCGCACGCCGGACTTGGTCCAGGCGATCTGGCAGCCGCCGTGAATGCCCCCTTCCGAACCGACGGTGAGCGACGAGAACCGGGTCTGGTAGCCCACGGCCTCGGCAAGAAATTGATCAATCGTCACATTGCCGTCCGGACGCGCTTGCGCCTCGGAATTCAGGACGCCGGAGAGGAAGGAGTGGACGGCGAAGTGGCCGCCTTTCACGCCATGATCCAAGCCGCGAAAAACCGTCATCTGGTCGCGATTTTCCGACAACGGCTCCAGGAGCGTGGTCTTCTCGTATTCCGCGCCCGAGGTCTTCGGGAAAAGCTGCTTTGTCTGAAAACCGAGCAGATTTCCGATCGCAACGAAGCGCCGCGCGCCGGACCCGGCTCCTCTTACCGACTGCAGGGCCGGATTTCCCTCCACAGCGGCAGCCATGAGTGACGGCAGTTTCGGCAAGGCGAGCGTGGCGCCAATGGATCGGAGGATAAAGCTGCGTCGGTTCATAGAAATGGAGGCTCCAAGGATCAATCGATCGGTGGCAGATTCCTTTGGGGGAAACGGTCGAGGAAAGGGAGGCTGTCGGGCGCGACATTCGACGCACTTTCCGCCGCTGGCAACCCCGACCGTAGAATTTCGTAGAGATCAAGCCGACCCGGACTCCAGCGACACGCAAAAATTCGCCCTAAGTCAGACCGGCCGTCGGAATGAAATAGCTGGGCCAGGCAAGCCTGCGCGTATCTGCGCCAATTGACCGACCGCCAATCATCCGTAACATCGCTCCAGTGCCGACCAAATCGACCATCCCCCCAGCCTCTTTTCGCCGCAACGTAATCGCCTTGATCGCGTTGGGCCTCGCGTGGTCGCTATCTTGGAATTGCCGGGGGGAATCAACCGAGGACACCGATTTTGCTGCGCTGCAGGCGGATGCTCAAAAGTCCTTTCGAGATCACGTCGTCCCTTTCGTCACCTCCTACTGCAAAGACTGCCACGGCGACAAAAAGAGGAAGGCGGGGGTCACCTTTTCCCCGGCGCTGAAGAATCCCGGCAACTCGGCCTTCAGCAAGCAATGGAAGGAGTCGTTTGCGAACGTGAAGACGCACGACATGCCGCCGGACGACGCGGCCAAGCAGCCGACGGATGAAGAGCGCCAGAAGTTCATGGACTGGGTGGCGGTGCTCAAGTTTCTCAGCCCGAAGGATCCGGGCGCCTTTGTCATTCGTCGCCTAACCAAGGCGGAATATGGCAACACCTTGCATGATCTCTTCGGGGTGGAACCGGAGGTCGCACATGAATTGCCCGATGAGGTATTCGGTCAGGGGTATCTGAATACACTCTCCCCTCTCCAATTGGAGCAGTATCTTGGGATCGCCAATGACGTGCTGGATCGGATCCTGGCGCCAAAGGGTTCGCCGCCCACGGAGATGGAAAAGCGTCTGTTTGGCGAAACGCCGGCGGCAGGGATGGATGCCCGGGAGGCGGCGAGAAGTATCGCGCGGACGCTGGCCCGCAGCGCCTATCGCCGGCCAGCGTCGGACGCGGAGCTGGATGTGCTGGTGAGCGTCTTCGACCTGGGGCGCCAAAACAAACTGGCCTACCCCGCCGCTCTGCGCTTGATGCTCAAGGCGGTCCTCGTCTCTCCGCAGTTCCTCTACATCACGCCCGCGGGCGAGGCGGAGGCGGGGCAGAACATTGTGCCGCTGGATGACTTTCAACTCGCTTCCCGCTTGTCGTATCTCCTGTGGGCCACCATGCCCGATGCGGAGCTCTCGAAGCTGGCCGATGGCGGCACGCTGCATGAGCCGGAGGTCCTGAAGGGGCAAGTAAAGCGGATGCTGGAAGACCCGCGTGCCCGGGCGCTATTCGATGGCTTTGGCGCGCAATGGCTGGGGCTCGGTGCTCTGGAGAGCAAGACCTTCGACACCGCCAAGTTTCCCCAGATGACTCCCGAGATGCGCAAGGCGATGTACGACGAGGCGCGTCTGTTTTTCGAGAGCATCGTCCGCGAAAACCGCAGCGCGATCACTTTCGTGGATGGCGACTACACGTTCCTCAACGGCACCCTGGCCCCGATCTATGGCTTGGAGAAGACCGTGACCGGCCCCGAGATGCGCCGGGTGCAACTCACCGATGCCAATCGCGGTGGGATTCTCGGGATGCCCGGGGTCCTGGCCACCACCTCGTTTCCCAATCGCACCAGTGCCGTCAAACGCGGCGTGTGGGTCCTGGAAGAAGTGCTCGGCGAGCACGTCCCGCCCGCTCCGCCAAATGTCCCGGCTCTCGACAAGCAGGATAAGAAGACGGTCGAGAATCTGACCCTGCGCCAGCGCACGGAACTGCATCGCACGAATGCCGTCTGCGCCAATTGCCACAAGATCCTCGATCCCATCGGATTCGGCCTGGAGAATTTCGATGCCATCGGACGCTGGCGGGATCAGGACGATACGGGCGGCGCGATCGATGCCGCCGGCGAACTTCCGGGCGGAAAGCACTTCACGTCTCCCAAGGAGCTGAAGACGATCATCGCCGCCCGAACGACCGAACTAACCCGCAACCTGACGCAAAAACTGCTGGCCTACGCCCTGTGCCGCCAGCTGGAGGGGTATGATGAAATCGTCGTCGATCACCTAATGGAAAAGATCGCCGCGGATGGTAATCGAATGCAGACCCTCATCACCGAGGTCGTCACCAGCTACCCTTTCACTCACCGCCGCATCCAAGAGCAGCTCGCATCCTCCTCCGCCCCCAATGCCAAATAGCCCTCTCATCGATCGCCGCACTTACCTGAAGGGGATGGGGGCCGCACTCGCCCTGCCTCTCCTGGAAACCATGGGCTGGGCCGCTCCCGGCAATAAGGCTTACAAACCGCCGGTGCGCCTCGGCTTCATGTACATGCCGCACGGGGTCATCATGGATCAATTCTGGCCGGCCGATGCGGAGAGCTTCCTGACCACGCCCCCACCCGCCTTGGAATCGCTCCTGCCGGTGCTCGACCACTGTCTGCTGATGAAGGGCATCTCGGGAACGCCGATCGCGCCGTTCAATGGCGCGCCGCATGCGCTCGAGCTTTCCACCTGGCTGACGGCGTCGCTGCCGGATTCGAACAAGCGCAACCAAATCAACATCGCCATTTCCGCCGACCAGATTGCTGCCAATTACGTCGGCGGCCTCACGTCGCTGCCCTCTCTCGAGCTGGCTACGATGCCGCAGACGCACAAGGAAAACCAGGAAGGGCTGAACGAGGGCTACTATTCGCACTGCAGCTTCCGCTCGCCCACCCAGGCGGTCCCGGCGGAGATCAATCCGCGCAGTGTGCTCAACCGGCTCTTCAATAAAGCCGACCAGAACGGCGGCCGCAAAGCCTCGGAAACGGATGCGCTGGATCGCAGCATGCTCGATCTGGTCATCAGCGGCGCGAAAGATTTGCGTCGGCGTCTGCCCCAGGTCGACCAGCACAAGCTGGACGAATATCTGGACAGCGTGCGTTCCGTGGAGCGCCGCATCGCCGCCATCGAGTATCGCCAGAAAGAAGCCGCGCTGGAGAAGGCCGGCGTCAGCACGAGCAAGCGGAACGCATCCGATTCACCGCCGATCGAGATCAAGATTCCGCTGGGCGACAAGCGCAGCGAATACATGCAGGTCATGTGCGATCTCAACGTGCTCGCCTTCCAGACCGACACGACGCGCGTGAGCACCTACATCGGCTCCACGCCGAATGGCGTCTCCTATCCCGAGCTCGGCTTCAACGACGAGCATCACTCGCAAACCCATCACAACAATCAGGCGGACAAAGTCGACAAGGTCGCCAAGATCACCGCGTTCAACATCACACAATTCGCCTACATGGTGAAGAAGATGGCCAGCCTGCGGGAAGGCGACGGCACGCTGCTCGACAACTGCATCATGATGTGGGGCTCCGGTTTGGAAGACGGCAACAAGCACGCCCGCGAAAATCTGCCTTTCATCGTCGCCGGTCGCGGCGGTGGTACGATCAAGACCGGCCGCTTCCTGCCCGACACCAAGGGCAACCAAGGCGACCTGCTCACCACGCTACTGGCGTGCGCTGGCGTCCCGCTGGATCGCCCCATCGGCATCGCGACCAAGCAGATCACGGAGATGATGGGCACCTAGAGCCTGTTATGCACTTTTCAGGGGCGTTGCGGTAGGCAACGCCAACGGTGTTTCCGCCCTGCAGAACCCGCCCTAAAGTGCGTCCACCGTCCTCCACACGGCGGCAGAGCGCCGTGACTACAGCGCCTTGGTTCCAGCTAGAGTTTTGTCTCGACCGCTCACACCGCGCTCGTCACTCCCGCCCGAAAAGCTGCTCTTCGATCGGCAGCGTGCGGTAGATCCAAGTGGCGGGCTGGACGAGGACGATGTGGCGCGGGCGGTAGCCTTCCAGCATCATGCTGCACTTCACTTTGACCTGAACTCCGCTGCTGCCGGGGGCGGTGGGGACGGTGGTGCGCTCAAGGATGTTGCCCCCTTTGCGGTCGTTGGTCGGGTCGTAGGTCAGGAGGCTGGGCTCGGCGACGAAGAGGTTGGCCTGGGGCTGAGTCTTCGTGTCGGCCGACATGCCTTTCGGCACGGGTGCATCGAGGCCAAAGTCGTTGAATAAAACAGGGTCGACGTTGCTGAAGAGCGTGACGGTGACTGTCTCTTGCTCGTCATCCACGGCGGAGACCCACGCGGGCAGGCCGTGATCGCGGACATAGAGGAGATTGAGTTCCCGCTGCTGCGCGGTGGCGAGGGTGCGGGCTTCGGCGTCGACCCATAGGTCGGTGACGCGGCCAGGGCCGTAGAGCGTGGCCCAGTTGAGATTGAAGAGCACTTCCTGCCCAGGCTGGAGCGCTTCGAGCTTGGCAAAGCCGGAGCCTTGCAACACGCGCGTGGCCTTGGTCAGTTCGAAACTTTTCGGGTCGCCGATCGGCTGGCCATCCTGCTGCAAGCGCGCGACGAGCTTGTTTTCCTTGAGGTCGACGGACTCAATTTTCCAGAGCTGCTTTTGGCGGGCGTAAAAGGAGAAGTCGTCCTCCAGACGGAAGCAGCGGCGGAAATCTCTGTCCGGCGTGATACCGCGGCGGTAGGCGCCATCAGGCGGCGGCGTCTTGTCATCTGACGCCCGCTGGTAGAAGAGTCCGCGCAGATGAGTGCCGAGCGGGATATCGCACAGCGCGGCGTAGGTGCCGTGATAGGAGATCGAACCGTAAGGCAACATCTCCGCTTCCAGCGGCAGATCCCACACGCCGCGGTCCTGGCTGTCATCACGATCGACTCGGATCCGAAATGTACGCAACGGATGCTCGACGCGGATCAGTTCGCCAGAAATGGCGTGCGCGGAACCTTCCGGCGGGAACTCACCCTCCACGAGTTTAAACCACTCCAGCGGTTTCCCGTCCGGCTTCAGGACCTTCTTGTTGGAGGGGCCGTCCGCATCGGTGCGGTAAGGCAGCGGGTCTGCCCCGTGCAGGAGCAGCGCCGACATCAAGATGCCAAGGAGCGGAGGGAGAACACGGCGCATGCAGCAGCGTCAGGCGAGGATTTCCTTGAGCGGGCGCAGGCTGTCCTGGAAGCGTTCTTCTTTCACACCCACCTGCTGCAGCATGGTCAGCAGGAGATTGCTGACGCGCGCGTCGTTGTCCACCGGACGCGAGCACACTTTGTAATGTGCCTGGGCGTCGGCGACATTGTAAGCGCCGATGGTCGGCAGGTTGAAATCGACGTGCTGGCCGTGCTTGTAGCCGAGCGCCTTGCCGCCCGCGAGGATGGTCGGGAGGTTGGCGTTGCCGTGGCTGTGGCCGTAGGCCATGCCGCTGCCCCATAGGACCTGCGTGGTATCGAGCAAGGGCGCGTTGTTTTCCTGGTGCTCCTTGAGCTGGTCGAGGAAGTAGCTGAACTGCTCGATGAGGAAGGTGTCGGTCTGGGTGAGGCGGCGGAGTTGCTCCGGGTCGCCATTGTGGTGGGAAAGGCCGTGGCGCGTCTGCGAGATGCCGATCTCCGGAATGCCGCTGGCCTGCGATTCGCTGCCGATCATACAGGTGATGACACGCGTGCTATCCGTGCGCAGCGCCATGATCATGAGATCGTAGAAGAGACGGTAGTATTCGCCAGCCTCGGCCATGCTCAGCTTGCGCGTGAGACGGGCAATGTCCTCCGGCGAAACCTCGGGCTTCGACACGTCGAGCCAGGAGTTGGCGCGCTGGGTGCGCTCCTCCACCTGCCGCACGGCGGTAAGATATTCGTCGAGCTTGCTGCGATCTTCGGTGCCGAGCTTGTGGTTCACGCGCTTCGCGTCGTCGGCCACGAGATCGAGGATGCTGCCGCGCCGCGCGAGCCGGCGGCGGACGACGTCCTTGCTATCCTTTTCCACGCCGAAGAGGTTGTTGAAAACGGTCTGTGTATTCCGCTCCGAAGGAAGCTGAATACCATCGCGCGACCAGGCGAGCGAGTTGCCCTCGATGGCCAATTCCAGCGAGGAA
>JBGGMZ010000280.1:0-34062 GCA_041287745.1 Chthoniobacter sp. | reverse complement strand
GCGGGGCCATCGTCCGTTGTTCCCTCCCACTTCACCATGCCCCAGAAAATTAGTCCCAAAATCGTCAAAGTCGCGCTCGTCGAAGACCATCTCATGTTCCGCGAATGGCTGGGCCAGATGCTGGCCCGCGAGCCCGGGTTCACGGTCTGCGGCGAAGCCGATAATATCCAGCAAGGGCTGCGTATCATCCAGCAGACCTCACCGGATATCGCCATCGTGGACATCACCCTGCGCGGATCGAGCGGGCTGGAACTGGTCAAAGACCTGAAGGCGCACGGCCTGAATGTGCCCGTGCTGGTGCTCTCGATGCACGACGAGTCGCTCTATGCTGAGCGCGTCTTGCGGGCAGGCGCGAAAGGATACATTTCCAAGAGTGAGGCGTCGTCCACGCTGACCGACGCGATCCGCCAGGTGCTGGCCGGGAAAATCTATCTCGGCGAAAAGATGACCACCATGATGCTCGAGAAGATCACCAACCCCAAAGCAGTGGGCGGAGGATCGCGCATGGATCTGCTGGCTGACCGGGAATTGGAAGTCTTTCAACTCATCGGGCGCGGCTACAATGGCCGCGAGATCGCCCAGCAATTGCACCTCGGGGAGACGACGATCGATACCTATCGCGCGCGCATCAAGGAGAAGCTGCAGCTGCGCAATGCGGCAGAGCTCTACAGCCGCGCCGCGCAGTGGGTGCAGGAAAATGGCGCGTAATCAGGCGCGAGCTGTGGATGTCAGTGCGGCCTTGAGGAAGGCGTAGGCCTTCTCTCGAATCGGATCGGGGAAATCGTGTTCGCAGTCGGGATGCTCGACGACGAGGCTGTCGGGCGCGCCGTAGAGAGAGTAGACGGCACGGGCGGCGGTGGTGATACGATCCACGCTGGCGGCGCGGAAATTGGCGTCGTGCAGCGGAGCGCTGATCATCACCGGTCGCGGGGCGAGTATGGCGAGGAGTTCGTCGAAGTCGAAGGGCGTCTCGCTGGAGCGGCCTTTGTAATCGGCAAGGCGTGGCATGTAGCGCGTGCTGGTCCAGCCGGTGATGTCGCCGCCCTTGTAGTCGGCGAAGGAATCGAGGCCGCAGCTGGAGACGACGGCCTGAATGCGCTCATCGAATACAGCGGTGTAGACGGAGTTATGACCGCCGAGAGAGTGGCCGATGGCCGCGTAGTTGCCGGGTCGGACGAAAGGGAGAGAGTCGAGCAGATCGAGCCCTCGCATGTTGTCCCAGATCGCTTTCATCGTGCCGCTCACGTAACCGAGCGCGGCGAGATCGGGCTGGTAGTCGGCGAGTAGAGGATAGGCCGGCGCGAGCGTGACGAAGCCGCGTTCGGTCAACTCGGCCGCATACTGGCGATGCTCCTTGCCTCCGAGGCCGACGACTACGTTGCAGCCGATCGCGTTGTCCGTGGGATGCAGGCAGAGGACGGCGTTCCCCTTGACGTTTGCTGTGTCGAGCAGCCGCTTGGGTATGAGCAGATAGGCCGGTACGCGCGAGCCGGGCTCGCTGGCGTAGGTGATGGCGCGACGCACATAGTTGCCCATGTCCTTTTCCTCGCGCACTTGTAGATCTAGGGGGCATCGCTTTTCTGCGCCGGGCAGCGGACCGGTGATGGTCTGCATCGCAGCGAGGATGGCCGATCGGCGCCCGTTCCAGTCGGCGGATGTCTTTACAGGGCGCCACGCGCCCGACGCATCCGGGAAGGTCATCAGCGGATGGCGCGCGGGACTATCTGGCTGAGCAAGTGCGCCGCCGCAGGCCGCGCCAAGCAGGTGCAGGAAGGCGCGGCGCTTCATTTGGAGGAGAGGAACTCCAGCAGGTCGGCCATGTCCTGAGGGGTGAGGCCGGCTTCGATGCCATCCGGCATGAGTGAACGGCTGGAGCGCTCGATCTGGGCGACATCGATACGAGGGAAGGTGCGGAGCAATCCACCCGGCGTCCGCAAGGCGACCGTGCCATCTGTTTCTGCGGCGACGATTCCGGCGACCCGTTCACCGCTCTTGGTTTCCACGATCGCCATGGGGAAGCCCGCGGTGATCTCGCGTGAGGGTTCGAGAATGTTGCCCATGAGCTTCTCTCGCCCGGCCGCGGCGGATGCGTCGAGCTCGGGCCCGACGCTGTTGCCTTCGCCATGGAAGCGATGGCAGAGCGTGCAGCGGGCCTGGAAGGTGGCGTGCCCCTTGGCAGCGGTGCCCTTCATTTCGAGCGCTGGATGATAAGCGGCCAGCGCCTCAGTGCGCGATGGCGCGGGGCCAAAGAGCGAAAGTGCGCGTGCGCGGATTTCATTGACCTTGCTCTCGCGAAGCGATGCGAGGTCTTCGGCGGAAAAGTCCGCCACCTTCACAATGCCCGCGGCGGCTGCATCGAGCAGAGCCGGCACCTGCAGTGAACGGGTGCGCCACAGGCGCAGGGCGAGCGGGCGCGCCTCTTCCGGCAAGGATGGCCATGAGTCAGTGAGGATCTTGCCGAATGTGGGCGGATTCAAGCGGGCGAGGGCTTCGAGCGCCGGGGTGGCTAGCGAGACGGGCAGGCGATTCGCGAGCGAAGTAGCGATGACGGTCGCGGTATCCGCGGAGCCTGCGACGCTGAGAATGGTGAAATCATTTGGATGGATATCAACGTTGCGGCGCAGATGATCCGTAGCGATTGCGATGAGCGGTTGCAGCTTGCGACCGGTGTCGGCTTTGGCGAGCGATGAGCCGCCCCGGACCAGTCCCTCGGCGAGCGGTGTCAGCCAGTCCGCCTGCTCCGCTGCGGTGAGCGCGTGGGTAATGACGGCGTCGACTTCGGCAGGCTGGTGGTGTGTGCCGATGGCGCGTGCCAGTTCGCGGGAGAAGGATGGATCGATCTTCACGGCATCCGATCGGACGCTGGCTTGAAAGAGAGCGCTGGATTGATCACCGGCTGCGGTGAGCAGCGCAGTGCGAGCCCAGGAATCCGTGGCATCGCGTTGGGCGAGTTGAAGAATCATGCCGGCCTTGTCCTGGACTTGCAGTGAGCCAAGCGCCCACGCCAACTCATAGCGCACGAAGCCGGAATCGTCTTTGCCGAGAGCGTGCAGAGCGGCATCGATCGCGACAGGAACCGGGGCGTCAACATAGCGCGCCGCTGTCGAGTGGATGGCCTGCACGCGCACTTGTGGATCCTTGTCCGTCAGTGCTTTGGCGAGCACGGTATTATTGATCTCACCATAGCCGCCGAGCACGCGCAACGCCGTGAGGCGGCCAAGCGGTGAGGCGGAATGCTCAGCAAGATCGAGCAGCGCAGGCGTGATCGAGTGGTCCTGGCGCTGATGCAGCAACCGCGCAGCAGTGTCGCGGTGCCAGCCGTTCGGATGAGCAAGCAGGCCAACGAGTTCTTTACTGGGGAGATCGCCGAGCTTGGGCAGTGGACGCGGTTTTGCCTCATCGGGCACGAGACGCCAGAGCCGGCCGCGATCGTTTCCGGAGTTGAGATCGAGGTGCGACTTGAGCGGCTCGGGCAGCGACCACGGATGCTCGATGACCTCGCGATACATGTCGCAGAACCACAGGCAACCATCCGGTGCATTGGCAAAGAAGACGGGGCGGCACCAGTTGTCGCGGCTGGCGGCGAACTCGCTCTTCTTTTCATCCGCTGCGCGCTCGGCAGTGAGCAGCACTTCGCCGTGCAGTTTCTTGCGGTGGATCAGGTTGCTGCCGCAGTCGGCGATGAAAGCGTCGCCGAGATTCTCCGATGGAAAAGCGTCGCCGCGATAGATGGTGATGCCCGCTGCGCCTGTAAAATAGCCGCTCGCACGTCCGCCGCCTTCCACCATTCCGGGCGAAGCACCACTGACACGCCATGCGGTGCGGATGACCCGCCAGGGCTCATCCGGGCTGGTGCGGAAGACTTCGGCCTGTGGCCCATCGACGCCGATATCCACCGCGGGTGGTGGCAGCGAAACGCCGGGCTGCAGCGCATTGATGCCGTAGAGCAGCTGCACGATGTGGCGGCTGTTGTTGCAGATGAATTTGCGTCCGGCATTGTCGAAGCTCATGCCCCACTGCCCGCCGCCGATTTCCGCACGCAGGTGCAGGTCGCGCGGATCGAAGGAATAGTCGCGCCCGCGCAGCTCGAGCGGTGGATCCTCACGATGTGCGAAGTTGGTGATGCGGCTTCCATTGCCACCGAGCGCGCCGTGGATGCGCTGGTCCGGACCCCATTGGAGATAGTTCGGTAACGCCTGCACGTTGAGCTTTTCCACGAGATTGCCAAAGCCACTGGCGACGAGAGCATGCACATCCGCGTGGCCATCGCCCTTGGTGTCTTTGAAATAGAGCAGGTCGGGCGAGGCCAGGACGAAGACGCCACCATCCCAGCAGGTGATCCCGGTAGCCCAGGGGAGGTTGTCCGCAAAGATCGTGGCCTTGTCGTAATGTCCATCGCCCTTGGTGCTCTCAAGCAGCTTGATGCGGCTGAGCTTTTCGTCGCGACGCTCGGAATAGTCGATCATCTCGACGACATAGAGCTTGCCGTTCTCGTCGAAGCTCATCGCCACCGGGCTGACGATCGTGGGCTCAGATGCCATGAGCTCCACGTGAAAACCGGGGCGCACGGTGAATGTCGCGGCGGCCTTGTCTGGGGCGGTGGCCGGCACGCGCGGGAGGTCGTTGGGCTTGATCGCGAGGTCAGCGGCGAGAAGCGCGCAGGGGAGGAGGAGCAGGGGCAGCCAATGGGGGTTCAGGCGCATAATTGATCAAATTACTGCCAAATAAACCCCGTGGCGGAAAGATGCTTTGTTGTTATTAATTTAACAACTTCGCCAGTTCTCGAAATATGCGTTCCCTCTCCCGCCGGAATTTCCTTTTCACCTCCGCCGCTGCCGCGGCAGCCACGCTCACTGGCGTGCATGCGGTGAGTGACGAGCCAGTCATCGATATCCATCAGCACACTGACTACTCCGGCCGCACGGATGAGCAGATGCTCGCGCATCAGCGCACGATGGGGGTAACGCACACGGTGCTGCTGCCGGCGGGGCGCTTTTACGGGCTGGAGGCCGGGGCGAGTGGCAATGACCGCGTGCAAGAGGTCGCGCGCCTGCATCCGAAGGAATACTTCTTCTTCGCCAACGAGGTGCCATACCTGAGCGATGCGCGCGAGGTGATCGTGGGCGCGCTGAAGGCCGGTGGGCGCGGCATCGGAGAACAGAAATTCATGGTCGATGCCGATTCGCGCGCCGTATCGATCGTGGCGGAGATCGCGCAGGAGTATGGCGTGGCGGTGCTGCTGCACTTTCAGTTCGGCCGCTACAACACAAGTTTCGAGCGCTTCCATACGATCCTGGAAAAGTATCCGAAAGTGAACTTCATCGGCCACGCGCAGACGTGGTGGGCGAATATCGATGCCAAGGCGGACCAGGCGGTGCTCTATCCGAAAGGGCCAGTCACGGCGGGCGGCACCACGGACCGATTACTAAGCGACTACCCGAACATGTTCGGCGACATGAGCGCGGGCTCGGGACTGAACGCCATGCTGCGCGATGAGGAGCACGCCCGTGGGTTTCTCGCGAGGCATCAGGATAAGCTCATGTATGGGAGCGATTGCAGTGACTCGGTGGGAACGGGAGAGAAGTGCAGCGGTTCGCAGATGCTGGCGACGATCCGGCGGCTCGCTCCGGACAAGGCGGCAGAGCGAAAGATCCTCTTCGAGAATGCGAAGCGGGTGCTGAAGCTGCCGGTCTAGGTTTTTAGAAACGCAGAGATGCGGAGGCCGAGAGGTCAGTGGCCTGCGCGCAGCTTCACGAGGAGCTTCCAAGCGTCCGCCGTCTGCCAATAGGGCGCGCTGAAACGCGCGTCCCAGATGGTGATGCCCACGGTGCTGTCTTTGGCGAGCCAGTCCATGTGCTCGGCGACGGTGCTGCCTTGCCAATCCGGTTTTGCTCCTGAAACGCCGATGAGCAGTTTGGCCGCATTGTCGCCCGCAGCTGCTTTCTGTGCGGTGTAGGCGCGCCATTCGGGAGCGTTGGCGCCGATGTGCTCGTAACCCATGGAATTGAGCGCATCCACGTGAGGAAAAAGGTCGGCCCACCACGTCTGGTTCGGCGCGCCCCATTTGTAAGCGAAGCTATCCACAGTGAGTTGCTTCTTTAGCGCGTGGATACGAGGAGCGAGATCGCGAATGAAGGCGAGGTAAGGCTCTTTCGAAATCTCCAATTTGGTGTCGCCCTCGAGATCGATGTCGACTCCATCGAGCCCGAGTCGTTCCATCTCGGCGAGGAGGGCTTTGATGAATTCCTCGCGATGCTCGACGAAGCCGGCCTCGGCAAGCGTCCAATCCCAGGACTCGACGCTATTGTAAACACAGAGCATGGCGCGGATGCCGTGCTGATGGGCCCAGTCGCGGAACTCGATGATCGTGGCGTCGCTGATCGGACCGTAACGCGGCGTCTTTTCGATGCCACCGGCACGCGTCGGAATCCAGAACTGCAACGCGAGATGGGTAAGCGCGTCCTTCGGGCCGAGGCCCTCGATGTCTTCGTGCAGGCGTGCGCGGCACTTGTCGACCGCATAGGGCGGAACCCAGGTCATGACGATGCGCGGAGCGGGGGAGGCGGCTTGGAGGAAAAGGCAGAACATCCAACATCCAACGCCCAACACCCAACATCCAATGAGGTTGCTGCGGAAGCGTCGGGCAGAATCGAAGAGCGCGGGAGTTTCGGAAATCATTGAATGTTCGATGTTGGGTGTTGGATGTTCTGCCCTTGACCCGTTTCCTTCATTTTGCGCGAAGGTAGGAGATCACATCCGCCAAGTCTTGTGGCTTGAGCACTGTCTCAAGCCCTTCGGGCATGAGTGAGCGGGCGGTTGTCTGGTCGCTGGTGATGTCGGCGCGGAGCACCGGGAGATCGGTCCCGCCGGGCAGACGCAGGACAATATTGTTGGCCGTCTCGGCGGAGATGATGCCGGCGAGTTCGGTGCCGTTTTTGAGCTTGATGCTGTGCATGAGATAGCGGGCCTCGACTGCTGCGCTGGGATCGAAGATCGCGGTGAGCAACCAGTCGACCGGTTTGTCGCCGACCTGGCCGAGATCGGGGCCGACTTCGTGGCCTTCGCCTTTGACACGATGGCAGATGCTGCACTGCTGCAAATAGACTTCGTGTCCGTGGCTTGGGGCGCCCTTGATTTCAGCAACGCGGGCGTAGCTGGCGATGACCTTCGCCCGGTTGGGCGTGCTCGGCTTGGGCAGCACGATCTTCGGAATTGCGGTGGCGTTGGCCACGTTGAGTTTGGCGAAAAGAGAATTCCCGGGCGTGAGCGAAGAGAGTATCGCCAGCCGCATCTGGGGATTCTCTCCTTCGCGATCGGCAAGCTTGATGAGAGCCGCAGTGGCCCGCTCGTCGTGAAATTCGCCGAGGCTCAGCGCGAGCTGATGCCGGACGACGAAGTCCGCATCATCCAGGCAAGCGACCAACGCCGGTAGCACGTCAGTCGTTTGTTTGGCGAGCGATTCACTCGCGCGCAGGGCTTGCGTCCGGACCTCGGGGCGCAGATCACGCAGCGCCGTGCGCACGATTTCGGCATCGATCGCGTGCAGGGTGCCGAGCGTCGCGAGGGCTTGCACTCTAGCTTTCGCGTTGGGCGAAGAAGTGACGAGCTTCTTCAAAAGCGACACCGCGTCCTGCGCCTTCCGTTCCTCGAGTAGGCGTTGGGCCGTGTCGCGTTGCCAGCCGTTCGGGCTGTCGAGTGCGGAGGCCAGCGCAGCATTGTCGAGTTTCGCGAGATTCGGGATCGGGCGCAGTTTCGCGCCCGTGGGATAGATGCGATAAATGCGGCCTTTATCCGCCCCCGCGCGCACGTCGAGGCGGTTGAGGGTTTCCGGGGCGATCCACTCCGGGTGCTCGAGTGCGAAGCGATAAAAGTCCGCGACATAGAGCGCCCCATCCGGTCCGGTCTTGAGGAACACGGGGCGAAACCACGGATCCTTGCTGGCGATAAACTCGCGGTCCTGCTCATCTCCCGCGCGGTGGCTGATGAAGGTCGCGCCATCGGGCGAAAGCACTTCGCGGTGGATGACGTTGTGGACTGGTTCGCAGGTAAAGATGCTGTTTGCGAAAGCAGGGCCGAAGAGGTCATCGCGATACGGTGTCGCACTGCAGCCGCTGGTCACATGGCCGAGCGCGCCCGGGTCGTTGAAGCGGATCGGTAGCTCGCTGATCGGAAAGCAGCGCGTGGCGTCGGCGTAATTGGCCAGTGGTTGCTTGGTTGTCTTGACCGCGAGCCGCGGGTTGCGCCGCAGGTAGTGATCTTCCAGCGTGTAGTGCCAGAGCCAGGCGGAGTTGTTGTTGCCGAACCAATTGCCCCAGTCGTCGCGGTGGCGGCCATACTGCGTGGAGCCGCTCTCCGCTTCGAATTCTCCAGTATCCGGCCGAAAGCGAAAGTCGCGACCGCTGATGCTCACTCCATTGACCGTCCCGCCGCTGTCGCCATTCGCGCCATAGACCCAGCCATCGAGGCCGCGCTCGAAGCCATTCACGCGATGCTGTTGATTCCCCTCGCGGAAGCCGGTGAAAAGCACGCGCTTCTCCGTGACGCGGCCATCAGCCTCAGCAGCGAAGAGGATATCCGGCGAGGAGGAGACGATCACGCCGTTGCGCCAGGGGAGGATGCCATTTGGGAAAGGCAGGCCATCGAGGAATGTCGTGGTACGATCATAGTGACCGTCGCCTTTCGAGTCGGTGAGAATCTTCACCTTGCCGCCGGGCTTGCCATTGCCATCCATGCCGAGCGGATAGTCGGGCATCTCCACCACCCACAGTCGGCCCTGTGCGTCCCAATCAAAGGATACCGGCGCTTCGATGAGTGGTTCCGAGGCGACCAGCTCCACGGTAAAGCCGGGTGGCGGCTGGATTGCCTTCAGCGATTCCTCGGCGGTCTTCGGCGCCGGCACGTCGAAAGCGATGAGCTCCTTGAAACTGCGCTGCACGGTATCCGACTCGGGTGTGAAGAGCGCTTCGTTTTGCCATACGAGATGATCGGCATGCACCCACGCGCCGTAGTTTCGGCCGTCCTTCACGAAGGGCAGTACCTTCGCATGCGAAAGATCGGTGGCGGCTGCGCCTTTGCTCACGAGATGCGGCCACCCACGACTCCAGCCGAGCTTGGCCTTCACCGTGCCGGCCCAGAGATACATGGCGTAGCCTTCGCCGTTCGACTGGACTACATCCTCAAAGCCGTCGCCGTTCAGATCGATGAAACGCAGACCATTGTCGTGGCCGTGAGCGTCGAGTGCCATGCAATCTGGTGGCAGGCGGAAATCGGAAGGCTTCCAGTGCTGCTCCTTGTCGTCCCATGAGAGGATGTCGTCATTGGCCAGCAGCTCGCAGATGCCGTCGTGATCAAAATCGCGCAACAGCAGTTTCGATCCGCCCGGCAGGCCGTGGGTCAGCGGCTCGTCGGCCTTCCACTCGCCATCGAAGGTCCACGCCTTGGGCTCGGATTCGAGGGCGAACAGGCTCGCCGCGCCGGAGGGTCGAAGGATGCCGAACGTCGCGCCGACGGTGTGTCGCCAGCCCTCGGCGGTATCCGTGGCCAGCGCCGTGGGCGTGGGGCATTCGCGCCAGCGATTTTCCGTCGGCTGCCATACGCGCGTGATGCGATGTCCCGGTCCGCCCTCCACAATGTCCATGAAGCCATCGCCATTCACATCGAGCATCCGCGCGCCGTTGTCGCGACCATCGGCAGAGCGCAGGCTGTCGCCACCGAGCGCATTCTTCTCCAGTCGCTCCAAGGCCTCGCGAAAATTGAGGAACTTCACCCGCTTCCCGTAGGTCTTCTCCGCATAATCGATCAACTCCACCCACTGCTGCGGCGCGCTCCAGCCGTGCGGATGAAAAACCGCGGTGAAGACGCCCTGCTTCTCGACGACGTGATCGAGCGCGGCTTTCCAATCGTCGAGCATCGCCGGCGCATTCGCTCCCTGCACGTTGAACGATTCCCAATCGCTCGGCACTTCACAGGGAAATTCCCAGCACAGCTTTCCGATCACGTAGGGATACGGGTAGTCGTTGATGAAGCCGGCGTAATCACCGAGCGAGCGCTTCATCGGCGGGCGCATGGCGTCGGGGAAATACTTGGCGAAGCGTTCGCCCGGCGGCAGGGTGAAAACCGAGGAATCGATTGAGAGGAAGCGGCCTTGCGGGCTGACGGCGTTGAAGATCTCCGAATAGAAGCGCGGGCTGGCCGAATTCATCGAATCGCAGCACGGCATGCGGAAGGCCACAGGATGATTGTCCGGAACGCTGGCCAGCAGATCGACGCTGCCGTGATAGATGCGCTGAGCCTCCTCGAAGTTCGCCTTGCCGAGACAAGGGCACGGATGCGTGAGCGTATGGCTCTCGATCGTGACCCCCTCGCGCAACCACGCGGCGAGCTGCGGATCGCCGGGCAGGACCGTATTCGTCATGATGCTCAACGGCGTGCGGCCATCGCCGCCATGCGCCGGCTCAATCTTCTTCAGCCGGTCGAGAATCGGGCGCAGAAATGTCTCATACTTCGCCGTGCCCGGCTGGCCCTCCGGGGTGTTCGGCGCGTTGCGCATGTCATCGATGGCGAGGATGACCACGGCATCGACGCCCGGCTCGCCGACCCACTGAGGGGTGATGAATTTCGGCGACTGGGGCGTAGGCCAGAAGGGCGAATTGTCGTCGAGATAGGTGAGCCGATTGCCATTGGCGGCGAAGACGGAAGCAGTGCAGGCGACGGCTATGGAGAGAGCGGCGGGAAGACGCAGGTTCATGGGGGGCTGGCAGGCTAGCAGGACAACCCACGGGGCTGGCCATTCTAAGATTGAACCGTTACGGGGCCATCACTGCTGGGCGGGCTTCAGCCGAGGGTCGCTGAGATCGAGCCGGTAGAGGATCTGGTTGTAATCGTAATGTGGCGTGCGCTCTTTGCGGCCGGAGAAGGTGGAGGCGTAGGTGCCTTCGAAGTAAATGCGGCGTCCTCCATCCTCATCGAAGAAGGGATGCTGGGCCGGATTGTAGAAGGAATATTGGTTGTGCGTGACGATCTTCACTGCGTACAGGAATGGCCCGACCGGGGTGGCGGCTTCGGAATACCAGACCTCGCCGAGGAAGGAGGATTTCCCCCCATATTGCACTGCGATGAGCACCCAGCGCTGGCGGTAGGCATTCCAATAAACGCTACCTTCGTGGAGGGTGATGCGCTGATGCGTGGCGACGTCCTCCGGCATGAGCCGACATTCCTTGGGCTTGATCAGGCGGCGCTGCACGAGCTTCGCTTCCTCCTGCGATTCCACGGGCGGCACATCCCGGCGCCAGGCATAATCGAGCAGGCCATCGGCGCGGCGCCGTGGACCGGTCTCGCTGAGATAAGTCCACGCCTCGTACTGCGCGGGATCGCACACATCCTTCAGCCGGGCCGGTACGCGTACGCTGGGGCCGGCGTCGCCGTAATACAGATAGTCCGTCCCGCCCTCTTGCACAGGCGTGACACGACCGCGCGGATAGCGCCACTTCTCCCCGAGCGGCAGAGTGGCCGCGCTCTCGAAGATTTCCTTCTCGTCGTTGAAGACCGCGACACCGTGCTCGAAAAGTTTTTCCAGCCCGCCCCGCCGCGCGTAGTGCGCGATGAGCTTTTCCGCGCCTGCGTCGTCCTTCACCACCGCGAGACCGAAGAGCCACACCACGCCTTCCTTGCGTTCCAGCGGGCACATTTCCTTGGCGAAGCCATCCTTGTCCGTGAAGTAGTGGAAGTTTACGCCTTGCTCCGCGGGCAGGCCGCCCTTTTCCGGCAGGTCCGACCAAGCACAGGTGGTGCGAAAATTTCCCAGCGGATAGGACATGCGCATGGTGTCGCCCCAGAGCCAGAAAATGCGCCCGCGATAGACGACCGATTGCACGGAATCCTGCCCGACCACGCCACCATTGGTGAGCGGTTCCTCTAGCGGCACTTTCTCGCCGAGCAGCACACTGTCGCGATAAATGCCCTGGCCGGTGAGGCGGCAGAGGCGTTCGGCGATGTTAAGACGTTTCACCTTGAGCACGGCGTGCTCGCCCGGCTTGGTCGTAAAGCGCTGGCCGGTCATGGCGAAGCCGTCGGTGGGAAATTCGTAACCGTGCGAGCGCATGGAAAACCAGATTGGGATATTCATCTGCCCCGGCTCGTGAAAGGCGACGCGCCCGGCGCTGTCCGTCATGTAGAGCTGGCTGTCCATCGTCTCCAGTTCCACCAGCGGCACGCCTCGCCCTGTGGCCGCGTCCTGGATTTCAATGGAAAAAGGTTGGTCGGCACCGAGCGCCGTCGCAGCGAGAAGGGAAACAGCAGCAACGATTCCGGTCATGGGATGAACAGTTGAATGTTTCATTTTCCGGCGGGGACCAGCGGCTGCGTCCAGGCGCGTTCGAATTCACCTGCGGCGCTGGCTGGATCGGCCTTCTGCTTGGAAGAAGTTATACGAGCCCGCACATAGATCTCGTCGCCCTTCAGCGTGTAGCTGGCCGAGGTACCCTCGACCGTGGCGAGCACAGCGCCGATGTCCTTGCTGTAACGTCGCGTCACGCGCAACGTCTCGCCGGATTCCCCGAGGACCTGGGTATTGGTGCGGTCGTAGCCCTTGCGCGTGCCGATGAATTCCGTGGTGAAGGTGACACCCGGTTCAGGCTCGATTTCGATGGCGAGCTGTCTGCCCTCGCGGCGCACATCCTTCAGCACGACTCCGGAGGAGGCGTAGAAATCGCCCGCCTCCATCGCGGTGATGAGATTCTCGACCGTGAGGTGGGGCGCCCGGACCATCACCCAGCCGCGGCCCGGATGGCTCAGCTTGTTCGGCTCATTGTGGTACTGATGCGAGTCGTCGGTCCCGAGGCCGAAGATCACGGGCTTGCCCAGTTCCGCCAGCCGCTCGGTGAGAATGATGTCCCACACGCGATCGGTGCTGGCGTGCTTGTCATCGCCCTCGTTGTGCACGCTCGGGTGGCCATTGTAGACCTCGAAGAAGCGCTCGCCGTCGAGCTGCATCAGTTCCTCGGCGGTGATGCCCCAGCCGAAATTGGGATGATTGATGTGCGAGAACATCGGCACGCCCGTGAGCTGCCGCTGCTCATTCACGGCATTGACGGTCTTCTGCATTACGTCCACGACGTTGCTGCCCGTTTGCGGCTCGATCTTCTCGCGCAGGTTGGTGGCATTGATATGGATGGGCGCGGTGAGATAGCGGCCAGTGATCTCCTCGCTCGCGACCATCAGGAAACGGTCGGTCTTCTCAAATTGGCCGCGAAATTCGCTGAGCATCTTCAGTCGCACCTCGCGATCGCCAGCGGTATCGCGCTGCTCCACCCACTTGTCGCCAAAGCGGGCGAGGTATTTGGTAAAAGCCAGTTCGCCGCCCTTGCTCTTGGCGATAGAGATCCAGCGCTCGTAATCGGGGAGGACATTGTGATCCGACAGCGCGAGGAAATGATAGCCGTGGTTCTTGTACCAATCGGTGATCATCTCCGGGTAGTCGTTCCCATCGCTCCAGTGCGAGTGGGTGTGCAGGTTGCCCTTCCACCAATGCGTCTCCGGTTCGGCCGCGAGAGCGAGCAGGGGAGCGAGAGTGAGGCAGAGCAGCAGGTGGGGGGGACGCATGGCGAAGGATTGTGGGTGGTGATGGGGGAGGTCAAGCTGCGCCCGCTCCGCCATCCTGAGCCGAGCCAGCAGTGGGATTAGCCACGGATGGACACGGATGAAACACGGATTGATCAATCCATGTGAGATCGAGATGCGACGTAGCATTCAGCAGGATGAACGGGTTCATCCGTGTCTCAATTCAATCTTTGTCGCTTTGGGCGAAAGCCCAGACTGGTCAACTCAACTGACCAGTAAAGCCAGCTTCCCTCCCTCACGCACCTTCGGCACATTCCCGATCATGCGTTCCCTCCTCTGCTGTCTGCTGGCCGTGCTGTCTTCGTTGCCTGCGGCCTTTGCCGCGGAACCTTTTATCGAGAAGAGTGATCTCTTCACCGCGGGGGACGGTGGCTACAAGATCTTCCATATCCCCGGCATCGTGGTGACCGCCAAGGGTACGGTGCTGGCGTGGTGCGAGGCGCGGAAGAAAGGCGGCGACTGGGATCAGATCGAGATCGTGCTCAAGCGCTCGACTGATGAAGGCAAAACGTGGGGCGAGATGAGAAGCATCGCCAATGTGCCGGGACCAAAGACGAAGAATCCCTTTTCGCTGAAAGTGAAAGGAGTGGACCCGAACGACGTGACTTACAATAACCCGGTCCTCATTGCGGATCGCGACGGCACGGTGCACATGCTTTTCTGCCTCGAGTACATGCGCTGCTTCTACCAGCGCAGCACGGATGATGGGGAAACATGGAGCACGCCGGTGGAGATCACGGGTGCCTTCGAGACCTTCCACGCAGCCTATCCGTGGAAAGTGCTGGCCACCGGGCCGGACCACGCCATCCAGCTCCAGACCGGGCGGCTCGTAGTGCCGGTGTGGCTCTCCGCGGCCACGGGAAACAATGCCCACCACCCTTCCGTCGCGGCGACGGTGTATAGCGACGATCACGGCCAGACCTGGCACGCCGGTGAGATCGCGCTGCCAAACACGGAAGAGTGGATCGATCCCAATGAAACCATCTCCATCGAACTGGCCGATGGCAGCGTGATGCTCAACGCGCGCAGCGAATCGAAGGCGCATCGTCGCCTGGTGACGACGAGCAAGGATGGCGCGACGAACTGGAGCACGCCGAAGTTCGACGACGCGCTGCTCGAGCCGACCTGCATGGCCAGCATGGTGCGCTACTCACTGGCCAAGGACGGTGGCAAAAATCGCATCCTCTTTTGCAATCCCGACAATCTCGCTCGCGCCGATGGCAAGGAAGAGCCGGGCAAATATCGCGACCGCAAGAATGTGACGGTGAAGCTGAGCTACGACGAGGGCCGCACGTGGTCGGTATCCCGCGCCGTGGAGCCGGGGCCGAGCATGTATAGCGACATCGCGGTGACGAAAAGCGGCACGATCCTGTGTTTCTATGACCGGGGCACCAAGCCGGGTTACGCCGGCGAGTTCATCACCCTCGCGCGTTTCAATCTCGAGTGGCTCGCGGAAGGCCGTGACTCACTTTCGAAATAACGCCTCACATGATCTCAACAATTCAATGAGAGAATCCGAAGGCGTCTCTCGTCGCGATTTTGTGCGCGGTATTTCGGCGGGTGTCTTGACGTCGGCTCTCACACTTGTGGATACGGCGGCGATTGCCGCCGACGAGCTCGGGGATGAGCAGTTGGTGGCATCGTTTGATTGCTCGAAGGATTATCCTCCAGAAAAGTACTTTGCTTTGCGTGAAGCACGAGTCGCGGAAACGCCGATCGGGCGCTATCGGGAGGCAGACGCCACACCGCAGTCGCGTTTCGGCTATCGCTTTGCCGTCGAAAACGTGGGCCGGCCGCATCTCGCTGTCGTTCGCTATCCTGACGACAAACGTCGCTTCATGAGCGTAACGGACGGCACTTGCTATGATTTGTCCACCGGTGTCTTCACGGGCCCCGGGTTGCCGCTGAGCGGAGGGATGCTCGAAATCCGGCAAGTGTTTTGGCCGCGCTGGAAGGATTGCAGCATTGTGTTCACGACTTTAGCCGGTGGCGAGCCGGCAGCCGTAGCCACTCTTGCCATTTACGAACTGACCGATCTGCCGCTGCAGCCGGTGCCGGGTGATCCGGGAGATGGATCGCGCCGCGAGTTGGGTATTCAATACGAAGATCCCTGTGGCTCGGCGGCGAGCGAAGGCGCGGCGACTTTCGACGAGTGGCTCGCCAGGATGATCGCCTACGCGCGCCACTCGGGACAGAAGTCGCTAGCCTACCCGATCATCTGGTACCACGGCCCGGTCTTTCCCTCTCAGCGTGAACCGGCTCACTACCTGGATATCGCCGTATCCCCGAAGGACCGGACGCAATATGTCCGCTGGACGAGTCATCCTGCAGACTGGGTGACTCGATTGCTGAAGCGTTTTTGGGAGGAGAAATTGGAGTTTCGAGGCACGGTGACGCTGATGCGCCTGGGCAGTCTGATGGAGCGGATGAATACCGACTTAAAATCGATTCAGGCTGGTGCGGAGACGATCAACAACATGCTTTTCAACGACGAGGTGCAGGCGGGGACCAACGATTGGACGCGCGAATACAACGTCGGAAATTTTTCCAAGTTGGTCGAATATCGCGAGAAGACGGGCACCGGGATCGGGGGCAAGACGGACGACCAGTTTCCATGGGCTTACGGCGAGAAAAAAGCCGGGCTGGATCGCTGGGGCCCGATCTTCAATCCGCTCCACCCGGTCGTGCAGGCTGCGGTACTCGGGATCGTCCAGGAGATCGCGGATCGCTATGGGAGTTTCGCCGCATTCAAAGGACTCTCGTTTCACATGATGTTCCCCTCTGCGATCCTCTGGTTCGGGTCGCTGAAGGCCGGCTATGACGACTACACAGTGGGACTTTTTGCGAAGGAGACGGGGATCGCCGTGCCGGTGGATGAAAAGGCGCCCGACCGATTTTCGCAGCGTTACGCCTTTCTGACCGCTAAGCATCGGGAAGAATGGATCGCGTGGCGATGCCGCAAGGTGCGGGATTTGGTGTGCGCCATTCGTGACATTCTCGTGCGCGCCCGTGGCGATCTGCGCGTGACGTTGAACATCTATCCGAATCTCGTGCTGCGCCGTGAGGCAGGGCTGGATGCCACCCTGCTCAGCGGAGAGCACGCCATTGAGTTTGATTGCCACTGGGACACGCGGGGCCGTGCGCTCGAGGATGAAGGGGCGAACGCGGCGCGAATCTTCCGAGGCGCCTACATCTTCAACAACTGGGTGGAAAACTGGGGCAAAAACAAATGGTTCGCTTGCGCACCCACGGATCCTCAAGCGCGGGAAATGGCCGTCATCCTTGGCCAGCCAGCCGATGGCATCTGCCGCATGAATTCCGAGTATGAGAAGGATGGCTTTTGGTGGGATTCTCAACTGCGAATTCCGCAGGTCTTTCCCAGCGGAATCCACTACATGGAGCACTATGCTCACGCCGTGGCGGAACTGGATGCCTGCCGCATTATGAGGGGCGGACTTTATCTCGATAAAGCGCATACGGCGCTGATCCAGCAATTTGCCCTCGCCTACCGGGCGCTGCCGGCGGAGAAATTTCAGACGGTTGGCGAAAAGACCGATCCGGTCACGATGCGCACGAAAGTTCACGAGGGCCGGTGTTATCTATACCTGGTGAACAGAGACTATTTTTCCGTTCCTGTCGAAATTCAGATCGATGTTTCCTGCCGGGTTATCGACTTGGCCACGAGTGAGGTCATCGAGGCTCCCGCACAATGGTCCCTTACGCTCCGTCCCTACGAGCTGCGCTCGTTTGCTCTTCCCGCGGAGGCGAAAGTGCGTGGGTTCACCGCTGTGCCGCCAGACGAAATTGTGATTCGACTTAAAAACGAGGGTGAGCAGCTATTGGAACGGATTAGCAAGGCGCACGCTGCTGGTAAGGCGTTGTCTCCGCAAATCGATCAACTCGCTGCCGGCATTCGACGAGCTTTGGAGAGAGGGGGAACGGCTGCGCTACGACGGATAATCAGCAGCGACGCCGCCAAAAAATTCCATGAACTGTAATCTGAATTTTGTAAGCCCCGAATTCTGCAGGCGAGCGATGAAAGCGGGCTTTCCCGGCGAATTCATCACACTCTCTCGCTTCGATCTCGAGTGGCTCGCCGGCGGCAAGGAAACCGTCAAACAACTAGCCGCGATCGCCTCTCTCCGTATGTTCTCTCGGAAATGGCTGGCCTTCTGGGTGGCGATGCTCGCGACCGATCTGCTGCTCGCGCCGGTGAAAGGCGCGGATGGCTTCGCGATTCGCGTGGAGGCGCCAGGTTCGGACAAACCTGCGGATGAGGTGCTGCAGAAAGCAATCGATGCGGCGGCGGAGCACGGCGGCGGTGTGGTCGAATTGGGCGCCGGGGAATTCAAGCTCACCCGCCACGCCGGCGACGAGACGGTGATCATCAAGAGCAACGTCACCTTGCGTGGACAAGGTTACGCCACGCATCTCTACCTCGACCCGGCGACGCCACCGAATCCCTTGCGCTACTACCCGGTACGCATCGGTAGCGAATCGATCCCCGCAAGCAATGTGGTGATCGAAAATCTCCGCTACACAGGCAATAACGCGAAGATCGGTGGCGGCTCGATCATGGGTTTCAACGCGCGGCTCGGCGCGCCCGAGGCATTGCTGCTGTCGTGCGATAACATCACGGTGCGGAATTGCTGGATTTATGATGCGCAGCAGGCTGCCGGTTGCACCAAGCCCGGCGGTATGGGCTACACCCAGCCGGCGCGATTGGCCTCTCAGTTCAAGAACTGGTGCGTGTATGGCAATACGATCGACACTTGCGGGAACAAGGCTGTCGAGCTGGATGAATGCAACGGCGGCCTCATCGCGGACAATGACATCGACAATACATTCGACGGTCCGCAGGTCATCTTTGGCAGCCGCAATGTGGAGATCCGCGGCAACCATGTACGGTTCACTTATACCTGCATCAATATCACCGACGGCTCGAACCACATCCGCGTGATTGGCAACCACGTGGAGCCGGTGCCGACGATCAAGAAGAGTAATGGCGGAGCGTGCCTCTTTTTCCGCACGGAGCCGCAGCCGCATGTCTCCGAGATTTTCGACATCGTGGTCACGGGCAATGTCTTTCGCGACCAGATCACGACCCAGAAGAGCACGCTGAAATTCAACACCCGCGTGGAGTCATTAGGCTGCACGTATCACGGGATGACGATCACGGGAAATGTCTTCGATGGCGATGTACAGTTCGTAGATCGGTTAACGCCGAAGATGACCACGATCCGCGACATCGTCTTCGCCGACAATGTCTGCGTGGGCACGATCGTCTCTGCGCCGGCGCAGACCATGGCCTCGCGCAATGTGCTGGTGCGCGGCTGTATTTTACGCGAGCCCGGCGAGTGTGTGGTCAATGCCAGCGACTGGATCTGGAACAGCAACAGTCTGCCTAAGGGCACGCTCAGTGTGGCCGCGGGAGCGCAGGGGAATATTTTGCACGACAACGTCACCGCGGAACCGATTCGCGACGCCGGTTCGGCGACAGACCTAGCTGGCAATGTCGTGCGTGCTGCGGCTTCATCCTCCCCATGAACACTCCCTGGACCCGGCGCCATTTCCTCCAAGCCAGCGGCCTCGGTGCGGCAGCGACGTTGCTGTCGACTACCCGCGCGCAGGACATTCAGAAGACCAAACCCGACGCACAGATGGGCGCGATCGACATCAGCGACCGGCGGCAACTCTTCATCGATGACATGCTGCTCGATCTCGAGCGCACGCAGAATGTGGCGCGTCGCCTCAATGGGCCGCACAAGATCCAGCAGATCCTAAAGCCGGAGCAACCGTGGGAGAAGCTCGGGTTTGTCTTTTACTGCGGGGTGATCGACGACGGCGGCACGGCGAAGCTTTACCACTCCAGCTACGACGCGGAGAAAAAGAAGCACTGCAGCCTGGCGATCAGCACCGATGGGATCCACTGGCAGCGGCCCAAGCTCGGCCTGCGCGCCTATGAAGGTAGCAAGGAGAATAATCTGCTGCAGATGAATTCGGTGGAAGCGGCGATGTTTCTCGATCCCCATTCACCGCCGGAGAAACGCTATCGCATGGTCTTCACGCGCGGCTGGCCCGATCCGGCAAAGGCCGGGGTGTGCGTGGCCTCCTCGCCGGATGGCCTGCACTGGAGCGAGGTTTCCGAGCGCTGCCTGCCCTTCATTCCGGACAACCAGCCTACGGCATTCTGGGACGAGCGGATCGGTAAATACGTCATCTATGTCCGAGCGTGGAATCCCATCCGCACCGTGGCGCGTGTGGAGGTGGACGATTTGGAAAAGCCCTGGCCCTACGACGCCTCGGTGCCGCCGCTGCACGTCTGGGGCAAGGACAAGATTCCCACGGTGAGCCGGGAGCTTCCCACCGTGCTCGCCTATGACGAGCAGGATCAACCTTTTCTCCAGCCGTATACCGCCGAGGTGCTGCCTTATCCCGGCTCGCCGGATGTCTATTTTGCCTTCCCGGCCGATTTCCAGCTCTACAAGGAGCCGCAGTGGAAAGCGCGTGGGCTCACGACGAACGACGGCACCTTCGATGTCGGCTTTGCCACCAGCCGCGACGGCATCACGTGGAATCGCTGGCGGCAGCCCTACATTCCGACGGGAATGTATGACGATCTCGACCTGCGGCTGGTGAGCATGGGCTTCGGCGTGGTCCGGCGCGGGCCGTGGCTGCACCAGTATTTTGTGGGCTGGCCCTACACTCACGGGCGGCCGGAGGTGTGGGAGCGGGACCCGGCGAGCCGAGCCGCGTGGTATGGCAAGAATCTCGGCGGTATCTATTGCGCCACCCAGCGAGTGGACGGCTATCTCTCCATGGATGCGGCGAACGGCGGCGGCACGCTCACCACGCGTCCGCTTTCGTTCAAGGGCAATCGTTTGCGCCTGAATGTGCACACCACGGGCGGTGGCAATGCGCGGGTCGCTCTGCTCGATGCACAGGGTACTGCCCTCCCCGGTTTCAGCGCGGATGAGTGCGAAGTCATTCAAGATGACGCCATCGACTTCGAAGTCCGCTGGAAGAATGGCCCGGATGTGAACGCGCTCGCCGGCCAGCCTTTGCGGGTGCAGGTCACGATGCGCAACGCGAAACTTTACGCCTTGCAGTTCACCGCATGAAACGTCTCGTCGTCCTGGTCTTGCTGGTCATTTCGTGCGGCGTGTTGAGCGCGGCAGAGCCACTTTTCGAGACGACGTGCGTCTTTGCCCTCACGCCGAATAACAAGCCGAACTATCGCATTCCCTCGATCCTCCAGGCGCCGAATGGCGATGTGCTGATCATTTGCGAAAAACGCAACGACGGGCCGGGTGATATCGGCAATCACGACATCGTGCTCAAACGGAGCCGCGACAAAGGCAAGACGTGGGGCGAGGAGCAGGTGATCTTCGACGACGGCAACAACACCTGCACGGACCTCACCGTGGGAATCGATCGCTCGAATGGAAAACTGTGGCTTTTCTTCCTGCGGAACAAAAAGCAGTTCGATTACTTCACGAGCGTAGACAACGGGACGACGTGGCAGGGGCCGGTGTCGATTCACGAGCAGGTGACGCAGCGGGAGTGGGACAAGCTCACGTCGACCAAGGCGGAGTCCGAAACGGATCCGGAAAGCCAGGGGCGTGGTGCACTGTGGGCGAAAGGCTGGGTGCAGCGCTACGGGATCGGGCCCGGTAACGCGATCGTGCAATTGCGCTCGGGGGCGAAAGCCGGGCGGTTGATCGTTCCGGCGCGCCATCGTGAGGACATCGGCAAGGGACGTCTGCGCAGCTTCGCACATTGCTTCTACAGCGACGATCACGGCACGACATGGAAGCTGGGTGGGACGATCGGGTTGAACACCAGCGAGTGTCAGTTCGTGGAATTGGCCAATGGCGACTTGCGCGTGATGTCGCGCAACGAAAGCTCGGAAGATGCGCCGGACAATTTGCGGCACCTTACCGCGATCAGTCACGATGGCGGTGAAACATGGACTGACCTGCATCGCGCGGAAGAGTTGATCACACCCCGCTGCCACGGACCGGTGGAGCGCTTCGCGCTGACGGGAGCGCAGGACAAAAATCGGCTGCTTTTCTCCAGCCCCGCGTCGCCTTTCCGGCAAAAGGAACATCCCTACGGCCGCTACAATCTCACCATTCGCCTGAGTTACGATGAGGGCGCGACCTGGACCGCGGGCAAGACCATCTGGCCACACCCCGCCTCTTACTCGGATATCGTCGTGCTCGATGACATGACCATCGGCTACGTCTACGAGCGCGGGGACAAGGGCTCGACGCACTATTGGGATGAGCTGCATTTCGCGCGCTTCAATCTCGAGTGGCTCACCGATGGACGTGATTCAATCGGAAACTCGACCCCAACGTCCCCCCAATGAAAACGTCCTGCAAAGCCGGTCTCATCCTCCTGGCGCTCGCCGCCGCATCGAACGCGGCCGTGAGCCTTCCCTCCGTCATTTCCGATCACATGGTTTTGCAGGCGGGCACGCCGGCGGCCATCTGGGGTTGGGCAGCTCCCGGTGAATCGGTCGCGATCTCCATCGCCGGACAGACGCAGAAAACCGTGGCGGACAAGGACGGCAAATGGTCCGTCCGCTTGGAAAAGCTCGCCGCGTCAAGTGAACCGCAGACGCTGACCGTGCAGGGTGAGAACAAACTCACCGTGCACGATGTCCTCGTTGGCGAGGTCTGGCTCGCCTCGGGGCAGTCGAACATGGAGATGCAGATCAAGGGCAAGATGCACGGCGCGGTCGATCACGCGGATGAAGAGATCGCAGCGGCGGATCATCCAACGATCCGCATGTTTTTCCATCGCGAGACTTACTCGATCTACGATGCGGCAGTGCCATCGTCCGAGCTGGAGAAGGATCGGGCGGGGGAGTGGCATGTGTGTTCCCCGCAGACCCTCGCGGACTTCTCGGCGCTCGGCTACTTCTTCGCCAGCGATTTGCAGAAGGAAGTGAAGGCGCCCATCGGCATCATCAATTCCTCCGTCGGCGGCACCCCGATCGAGGCTTGGACGAGCCTTGAGGCGCAGCGCGCGGAACCCGCGGTGCAGCCCGTGCTGGACGACTGGAAGAAGACACTCACCGATTACGATGCTGCGCAGGCGCAAAAAACCTATCTCGAGGCCAAGGAGCGCTGGCTGAAGGAACGCGCCGCCGCCACCAAGCTCGGCCAGCCTGCGCCGAAAGCGCCTACGCCTTTCAAGAACTCCGGCGTGATGGCGCCGGGCGTTCTTTTTAACTCACGGATCGCGCCGCTCATCCCATATTCGGTGCGCGGAGTCATTTGGTATCAAGGAGAACGCAACGCATTGGGACCGCTCTCGGGCCTCTATGGTGTGCAACTTCGCACGCTCGTTCGCGATTGGCGGAAGCGTTGGAGCAACGACGATCTCTATTTTGCCTGGGTGCAACTGGCGAATATCCAAAAACTGCAAAGCGTGCCGAGTGAGCCGAAGGGCTGGGGGGTAAATGTGCGTGAGGGCCAGCGTCGCGCTCTCGACGTGCCGCACACCGGCATGGCTATCACCATCGATCTCGGCGGCGAGAAGGCGGGGCATCCGACGAACAAGGCGGACTTTGCCGCCCGGCTCTCGCGGGTCGTGCTGCACGACGTCTACGGCCGGCCGGATCCGCTCTGGACCGGTCCACTGTTGCACGATGCGAAAGCGGAGAATGGCAAAATGACGCTGACCTTCGATCATGCCACCGGATTGAAAGCGACGATGGGTGAACTCGAAGGCTTTGCCATCGCCGGTGAAGACCGAAAATTCGTCTGGGGCAGCGTGCGAATCGAAGGGGAGAAAGTCATCGTCTGGAGCGATGCGATCGCGAAACCGATGGCGGTCCGTTACAGTTGGGCGGCGAACCCCAAGGGCAATCTTGTCAACGCCGCCGGTCTGCCTGCATCGCCATTTCGCACCGACGATTGGGAGGAACCAGCCAAGCCCGTCGCGCCCGCAAAAAATGCAGTGGCTGCGCCAGCCACTCTGACGCCGGTCGTGGCAGCCCCGGCCAACTACGCCGCCCAGCTTTCCGCGAGTGTCCAGCCGATGCGGCAGATCGCTTACAAGACGATTGGCGACCGTGCGCTGCATCTCGATTTCTTCACGCCGCAGGGGTGGAAGGCAGAGGATCGCCGTCCTTGTTTCATAGGCATCCACGGCGGTGGCTGGACCTCCGGCGCACCGCGCTCCATGTATTCGTTCGTCCAGCATTGCGTGGGCGAGGGGATGGTGGGGATCAGCGTCGAGTATCGCCTCTACAAGGCGGGCACGGACGTCAGCGTCTTCGAATGTGTGAAGGATGCGCGTTCCGGGGTGCGCTACGTGCGGGCGCACGCGGCGGAACTGGGCATTGATCCGCAAAAGATCATCGTCAGCGGTGCTTCGGCTGGCGGTCATCTCGCTGCCGCCACGGCTATGTTCGAGGTCGATGAAGCGGGTGAAGACACCGCGGTCTCCTGCGCGCCAAATGCCCTCGTGCTGCTCTCGCCGGTGATTGATACATCGAAGGAAGGCTACGGGAACGCAAAGGTAGGCGAACGCTGGCAGGAATTGTCCCCGGCCCATCGTGTCCGCCAAGGAATGCCGCCCGTGATCCATTTTCACGGCACCGGTGATGCCACCACACCGTATCTCGGCGCGCAACGTTTCCACGAGGCTATGCAGCAGGCAGGTAACCGCTGTGAACTCGTCACTGTCGATGGCGCGCAACACACCTACATGTTCAAGGATGCCGCACGGCATGCGGAAACCTTGCGCCGCATGGATGATTTCCTCGCCTCCCTCGGCTTCATCGCTGCCGCGCCGAAGCCATAGCCCTTCCTTCTCCCCTAATATGAAAAAGACCCTTCTCCTCTCCTTAGTTCTGTTCCTAGTTGGCATCGGCACGCGCGCGGAAGATAAGGCCTACACCGGCGACGTGAAAGACGTGCGCGTGGTGCGCAGCATGGAGCAGCACCCGGGCGCTTCGCTTTTGTGGGAACCTTACATTGCGGAGTGGAAGCCGAAGAATTTCGTCGTGACCTACGGCGCGGGCATTCCGGGCAAGGTGGACATGGGTGACATCTACGCCAGCGTCACGACGAATGACGGCGACACGTGGAGCGAACCGGCGCTGATTTTCGATCACAACCAGCGCTTCGGTGCCATGCAGTTTGGCTACGCGAATCCCATTCTCTACAAGCCGCCGGGACAGGATGTGGTGTGGTGCTTTGCCATGCGTTGTCCGATGAACTATCACCACAGCGAAGACTCGCAGCTCGTAGGTGCCTACAGCGCGGATGGCGGTCGCTCGTGGACGCCGGTGGAGATGGCCATGCAATACACGGGGCCGCTGATCATTGTCGCGGGCATCCAGCGCATCGTGGAAAACGGGCAAACGCGTTATCTCTTGCCGGCCCATCGCAATACGCTGCGCAACGACCCGCTCGGCTCGCGTGATCAATTCATGCTCAGCAGCACCAGCCTGCTGGAGTGGAAACTTGCCGGGCACATTCCGCAGCCGGAAGCCGGACGCGTCTTCCTCCACGAGGGCGGCCTCGCGCCCGGTGATGCCGAAGGCGAGCTGAAGCTCGTGATGCGCACTGCGAATTGGGAGGAGAAAGGCCCGCTCGATCCACCACGCGCATTCTCCAGCGTGAGCAAGGACGGCGGCCGCACGTGGACGCCGGCGAAGCAGGAGCCGGATCTCTGGAACGCCCGCTCGAAAGGCTTCTTCGGCCTGAGTGCGAACGGCAGCCATCTCTATGTCTACAACGACGGCCCGCCGATGCCGAAGCCGGGCGGTCGCATGTCCCTGCGCTACAAACTGCAGGAGAAGCCGGGTGGAACGTGGGGTGAGGAAAAGACCTTTTACGATTCCGGGACGCATAATTCCTACCCGACTCTCATCGAGGTTGCGCCCGGAGATTTCCGCGCCGTTTGGGATAGCGGCACCCCGGACCGCGCGCGGACGAACATTCGTTTTGGGAAATTCCGCATTCCGTCGGAGGCGAAGTAGAAGCCAATGTTGAAACGGTCATTCACAGATCGATTGCGCGGAGGAGAACTGGTTTTCGGTACGCTCCTCGTGTCGCCGTCGCCCATGTGGCCGAAGGCGTTGGAGGGAAGTGGACTCGATTTCGTCTTTATCGACACCGAACACATCGCGCTCGACCGCGCGCAGGTCAGCTGGATGTGCCAGGCTTACTCCCGCATGGGGCTTCCGCCGATCGTGCGCATTCCGTCGCCGGATCCGTACGAGGCTACGAAGATGCTCGATGGTGGCGCGGGTGGGATCATCGCGCCATACGTGGAAACGGCCGAACAAGCACAGGCCCTGCGCGGCGCAGTGAAGCTGCGGCCGATCAAGGGACAGCGCCTCACTGACCGTCTAAACGGAAAGACATTCGAACCGGAGATCGAGGAATATGTGCGTGCGCGCAATACTCAGGCGCTCATCCTGAATATCGAAAGTGGGCCCGCGATCGAGGCTCTCGACGAGATCCTCGCTGTGCCTGACATCGATGCCGTGTTGATCGGCCCACACGATCTTTCCTGCAGCCTGGGCATCCCGGAGCAATACACGCATCCGAAATTTCGTGAGGCGGTGCGGACGATTTTTGGCAAGGCGCGTGCGGCCGGCATCGGCGCGGGCATCCATTTCTGGGGCGACATGGAGCTGGAGGCCGACTTTGTGCGCGACGGCGCGAACCTGCTCATCCACAGCGCGGATATTTCACTGTTTCAGAAACACTTGCAGCTCGAGCTCACTGCACTGAAGGAAACTCTGGGCCTGAACACGAAGGGCGCCAGCGAAGCGGAGAGGATCAATATTTAAGCCGATGCGATTCCTCGTTGCTCTCATCTTCCTCGTCTCTGCGGGGGCGCTGGCACAAGACGCGCCTAAAGTCGTTGAAGCCGATGTCTGTGTTTACGGCGGAACTTCCGGCGGAGTCATCGCCGCGATCCAGGCGGCCCGACTGGGCAAACGGGCCGTCATCGTCGAACCCGGTCGACATTTGGGCGGCATGACGTCCGGCGGATTGAGCGCCGTGGATATCGGCGACCCGCGTACGGTGGGCGGACTGGCCCGCGAGTATTTCACGCGACTGGTCGCGAGCTATGGAAAGACACTGGAGTGGGACAAGCCGTTCAAGAGCAAGGGTGGCGGGCCGGCGACCGGTGGCGCGTATTCCATCGAGCCGCACGTGGCCGAGCAGGTCTTCAACGATATGGTGCGCGAGGCGAAAGTGGCGGTGCATTTTCAGGCGCGCCTGGCCGGTGTGAAGAAGAACGGGGCGCGGATCACGGCGCTGATCGCGGAAGATGGCACCGTCTATCGGGCTGCGATGTTCATCGATGCCAGCTATGAGGGCGACCTGATGGCGAAGGCCGGCGTGACTTACACACTGACTCGCGAAGGGAATGCGAAATACGGCGAGACTTACAATGGCATCTATTACGCACCGAACTTTGCCCCACGGACGGATCACGCGAAGCCGCGGGCGAATGGACGGACACCTAGTGGGCAGGGCGCGTGGGACCGCGATTTGCCGCTCGACCCGTATGTGGTCCCGGGCGATCCGAAGAGCGGTCTCCTGCCCCTGATCAATGCGGGTGAGCCGGGCAAGGTCGGTGAACCCGCACCCGGTGTGCAGGCCTATTGCTATCGTCTTTGTCTTACGACGGCATCGGATCGTCTGCCGATCGCGCCGCCGCCGGACTATGACCCGAAGCGCTACGAACTGGTTGCGCGTTTCATCGAGGGTTGCCAGGCGATCGGTGACGATGTGGACCTGCGTTGGTTTTCGAAATACGACGCCCTCCCGCACGACAAATGGGATTTCAACACCGCAACGTTTGGCGGCAATTTACCGGGTGCGAATTGGGGGTGGCCGGAGGCCAGCTACGCGCGCCGCGAGGAGATGGCGAAGGAGCACGAAAACTATCATCGTGGGCTGTTGTATTTTCTCGCCACCGACCCGCGCGTTCCCACGAAAGTGCGGGAGGAAATGCAGCGTTTCGGTCTGCCGCGCGATGAGTTCATCGACAATGGCGGCTGGCCACACCAACTCTACATTCGCGAGGGGCGCCGTATGGTGAGCGATCTGGTGATGACCGAGCATCACACCTTCGGAAAGGAGGCCGCGCCGAATTCTGTTGGGCTCGGATCCTATGGCACGGATACGCACGAAGTCCGTCGCATCGTGAAGGACGGCGTGGTGACGCGCGAGGGGAAGACCGCCGGCGGACGGGGCGGTGCGCCGCCTTACCCGATCGGCTACGCCGCCATCGTCCCGCGGGCGAGTGAGTGTGAAAATCTCTTCGTGACCTTCGCGCTTTCCGCGAGCCACACGGCTTTCAGCAGCATCCGTATGGAGCCGGTCTTCATGAACACGTGCCAATCCGCCGCGACGGCGGCCTGTCAATCCATCGACGGGCACATCGCGGTGCAGTCGGTCGACTACCCCAAGCTGCGCGCGCAGTTGGAGAAGGATGGACAGATTCTCGAATGGAAATCCTCCCCACCATGAAACACCTGCTCCCGGTCTCACTTCTTGCCCTGGCCATCACTGCGCTGAATGCTGCAGAACCGGCCGGCACCCCTGAGCAAGCGGCGAAAAGGGCGGCGCTCGCGGCGTCCGTCGCACTCTCGCCCCTGGCGGCGACGACGGTGCCCAGTCACGCGCCTGTGGAGGACCGTGAACCGGTGCAACTCGCACATGATGCCAAGCCGCAGGAAGTGGACGGGAAGTCGTACGATCTGGTCGTCGTTGGCGGCACCGGCAGCGGTGTGATGTGCGCCGTGCGCGCGGCCCGCGAAGGTTGCTCGGTTTTGCTCGTGCAGCACGATCGCCACATCGGCGGTATGATGATCAACGGACTGATGCAATGGGATGCGCTCTACGGCGGGCCTCGCGCACCGCTCTTCACCGAGCTACTGCGCAACATCGAGAAGCACTACATCGATACCTTTGGAAAGGACTCCAAGGACCACCAGACCATCCGCTGCACTCACGAGCACTACCCAGTGAGCTGGGCAGAGCCGCATGTGGCTGAACGTGAATTCAACCGTCTCGTTGCAGGTGAGAAGAATATCACGTTGCTCCTCTCGCACTATCCCTCGGCAGTCGAGCGGGATGGTGCACTGCTGCGTGGCGTGACACTGCAAGAGTACGGCGGTGCGGGGACGATCAAGGTGAGCGCGAAGATGTTCGCCGATGCCACTTACGAGGGCGACCTGATGGCGCTGGCCAAGGTCCAATACCGTGTAGGCCGCGAGGCGCGTGAAGAATACAATGAGCCGCACGAGGGAAAGATCTTCTGCAACGTGGGCGGAGCTCCAGCGCCGCAAGAAGCGGTGGAAGGCCGGCTGAATATCCGCCCATACAACCAGAGCCAGGGCTCGATCGATGCCACCAGTCCATTTACCGCGGACGGCGCGGTGCAGGCTTACAACTATCGCTTCTGCGTATCCCGCGATCCGGCCAACCGGGTGCTGCCCGAAAAACCGGCGAACTACGATCGCGAAGAATTCCTGCATTTCGATCGCAAGAGCATCGCAACGAACCCGGGGCCGAACCAGAAGTCCCACATGAACAGCCCAATCTTACCGGGTGAGAATCATGCCTATCCCGAGGCGAGTTGGCCGGAGCGTGAAAAGATCACGGCGCGGCATCGCGACTTCGCGCTGGGGCTCATGTGGTTTTTACAGAACGACGAAACGATCTCGGAAAACGCGCGGGCCAAATTCCGCGAGTGGGGATTGGCGGAGGATGAGTTTCCCGATCACGACCATATCCCCTACGAGATGTATGTGCGCGAGGCGCGGCGGCTCGTGGGACGGCATGTCTTCAAGGAGCAGGACAATTCGCTCGCTCCTGGTCTCGCGCGCACGCCGATCATGCCCGACAGCATCGCGATCACCGACTGGTATATGGACTCGCACTCCTGCACGAAAGAGTCGCGGCCCGGCTTTCACTACGACGGCAAACTCATCCTCACCGAAGAGTCGCGCCCAGCGCAGATCCCGTATCGCGCGCTGCTGCCGAAGGACGTAGACAATCTGCTCGTGCCCGTTTGCCTGAGCTCGACCCACGTCGCTTGGGGCGCCGTGCGTCTGGAGCCGGTGTGGATGTCGACCGGGGAAGCGGCCGGATTCGCCGCTGGCTTGTCGAAACGAGAGAATACGACCCCAGGGAAATTGAACCCGGACAAACTCGTACGGACGCTGGTCGAGCACCAGCAACTCATCAGTTTCTTCAACGACTTCAAAGTCGATGGCCAGGAGGCTGCGATTCGGGCGCTGGAATACTTTGCGACCAAAGGATTTTTCGCCAGCTATGACGGGCATCCGGAGCAGGGACTCACGCCGGAAGTTGCCATGGAATGGATTCGCGCCCTGGCAGATATCCATAGCGAAAATCTGGATCCGACCGCGGTGGCTCAGAAGGTCGCTGTCGCTGAGAAGGCCACTGGGAAACCGATCACCGGACATTCCTTCGAGGAAATGATGGTCCGCTTCCACGTTCCATTTCGAGTGGCCGACCAAATCATGCGCCTCCTCGGACCTGACTTGAATGCGCCGATTTTTCGCGGGCAAGCATGCCGAGCCTTTTACCTCACTCTACCGAAATGAACCCTACCCGAATCTCTCACTCCGAACTCTTGCAGCTTAAGCGCTGGAATACGCCGACCATCTACAATGGCTGGGAGCAAATCACCAAACTCGATGCCAGCGCTACGGGCTTCAATTTGGAGGAAACGCGCGACTTCATGCCGCAGATGGGACCGATGGTGGGCTACGCGGTCACGGTCGTCTTCGAGCCGAGCAACGCGGAGCATCCGCAAAAGAATCCAAAGGCGTGGAGCGAGTATCGCGACTATGTCGCCAGCGTTCCCGGGCCGAAAATCGTGGTCGTGCAGGATCTGGACAAGCCGCGGGTTATCGGTGCCTTTTGGGGTGAAGTGAATAGCAACATCCACCGCGCGCTCGGCTGCGTGGGCACGATCGTCGATGGTGCGATTCGCGATCTCGACGAGATGACCAATGCTGGCTTCAAGGCACTGGCGCGTCGCTTATGCGTAGGGCATGCGTTTTCCTGCCCGGTGCGCTGGAATTGTGAAGTCGAGGTCTTTGGCCGCAAAGTGCAGCCGGGGCAACTCATTCATGCGGACAAGCATGGGTTCCTCGCCGTTCCTCCGGAAGATGAGCCGCGCCTGCTCGAGGCCGCGCGCTTCATGGATACGAACGAATGCGAGACGCTGATCCCGGCGGCACGCGATACCGCCGGCAAGGCGACGGCAGACGTGCTGGTGGCGATCAATGAGGCCGGGCGCAAGTTCGGCGAAAACGCGCGTGCGAAGTTCGGACGAAAAGGGGAATGGTGAAGCGATGCTTCCCCGCTATCTCGCCGCAGTCGCTGCGCTTGCCATGACCATGGCATCGAACATGTCCGCACAAAGCACTGGATCTCCACAAATGGATTGGAGTCAGCTGCCGTCTGTTCCGGATCGCGAGGGTTTTGCCAGTGTCTTCGCTGGTGTCAGCGGCGGTGCGCTGATCGTCGCCGGTGGAGCAAACATCCCCGGGGAGAAATGGGCCGACCCGTTCGTGAAGAGATGGTACGATTCCATCTTCATCCTCGATGGTCCGCAGGCGAAATGGCACGCAGGTGGCAAACTGCCACGACCGCTGGGCTACGGGGTGTCCATCACTACCGACGATGGGCTCGTCTGCCTCGGCGGTAGCAATGAGAAAGGGCACTACGCCGGTGCCTTTCTGCTGCGCATGAAAGACGGGAAGCTCACGCGGAAGGCACTCCCGAGCCTGCCGGCGCCGTGTGCCAATGCCTGTGGAGCGCTCGTGGGCCGCACTATCTATGTGGCTGGCGGAATCGAAACTCCCACCGCCACCACGGCCATGCACAACTTCTGGGCTCTCGACCTGAACGCCCAGGAGCCTCTCTGGCACGAGCTGGATCCCTGGCCGGGCCCTGAACGGATGCTCGCCGTGGCGGGCGCGCTCGATGGCGCATTTTACCTTTTCAGCGGCACCAAGCTGATGGCTGGCGAAGATGGCAAACCGGTGCGCGAATTCCTGCGCGATGCCTACCGCTTCACGCCCGCCGAGGGTTGGAAGCGCCTGGCCAATCTTCCGCGGGCCGCGGTAGCCGCGCCATCACCCGCCCCCACGATTGGCTCAAAGTTGCTGGTCCTGACCGGCGATGACGGGCTGAACGTCACATTCCAGCCGGTGGAGAAGCATCCGGGATTTCCCCGCAATGCCTTGAGCTACGATGCCAGTGCGGATGCGTGGACTATGCTCGACACGTTACCGATTTCTCGTGCAACTGTGCCGACGGTGCTGTGGCACGACCGAGTGGTGATTCCCAATGGCGAAGTGCGCCCGCGGGTTCGCACGCCGGAGGTCTGGTCGCTGCGGCTCCGCTAAAACGCATGTCTTCCCCCACTCGCAAAGCCTGGCTCGTCGTCGCCCTCCTCTGGCCCGTCGCGCTGCTCAACTACCTTGATCGGCAGATGCTCGCGACGATGCATGTCTCGATGCAGCAGGATATCGTCGAACTGCAGAGCAACGAGGTCTATGGCACGCTCATGGGGGTCTTCCTTTGGGTGTATGCCTTTTGCAGCCCGCTTGGCGGGTTTGTTGCCGATCGGCTCAATCGCAAATGGCTAATCGTGGGCAGCCTCGGAGTCTGGTCTGGGGTGACGCTGCTGATGGGGCACGCGCATGATCTCACCACCCTGATGTGGCTGCGCCGGGCGATGGGCGTGAGCGAGGCGTTTTACATCCCGGCCGGCTTGTCACTCATCGCGGATCATCATCGTGGCCCCACACGCTCGCTGGCGATCGGTATTCACATGAGCGGCATTTACATGGGCCAGGCCTTGGGTGGCATTGGTGGATGGATCGCGCAGAGTATCTCGTGGCGTGCGGCCTTCGGTGCCTGTGGCTGGGTGGGCGTCACCTACGGGCTCGTGCTCGCGATTTTTCTGCAGGAAAGAGAGGATCGTGGAGCAGTCACCGCCTCACCGGAGCCTCGCTCCGATCATGGCGGTGCGCCCGTCATCTGGCTGGGCTTTGCCATGCTGGTGATATGCTTTGCCCTGCCGAGCTTTCCCGGGTGGGCGGTGAAAAACTGGCTGCCTTCGCTGCTGCAAGAGCGATTCCTTCTCGATCAAAAAGCCTCGGGCCTATGGGCGACGGTGACGAATGCGAGCGCCGGATTCTGTGGAGTGCTCATCGGCGGGCGCCTCTCGGATTTTCTATTCACGCGCAATGTCTTCGGGCGGACATGGGTAAGTGCGCTGGGGCTATTCCTCACGGCGACAGCCATCGCCGGCATCGGGCTTGCACCGGGCTTTGCGGTCGTCATCGTTTGCACCGCCCTTTACGGGCTCGGCTTTGGGATGTTTGACGCGAATAACATGCCCATCCTCTGCCAGGTGGCGCCGGCGCGTTTCCGGGCCACCGGCTACGGCCTCATGAATTTCTGCGGCACAGCCGCCGGGGCGCTCGTGACTCCATTTCTCGGCAAGCTGAAGGACGGCGGGACGCCGCTGGCCCTCGGGTTTGCCTACTGCGCCGCGCCCGCTCTGCTGGCCGCCATCGTCATGATTCTGCTCCGCCCGCGCGACCGCGACCGCGGGGTGGTCGCCTGAATTTTCCTATGTCACAAAACGCTTCCCGTCTTACTGGCCTCATCGCCGCCCCTTACACGCCGCTGCACCCCGACGGCAGCCTGAACCTCCCGATGATCGACAAGCTGGCTGCTTCGCTGGTTGCCAATGGCGTTACCGGCGCCTTTGTCTGCGGAACGACGGGAGAAGGTGTCTCCTTGACCAATGCCGAGCGCATGGACGTAGCCGAGCGCTGGCAGCATGTGGCCGGCGGGAAGCTGAAGGTCATCGTCCATGTCGGGCACACCGCAGCGGCGGATGCACGCGCCCTGGCGTCGCACGCAGAGATCATCGGCGCTTGGGGTGTGGGGTGTCTTGCGCCATTTTTCTTCAAGCCGGGGAATGTGGACGACCTTGCCGGTTTTTGCGCCGAAGTCGCGGCCGGCGCTCCGTCTCTGCCTTTCTACTACTATCAGATTCCCTCGATGACAGGGGTGAGCCTTTCCGCCGCGGAATTTCTGCGCGCCGCCGCGCCGCGTATTCCGAACCTGGCCGGGGTGAAGTTTACCTTCGAAAACCTGATGGACTTTGCCGAATGCATGCGCCTGGACGGCGGGCGATACGATATCGTCTTCGGCCGGGATGAAATTCTCGTGGCGGGTCTGGCCATTGGTGCTCGCGGTGCCATTGGAAGCACTTACAATTTCATGGCGCTGATCTTTCAGGAGATCATCGCGGCCTTCGAAAAAGGTGACCTGGAGACCGCCCGTGAGAAACAGGCAGCGGCAAATGCGGTCATTCAGATTTTCATTCGCTACG
>JBGGMZ010000279.1:0-3494 GCA_041287745.1 Chthoniobacter sp. | reverse complement strand
CTTGGGGTTCGCCATCGTGTCGTGTTTTATCCTCGTGATGCTAACGATGATGCTCCGCGCATTATCAGTGAGTTGGCAGTATTTCGTCCCGACGTCGTTCACTGCCATTCTTTTTACGGCAATCTGGAGTACGGCTTCCTGGCCACGGTTTCCAATTTGTATCCCACCTGCTTCACGGTTCACGATCCCCGACCGATCGGCGGGATGGACACGGTGTGCTGGACGTGTGAGCGCAACGGCTGGTGTTTGCGTTGTCCGCTCGTCAATACGGGCATCAAAAAAGTATTCGGGAATCCGTATTTGCGGCGGCGCTGGCAGAAGAAGCGCGTGCACGCAGCGTGCCGACAGGATCTCGTGGTCGTATCTCCGAGTCAATGGATGTTAGGCAGGCTTCGAGGGCAGGAACTGGGGCGATTTCGCTGTGTCAACATCCCCAATGGAGTCGATCTCGATCATTTCTCCCCAATGGGAGCCAATCGCGACAAGTTTGGCCTGCCGAAAGGAAAGCCGATCCTGCTCCATCTGGCGTGGCATGCCGGGAAGCGGGGGATCAACGAAAGAAAGGGACTTCCCGATTTGGCGGAGGCTTTCCTGGAATATATCATCCCAAGCTTCCCGGACGCTATTCTCGCCGTGGCTGGGGAGGCATTTGTTCCGAATCATCCCAGCGTGGTGCCTCTGGGGATGATCGAACAGGTGGATATACCCGCGCTTTTCTCGGCGGTCGACGTATACGTCGCACCGACTCTCGCGGACAACTTTCCTTATACGGTGCTGGAAGCCATGGCGTGCGGGAAACCGGTCGTTGCCTCGCGGTTTGGAGGCATTCCCGAGCAGGTAATCGAGGGCGAGACTGGCTGGCTGTTTCCGCCCGGGAATCCACAGGCGATGGCCGAGGCGATCTGCCGTGTAATCGGAGATCCCGCGCAGGCCGCGGAAATGGGCGCGGCGGGGCGAAAGCGAGTCGAAAAGATGTTCGGTTTGGACACGTTTGTTTCGGCCTACGAAACTTTGTTTCGAGAAATGACCGGGGGTGTGGAGATCTCGCAGGATGGATGCTCGGCGGAAGAAGTGGAAGTTGGGAGCCTCTCGTCTTGAGCACGCGATTCCTGGAGATTGTCTCCCGCGTGGTGAGGCGCCAGTTCGTTCCTTTTAGATGCATACGAACTCAAAAACCGGTGAATTTCCTGTCTGGCTTAATCCCGTTTCGGCTCGGGGAAAAGAGGCGCGCGTGAACGAGCGATCTGTTCTTTTTGTCGGGCATGAAGCCTCGCGGACCGGTGCGCCCATGGCCTTGCTTCACTTCATGCGCTGGTTTCAGCAGACCGTCGGCTGGCCGTTCTCCTGCCTGCTGAGACGCGGTGGCGAGCTCACCTCCGAATTTGCCGCACTGTGCCCAACCGATGTGGTGGATGAGAATATCTGGCGGCCCGGGGCGCTGCGCGATCGGCTTTTGAGCAAGTTACAATTGCAAAAACTGTCGCGCTCGCTGCACGAGAGCTCGCTCATGCGGCGGCAAAAAGCCAGGCCGGATCTGATCTACTGCAACACTATCGCCGCCCTGCCCGCGCTGGAAATCGCGGCTCAAAATGGAGCGCGCGTCGTCTGCCACGTTCACGAGTTGCAAATCAGTTTTCGCTCCGGTGTCGGGCCCGTCGCCTCGAAACGCGTTCTCGATCTCACCACCCGATTCATCGCCTGTTCCCACGCGGTTGCCCAAAATCTGATCGAACGGCACGGAGTGGCTCCGGAACGCATCGACGTCGTCCACGAGTATATTCCCACGGCCGAGGCCACCGGGATGAATCGTTCAGAAAATCGCCGCTTGTTGCGGGAAAAATTGGGCCTGAGTGAGGATACGCTGATCGTCGGAGGATCGGGGATGTATGGCTGGCGCAAAGGGACTGATCTCTTTGTGCAAGTTGCAAAGCGAGTACGGCGCCTACGGCCAGATTTGAAAGTCCATTTCCTGTGGTTGGGCGGCTCTCTGAATTCCCCGTCCGGCCATGAATTCCTGCAGGATATTGAAAACACCGATCAAACGGCGCAGATCACGGTGATCGGCTCGCAACCGGATCCGATTCGCTACTTTAGCGGGCTCGATTTGTTCCTCCTGCCATCCCGGGAAGATCCGTATCCGCTCGTGTGCCTGGAGGCGGCGGCCTGCGGAGTGCCGATGGTCTGCTTTGAGCGCGCGGGAGGGATGCCCGAGTTCGTGGAATCCGACGCCGGCGAAGTGGTGCCCTATCTGGATATCGATGCGATGGCCTCCAGTGTCATAGGACTTCTGGAAGACCAGAAACGCCGCCAACGCTTCGGGATCGCTGCCCGGGAGAAAGTGATTTCCCGGCATGATATCGCGGTCAGCGCGCCGAAGCTTTTGCAGGCGATGGAGCGGACGTTGGCCAAGTAGCCTTATGCCCAAGGTTTCCGTCATCATCCCGAATTACAATCATGAGCGCTTTTTGCGGCAGCGCTTTGATTCCGTTTTGCAGCAGACTTATACTGACTGGGAACTCATCTATCTCGATGACGCCTCGAAGGATGGCAGCAATGCGATCGCCGAGGAATACAGCGCAAAGTACGGCGTTCGGATGCTGCTGAACACGGAGAATTCAGGCAGTCCATTCAAGCAATGGAACAAGGGTATCGATATTTGCGCTGGCGAATACATCTGGATCGCGGAAGCGGATGACTATGCGGACCCACGACTGCTGGAGCGGCTGGTAGGGTTTCTCGAGGCCGATCCGCAAGTGGGCATCGCGTATGCCCAATCCTATTCGGTGGATGCAGAGGGCAACAAGCTGTGTACCTGCGATAAATTGTACGAGGCGCTGCCAGGGAAGCCTTTTGAGGTCGATTTTGTCGCGGACGGCAAAGGCCTCCTGAAGCGGCTCATGTTCCGATTGAACATCATTCCCAATGCCAGCGCGGTGCTCTTTCGCAAGTCTGTCTATCTGCAGGCAGGTGGGGGAGTGACGGGGATGCGAATCTGTGGGGATTGGGTCACTTGGGCCCGAATGATGAATCTCGGAAAAGTGGCGTTTGTCGCGGAGCCGTTGAGTTACTTTCGGTGGCATAGCGGCTCTGTCCGGGCGAAGATGGGATTCTCCAAAATCTCCATCACGGAGAGTTACCAAGCGCACGCTGAAGTGCTGCGTTTGGTGGAGGTAGATGCCGCGGTCCGGGAGGAAGTCGCCACCTACTGCGCCATGAGTTGGCTGGACCGCAATGCGGGGGAGAACCTGACTCTGGGCGAGCATCGCGAGATTTTTCAGATCGCCCGCCAGATCGATCCGAAAGTGCCAGTCCGCATTTTCCGCAAGCTGTGCCGGTGGGCTCTGTCTCACCTCGGTTTGAATAGCTTCGTCTCCACGCTGGCCCAACGGTCTGCGGTGGAGCGGGTGGAGCAATCGTTATCCTAAATCAACACCTCTCGGGCTATGCCGTTGTCTCTCGTCGCGATCACCATTTCAGGCCAATGATGTTTCACT
>JBGGMZ010000278.1:0-6056 GCA_041287745.1 Chthoniobacter sp. | reverse complement strand
TGTGTGGGGCGCCTTGAGTGATGCCGGATCGAAGGCAAGTCCGGGCTGGGAAGGTTCTTTGATAGTGCGAATCGCGAAGGTCAGCCGTGGGGAGGCATAGCGACGGAAGGGCGACGAGCGGATGGATGGCGAGCCGTGAGTCCGAACCGGGCGGGGGTAAGGGGAGCGGAGTGGCCTTGTGGAACAAGCGCGGTAGGCGAACACTCCGGGGGCGACGCGGAACGAAGGTCAGGCAGGGTCAATCAAGGTCGATCCAGCCTAATCGTGGTTGATCGTGGTTGATCGTGGTTGATCGTGGTCGATCGCGCCTGATCGAACGCACAATTCCTCACCGGTCGACCCTGAAAGCGATATCTTATGAGCAGAACTGATGCTACGGATGGAGATGTTCCACAGAGCGGGGGCGGTGAGCGAAAGGGCTCAAACGGCAGCTTTCTGCGGAACAATGCCTCAAAAACGAGCGAATGCGCGTAATTAAAGGCAAAAAAAGAGAAGTGGAGGCGAGGGGAGTTGAACCCCTGTCCTGATGACTCTCGTCACAGGTTTCTACATGCTTAGCCCGTCCTTGATTTGAGGAGAGGAACGATTGGCGGGCAAACTGCCCTCTCCCGGTCGACCACGAAATTTTCTTACCTTCGGGCGCGGTCATTCCGCCCTCGGGCCAGCCTGCTGTCGTCGTCCCCGCCAATAGCAGGCGTCAAGGCGGGAACGTCACGGTCAATTAAGCCGCAAGGGCCAACTCTTCCGAAGAGAAGTCGGCTTCAACTACGTTGTTCGCAGTTATGTTGTGCCCAGGTGTTTTAACGAGGCCAACCAGGCTTCCTCGGCATGCGGCCTGTGTCTCGAACCAACAGTCGAAACCAGTACGCCCCCTTTTGGGATGAAAGGACTATAGGGGCGGCGATGAGGGTGTGCAAGGGGCGAATGGTGAAAGGTGAGGGGGGAAGCGCAAAGGGAAAATGGAAAATGGAAAAGAGCAAAGGGCAGATGGCTGATAGCAAAGGAGCAAAGGCCTTTCGTCATTCATATTCCCCCATGGCACTCTAAAAGCTACGGTGCGACCCATGCCCAACTTCCTCCTCCCGCTTTTGCTGTGCGCGCTGCTGACTGCGCTCTCCGGTTGCTCGCTTTTCCACAAGGGGGCACCGAAGTCGTCGGCGCACATTTATGAAGGGGATTCGCCGACGATCCGGTTCAACGACCGGCGGGAGAGTGCCGGCGGTGAGGTCAATGCTTATTAGCAGCGGGAACGACGACGACGGGGCAGCGGGCTTCCTTGATGATGCCGTGGGTGACGCTGCCGACGAGGAGATCGTAGAAGGCGCCGTGACCGTGTGAGCCGATGACAATAAGGTCGGCCTGCTGTTCGCCGGCTTCGTGGAGGATCTTTTCCACGATGGGCCCCTGAATGTGCAGGGCGGTGACGTCGCTGCCGCCGGATGAGAGCTGGGTCTTGATGTCGTCCAGGCGCTGGCGTTCGACCCGGAAGTCGCGAGCGGTAGCAATGCGGACCGAGGGTGGGCCGGCCTCGAAGCCGACGAAGTCGGGCTCGGGTTCGGCAATGTTGAGGATGACGAGGCGGCCTTCGAAGGCCGCAGCAAGTTTCCGGGCTGTTTCGACGACCTCGGGGGTGACGTCGGAGAAATCAACGGGGACGAGTATTGTTTTCATGGAAGCCTCCTATTTTGTTTCGCACGGCAAGGTAGCCCCGCGCGCCTGTCCTGTCGCACTATCCTTTGCCATTCACTGGTCGTCAATTGTCCGCTCCCGCGCTACGTTTTGAGCGTGTCCGATCTTTTTGCACCTGATGCTCCCCCGAAATCCGAGGCCGCGGAGAATGCGCCGCTGGCGCAGCGGATGCGTCCGCGCTCGCTGGATGAATACGCCGGCCAGCAGCACATCCTGGCCCCCGGCAAGTTGCTGCGCCGGGCGATCGAGGCGGACCGCCTTTCATCGGTCATCCTGTTTGGCCCGCCGGGTACGGGGAAGACGACGCTGGCGGAGATCATCGCCAGCGCTACGCAGTCGCGGTTTGAGCGGTTGAGCGGGGTGGAAAGCAATGTGGCGGACCTTCGGCGGGTGATCGCGAGCGCGACGAACCGCCTCGCAAACAAGGGGGAGAAGACGATCCTGTTTATCGATGAAATTCACCGCTGGAACAAAGCGCAGCAGGATGTGTTGCTGCCGGATGTGGAGCGGGGAATCGTGCGGCTCATCGGCGCGACGACGCATAATCCCTTTTACTACATCAATTCACCGCTGGTCTCGCGCTCGCAGGTTTTTCAACTCGAGCCGCTCACGCCGGCGGATCTGTTGGCGCTGGAGAAGCGAGCTCTCGCGGATGAAGAGCGTGGCTATGGAAAACTCAAGATCGAGGTCGCGGAGGAGGCGCTCATGCATCTCGCCACGGTGGCCGATGGCGATGCGCGGAAATGCCTGAATGCGCTGGAGATTGCCGTGGTGACGACGGAAGCGGACAAGGCGGGTGTGATTCACATCGACCGGGCGATTGCCGAGGAATCGATCCAGAAAAAGGCCGTGGTCTACGATGCGCACGACGATCAGCATTACGATACGATCAGCGCCTTCATCAAAAGTGTGCGCGGGAGTGATCCCGACGCCGCGCTCTACTGGCTGGCGAAGATGTTGTATGCAGGGGAAGACATCCGTTTCCTTGCGCGACGGTTGGTGATTCTTGCGAGCGAAGACATTGGGATGGCCGATCCGCAGGGCTTGGTCGTGGCAGTGGCGGCGCAGCAATCGGTGGAATTCATCGGTCTGCCCGAGGCGCAGATCCCGCTGGCACAGGCGACGGTGTATCTGGCGACTGCGCCGAAATCGAACCGCGCCTATGCTGGCATCCTGGCGGCGAAGAAGGAGGTGCAGGAGGGAGTGACGCTCGCTGTGCCGAAGCATCTGCGCGACAAGAGCAGCAAGCGGGCGGCGAAGGCCTTCGGGCACGAGGGCTATCAATACAGCCACGATTTCGAAGGCTCCTACGTCCCCCAAGCTTACCTGCCGGAAGGCCGGCGATATTACGAGCCGAGCGATCAAGGTTACGAGAAGCGGGTGAAAGAGCGCCTCGACTACTGGCGCGCGCTTTTCGACCAGGCACAGGCTGAGGGAGGGAAAGGGAAACCTTCGCCGAAATGACGGCGTAGTCGCTAATGGCGTAATGGCTGGCGGGTTGTGCAGAGAACCCGTTACCCTTTTCACCATGTCCCCACGTTGTTTCCTCCCGCTACTTCTTGCCTTGCCGCTGGCCTTTACCGCCTTCGCGGAAGAAAAGGCCGCCGACGAAACCTTCATCGAGCCGGACAAAGCCGGACCCGATTTCACCGTGCAGGGAGAATACACCGGTGAAAAGTGTGGTGCGCAGGTGGTCGCGCTCGGTGGCGGTCAATTTCACATCGTGGGCTGGAGCAAGGGGCTGCCCGGCACTACCGACGAGGCGGTGAAAAAGATCGAGGTGGATGCGCAACGCGCAGGTGACAAGGTGACATTCGACGGCAATGGCTGGAAGGGGAAGATCGAAGCGGGACAGCTGACGGGCACGAATGACGAAGGCCGTACGCTGGAGTTGAGCCACACCGTTCGCGAATCGCCCACCCTCGGGGTCAAGCCGCCGGCGGGTGCCACGGTGCTCTTCGATGGCACGAATGCCGATGCTTGGGAAGGCGGTCACGTTGACGAACGCAAGCTGCTCGGTGGCGGCACGAAGTCGAAGCAGAAGTTTGGCGACTTCACGCTCCACGTGGAATTTCGCACGCCCTTCAAGCCCGCGGCGCGTGGCCAGGGGCGGGGCAACAGCGGAGTTTATCTGCAAGATCGTTACGAGGTGCAGGTGCTGGATTCTTTCGGGCTGAACGGTGAGAACAACGAGTGCGGCGGCATTTACTCGAAGATCAAACCACGCCTGAACGCCTGCTTCCCGCCGCTCTCATGGCAGACTTACGACATCGATTTCGAATCCGCGCGCTTCGACGCAGAGGGCAAGAAGACCAAGAACGCCATCGCCACGATACGCCACAACGGGATTCTCATTCACGATCATGTGGAGATTCCCGGCCCGACCGGCGGCGGTCAGCCGGAAAAGGCGGAGCCGGGCCCCATCCAGTTGCAAGGCCACGGCAACCCGGTCTTCTTCCGTAATATCTGGATCGTCGAGAAGAAGTAGCGGCGCAGTTGGCCGCAGCGGGGCGCGGCGGAAGTTTGACACTGCGGCGGCCCTTCGCCTTTGTAGGCGCATGCCGTTTGAAGTTGCTGCATGAAGACCTCCGAATTCCGCGTTGAAGCGGCGGCAGCAGGAGCGCGTCTCGATCAATTCCTGGCAGGGGTGGCGGCAGGCCTTTCTCGAGCCCGCATCCAGGATCTCATCAAGGAAGGGCACGTGACATTGAATGGCGGCGTCGCCAAGGCCAGCGCCCGTTTGCGTGCTGGCGACGTGTTGACGTTGAACGAACCGCCCGCCGTTCCGACCGAGACGGTGGCTGAGAACATTTCGCTCGATGTGCTATTTGAAGATGACGACCTCATCGTGCTTAACAAGCCGGCGGGTCTCGTCGTGCACCCCGCGGCGGGCAATTGGTCCGGCACGGTTGTGAATGCCTTGCTGCATCACTGCCAGACGCTATCTGGGATCGGCGGCGAGCAACGACCGGGGATCGTGCATCGGCTCGACAAGGACACGAGCGGATGCCTGGTGGTGGCGAAAAACGATGTGGCGCACCAATCCCTCGCGAAACAATTTGCCGGACGCGAAGTGACGAAGATTTATCTCGCTCTCGTAGTGGGAAAGTTCAAGCGACTGAGTGGGATGATCGAAGCGCCGATTGGTCGGCATCCTGTGCAGCGCAAGAAAATGACCGTGGTGACAGGGGACCGGGGGCGCGCGTCGAAAACCGGCTACCGCGTATTGCGCGAGCTGCCTATGGGTACCTTGGTGGAATGCACCCTGCATACCGGGCGCACGCATCAGATTCGCGTGCATCTCAAGCACCTCGGTCATCCGCTGCTTGGCGATGAAGTGTACGGGCGGCGCGGCAGCTTCGTCCGGCAGATGCTCCACGCTTGGAAGCTGGGCTTCGTTCATCCGCGATCCGGAAAACATTTGAATTTCGAGTCGCCCATCCCGCCGGATTTTATAGAAGCTGGTGTTCCCCAAAACCTGCCATGAGCGAATTCCAAACTGCCCTCGATCTTGTCCAAAGCACGCTGCACGACTTGCGTGACATGGGAGTGGAACTGCGCGCCTCGGCGGAATCGCTGGAAAGGCTCGCCAATACCCGAACCGCCGGTCCGGTTATCGCGGAGACCAGTCCCACAGTATCCATGGAGGCACCGAGGGCCGCGTCGAAGCCGGTAGAAACAAAACCGGCGGAACCCAAACCAACGCGCGTTCCCGTTTCAGAGCCAGCGGTGATCGAGAGCCGCGTAGCACCGCTCACCGGGACCAAAGCTGAACGTCTGGGGGCGATGCGCGGACCGGTGCTCGCCTGCACGAAGTGCCCGCATCTCGTCAAATCGCGGACGCAGGTGGTCTTCGGCGTCGGAAATCCGGAAGCCGAGCTGATGTTTGTGGGTGAAGCACCGGGAGAAGATGAAGACAAGCAGGGCGAGCCTTTTGTCGGCAAAGCGGGGCAGTTGCTCACCAAGATCATCGAGACGATGGGCTTCGCGCGCAGCGACGTCTACATCGCAAACGTCCTCAAGTGCCGCCCCGATATGCCGCCCGGGATGCCTGGCAATCGCAAGCCGAAGGTCGAGGAGATGCAGGTGTGCCTGCCCTACTTGCGGGAGCAGATCGATATCATCCAGCCGCGCGTCATCGTCGCCCTCGGCGCCACGGCCATGGAAGGTCTCACCGGTTCCACCGATTCCATGTCGCGTCTTCGCGGCCGCTGGCACGATTTCCAAGGCACGCCACTCATGGCCACGTATCACCCGGCCTATCTGCTGCGCAATCAGGCGCTAAGCGAGAAGCGGAAGGTGTGGGAGGACATGCTCATGGTGCTCGAGCGCATGGAGAAATCGATCACGGAGAAGCAGCAGAACTA
>JBGGMZ010000277.1:0-9496 GCA_041287745.1 Chthoniobacter sp. | reverse complement strand
AAAGCGGCAGAGCACTGCCGCACTCCAAAACGCAGGCGACACAGATACTCTGCCTAATGCGTAAATGTGGCCTCACTTCCGGTTACCGCTGCTATTCTCTCTGTTACACTCCCGAGCATGGCTGTCTCATCCTTCAAGGCCACGCCACTCAATCCCAACCGTCGGGCTTGTGTGAGCAACGCGTAGAGCTTCCCCGCAGCATCCTCCGGCGAAAGCCCACCGGAACGAATGTTCGAGATGCAATTGCGGTCGGCATCGGTGCGGCCGGGCGACGGTGCATAAGTGAAGTAAGCACCCAAGCTATCCGCGCTGCCTAGCCCCGGGCGCTCCCCAAGTAAGATGAGGCTAATACGTGCGTGGAGAATCGCGCCGATCTCATCCTGCAATGCCACGCGGGCGTGTCTGGCGACGATGACCGGCGCGAGCGTCCAGTCGTCGTCGCGCAGGAGTTTTTGCAACGTTGCAAACAGTGGTTCGGCCTGGGTATTCGCGGCGAGTGTGGAGAGCCCGTCGGAAATGATGATGACGAGATCGCAAGACGGCGCGGTGGTAGCGTGAGCTTCAAGCAAGGTGCGTGAGTCGTCGTCGAGACGCCGCCCGAGATCCGGGCGCTGCAGAAACTCCGCGCGATCCCGCGCGGCGCTATCCACGACGATGACCGACTCACCAAGACTGCTCAGCCGCGCGCCCAGAGTCTCCGCATCAAACTCCGCCAACACCGCGTCCCGTGCCCGCGCATGCGCGAGCCGGAACTCGAGCTGCGCGCGAGTAGGTAGGCTGCCCCCACTGCGGCCGAGAGCGATGCGTGCCGAAGTGTGCTTGCGCAAGGCACTCCACGGATCGGGCTGAAGGGCTTCGTCGCTCATCGCTGCAAGCCGGCGACCAGCACGTGTTGTGCGTTGACCTTTTCAAGCCGCAGGCCATCGCGGGCGATGCGCATGGTCTCCAGCCACGCCGCGAATTCCGGCGCTGGCCGCAGCTTCAATACCTGTCGCAGATACTGCGCATCGTGGAAGCTCGTGGATTGATAGTTGAGCATGATGTCATCGGCGCCGGGCACGCCCATGATATAGTTACACCCCGCCACACCCAATAGTGTCAGCAGCGTGTCCATGTCATCCTGATCGGCTTCGGCATGATTCGTGTAACAAACATCGCAGCCCATCGGCAGGCCAAGTAACTTGCCGCAGAAGTGATCCTCCAATCCGGCACGAATGATTTGTTTGCCGTCGTAGAGATATTCCGGGCCGATGAAACCGACAACCGTATTGACTAACAAGGGCTCGAACTCCCGCGCGACGGCATAGGCGCGCGCTTCGAGAGTTTGTTGATCGATACCGTGGTGTGCATTTGCGGAAAGGCAAGCGCCCTGGCCTGTCTCGAAATACATCACGTTGTTCCCGATCCTCCCGCGATTCAGGGCGAGGGCCGCGCTGCGAGCTTCCCGCAATAACGCGAGATCGATTCCGAAGCTGCGATTTGCTGCCTCGGTACCGGCGATGGATTGGAAGACGAGATCGAGCGGTGCGCCTGCTTCCATGCAGCGGAGCGAGGTGGTCACATGCGCGAGCACGCAGGATTGCGTGGGGATTTCGTATTCACGGATGAGCTGATCGATAAGCCGCAGCAGGGTGGCGCAGGCTGCGGGAGAATCGGTGGCGGGATTGATGCCGATGACCGCATCGCCGCAACCATACATGAGGCCATCGAGGATCGACGCCGCGATGCCACGCGGATCGTCGGTCGGATGATTCGGCTGCAAACGCACCGCCAATGTGCCGGGCAGCCCGAGCGTATTGCGGAACCGGGTGATTACCCGCGTCTTCCCGGCCACGAGGATGAGATCCTGATTGCTCATCAGCTTGCTGACAGCGGCTACCATCTCGGGAGTGAGACCGGGCGCAAGCACGGTGAGCGTGGCAGTATCTGTCTCGTAACGCAGCAGCCAGTCGCGCAACTGCCCGACGCTGAAACCACGGATCGGCTCAAATGCGGCTCGATCGTGCCGGTCGAGAATCAGCCGCGTGACCTCGTCCTCTTCGTAAGGAACGAGCGGCTCCTCGAGAAAACGGGTGAGCGCCACCTCCGACAGACACATCTGGGCGGCGACTCGTTCTTCGGCACTGGCCGCCGCCAGCCCGGCCAGCTGGTCTCCCGAGCGCAGGGGAGTGGCCTTGGCCAGCAAGGTCTTGAGATCGCGAAAGACGTGTGTCGTTCCGCCGAGAGTCAGCCGATAGCTCATCGGGAGGACAACATAACCCGGCTCGGGCGTAAGGCCAGTCGGCAATGGGTTACGATCGGGTGGCAGATTCGTGCGTTGCTTCCCGGGATACGGCCTGTTATGTATCCGCGCACATAGGGATTGCCTCGCAAGGGCTCCGTCTGCTGCCTAGGGATGGCAGGCGTGCTTGGCTGGCGTCCTGTCATTTTCATAAAACGCCATGTCCATTCACGTTGCGCTCCGTCACGTCACGCATTACCGCTATGACCGCCTCGTTGGCCTCGGGCCACAGGTCGTCCGGCTTCGTCCGGCACCCTACTGCCGCACGCCGATCCTCAGCTACTCTCTGAAGATTGCGCCCGGGGATCACTTCATCAACTGGCAGCAGGACCCGCAGTCGAACTATCTCGCGCGGCTCGTCTTCCCGGAGAAGACCAAGGAATTCAAGGTGGAGGTGGACCTCGTGGCGGAGATGTCGGTCTACAATCCCTTCGATTTCTTCCTGGAACCGGGGGCGGAGCAGTTTCCTTTCGAATACGACGCCTCGCTGGCCAATGAACTGGAGTCTTTTCAGGTGAAAGGGCCTCTGACTCCGGAGTTTGCGGAGTATCTCGACAAGATGCAGCGCGAGTTGCTCAACGGGCATCACGCCCTGCTCTCCAGGCATCCGCATTCCGAAGTGGCGATCGACAAGCACGCCCACGGCCATCTCCCGGAAGCGGGGCAATTGGTCGCCGAAGAGGAAGAGGATACCCGGCCTCGGACGATCGATTTCCTCGTGGGGATCAACTCGCGCATCGCGGAGGACATCAAGTACCTCATCCGACTCGAGCCTGGAGTGCAGACGCCGGAGGAGACCTTGACCACAGGCAGCGGCTCGTGCCGCGATTCCGCCTGGCTGCTCTGCCAGCTCCTACGGCATTGCGGCCTCGCGGCGCGTTTTGTCAGTGGTTACCTCATCCAGCTCAAGCCCGACCAGGAGGCGCTCGACGGCCCGAGCGGAGCGACGGAAGATTTTACTGACTTGCACGCGTGGTGCGAGGTGTATCTGCCTGGTGCAGGGTGGGTTGGCTTCGATGCCACGAGCGGTCTGCTCGCGGGCGAAGGCCACATCCCGCTGGCCGCCACCCCCGATCCGCAAAGTGCGGCGCCGATCAGCGGCGGTGTGGAAGAGGCGGAGGTGGAGTTCGGCTTCGAGATGTCGATCAGCCGCGTCCACGAATCGCCGCGCGTGACCAAGCCGTATTCGCCGGAGCAATGGGCGGCGATCGATGCGCTCGGCAAGAAAGTCGACGAAGATCTCACGGCCGGCGACGTACGCCTGACCATGGGCGGCGAGCCGACCTTCGTCAGCATCGACGATCCCGATGGCGAGGAGTGGAACTTTGCCGCGGTCGGGCCGCGCAAACGCCTCCTTTCCGGCGAACTAATCAAGCGCCTGCGCAAGCAGTTTGGCCCCGGCGGCCTGTTGCACTACGGCATGGGCAAGTGGTACCCGGGCGAGCAGCTGCCGCGCTGGTCGCTGGGCTGCTACTGGCGGCGCGATGGCCAGCCGGTCTGGAAGGATGACTCCCTCATTGCCGATGAATCCAAGCACTACGGCCACGGGGCGAAGGAGGCACGCGCCTTCATCGAGAACCTCATCGACCTGATCGGGGTCGACGGGAAGTGGCTCATGCCCGGCTACGAGGACGTCTACTATCACCTCTGGAAGGAACGCCGGCTGCCGTCGAATGTCGACCCGCTCAAGTCCAACCTGAAGGACAAGCTGGAGCGCGATCGCATCGCTCGTATTTTCGAGCGCGGTCTGAACTCTGTGGTCGGCTATACGATCCCGGTCAAGGCGGAGGGTGGTGAGTGGAAGAGCGGACCATGGTTTCTGCGCGATGAAACGCTGTGGCTCATTCCCGGCGATTCGCCGATGGGCCTGCGCCTGCCGCTCGATTCGCTCCCTTGGGTCACGCCGGGTGAGTATCCGTGGATTCATCCGCAGGATCTCATGCAGAAGCTGCCGCCTTTGCCGCCGCGACCGGATCGTGCCGGCCAGCGTTTCGTCGGTGGCGGCGCCGCACCGCTCGGTGTGGGCCAGGGCCGCGGTCAACGCCGCCAGGAACTCGGCGATCCCTATCCGCGGAAATTACGCGAGGGGGATCCGAATCGCATTCCCGGCCCGGGCGAATCTGCCGCGTGGATCACGCGCACGGCGCTATGCGTCGAGCCGCGCAATGGACGCCTGCATGTCTTCATGCCGCCGGTGACTACCGCCGAGGAGTATCTTGACCTCGTCGCTGCGGTGGAAGATACGGCGCGCACCCTCGGGCTGCCGGTGATCGTGGAGGGCGAAGCGCCCCCGCGCGATCCGCGGTTGAACGCGCTCAAGGTGACGCCAGATCCCGGCGTCATCGAGGTGAACATGCATCCGGTGCACTCGTGGGACGACCTCGCCAAGAATACCAAGATCCTCTACGAGGAAGCCCGGCAAACCCGGCTGGGCACGGAGAAATTCATGGTCGACGGACGCCATACCGGCACCGGCGGTGGCAATCACATCGTCATCGGCGGATCTTCGCCAGCGGATTCCCCGATGTTGCGGCGGCCGGATTTGCTGCGCTCGTTGCTCGCCTACTGGCACAATCATCCGTCGCTCAGCTACCTTTTCTCCGGCCTCTTCATCGGCCCGACTTCCCAATCGCCGCGCGTGGACGAAGCGCGCAACGACTCGCTCTATGAGCTGGAGCTGGCTTTCAAGCAGATCCCCGATCGTGGCGACGTGCCGCCCTGGCTGGTCGACCGCATCTTCCGCAATCTGCTGATCGATGTCTCCGGTAACACGCACCGCGCGGAGTTCAGCATCGACAAGCTCTACTCGCCGGACAGCAGCACTGGCCGCCTCGGGCTGGTGGAATTGCGTTCCTTCGAAATGCCGCCGCATGCCGAGATGAGCCTCGCGCAACATCTCCTCCTGCGCGCCGCCATCGCGCGTTTCTGGAAGGAGCCGTATGCGCCGCAAAAGCTCGCCCGCTGGGGCACGGAGCTGCACGACCGCTTCCTTCTGCCCCATTTCGTCTGGCAGGATTTCGAGGACGTGATCGGCGAGTTCAAGGAGAGCGGCTACCCGATCGATCCCGCGTGGTTCGCGCCGCACTACGAGTTCAAGTTCCCGAGCATCGGCGCCATTACTCAGCGTGGAGTGAACCTCGAAGTGCGCACGGCACTCGAGCCGTGGCATGTCCTCGGCGAAGAAGCCGGCGGCGGCGGCACGGTCCGCTACGTCGATAGCTCGCTGGAGCGAGTGCAGGTGAAAGTAAAGGGCCTGACCGATACCCGGCATGTCCTGACCTGCAATGGCCGCCGCGTGCCGCTCCATCCCACAGGCACGGTCGGCGAATTTGTGGCCGGCATCCGCTATCGCGCATGGCAGCCGCCGACCTGCCTGCAGCCGACCATCGGCGTGCACGCACCGCTCGTCATCGACCTGCTCGACACGTGGAACGAGCGCAGCATGGGCGGCTGCACGTATCACGTCACCCATCCAGGCGGGCGTAATTACGTCACCTTCCCGGTGAATGCCTACGAGGCCGAGTCGCGCCGCCTGAACCGCTTCTTCCCCTACGGCCACACACCGGGCAAGCTCGCCGAGCCGCCATTGGATGCGAACCGCGAATTTCCGTTCACCCTGGATCTGCGCACGTGACCGGGTCGCGGTGGGAAGATTGCCTGAACCTCATCACATGGGTTACCCTGCGCGCGAATGACATCTGCCACGGAACCTAGCGTCGTGCCTTCCCCCTCCGGGGTCTGGGCGGCGTATCGTCCCCGGCCCGACGTCTTCGATGAAATGCGTGCGCCCAATGGCGTCGTCCGCCCGCACTGGCTGCCGCTGGTGCAAGGCCTGGAGCGGCTCGGGCGCGAGGGAATCAAGGAACGATCCGAGAGCGCCTCGCAACTCTTGCGCGAGCATGGCGTGACTTACAACGTGCATGCCGATGGCGAAAGCGCCGAGCGCCGTTGGGGACTCGATGTCCTGCCGCTGATCATCAGCGCCGAGGAGTGGGCGCACCTGGAGGCCGGCCTCATCCAGCGCACGCGGCTGCTGAATCTAGTGCTGGCGGACATCTACGGCCCGCAACAGCTCCTTCGCGATGGCCTTTTGCCGCCCGCGATGTTGCACGCGAATCCCGGTTTTCTTCGCTGCTGCCATGGCATTCGCCCGCCGCGCGATCTCTTTCTCTCGCTGCATGCGGTGGACCTCACACGCGCACCGAATGGGCAGTGGTGGGTCTTGAGCGATCGCACCCAGGCACCCAGCGGTGTGGGCTACGCACTGGAAAATCGTGCGATCCTCTCGCGGATCTTGCCGGACGAATTCCGTGAGTCACAAGTGCAGCGGTTGGGCGAATTTTTCAAATTGCGCAAAGCGGGGTTGCGTTCGCTAGCCCCCTGGACGAGCTCGCCGCACATCGTGCTGCTCACGGCGGGGCCTTACAGCGAGACGTATTTCGAGCATGCCTATCTCGCCCGCTATCTTGGGTATCAACTGGTGGAAGGCAACGATCTCACCGTGCGCGACCAGTGCGTCTTTCTCAAAACGCTCGAGGGCTTGCAGCGCGTGGATGTCATCGTCCGCCGGGTGGATGATACCTGGTGCGATCCACTCGAGTTGCGCGCAGATTCCATCCTCGGTGTGCCCGGCCTCGTCGAGGCGGCTCGTGCGGGTAACGTCGCCATTTCCAACGCGCTCGGCACCGGCGCCGTCGAGACCACCGCGATCCTCGCCTTTCTCCCCGCGCTCTCGCGGCATCTGCTGAAAGAAAAGCTGCGCATTCCGAATGTGGCCACCTGGTGGTGTGGCCAGGAGAGCGAACGCAATTACGCACTCTGGGCGCTGAATTCCCTGGTGACCAAACGAGCCTTCGTGGGTGGCCATGGTGAGCCGAGCTTCGGCCGCGGCCTCGGCGCCCCGGAACTCGGGGATCTCGCCGCGCGCATTCATGCCAATCCGCACGCCTATGTCACGCAGGAGAGCGTCGCGCTCTCCACCGCGCCGGTCTGGCATGGCGAGGCGCCCGAGCCGCGCCCGCTCATCCTGCGCTGCTATGTGTGCGCCACGGAGGATGGGTTTACCGTCATGCCCGGCGGCCTCACTCGCGTGTCGCCCTCGGCGGATTCACCGATCGTTTCTTCCCGCTATGGCGGCGGAAGCAAGGATACCTGGGTGCGATCGAGCACGCCGATGGAGCCCACGGCGACGGTGGAAACGGCGCCTACTGGCGCGCGTCCGGAGGCGAGAGGCGTACACGTGCCCAGCCGCGTGGCGGAAAATCTTTTCTGGCTTGGCCGCTATGCCGAACGGCTCGAGGACACCACCCGCATCCTGCGCACGGCGCTGAGCCGCCTCGCCGGCGAAGGTGGGCCCACGGAAGAAGAAGAGCTGGTGGCGCTGGCGCGCTGGCTGGCGCGCATGGAGATGTTGCCCCCCCGTTTCGCGAGGCGGTTCACGCCGTCGGAACTCGCTTCCGAATTGCGCGAAATGGTTTTCGAGCGCAATCGTTTCGGCACCATCCGCGAATTGCTGGATCGCGTGAGCTTTCTCACCAACAGCGTCCGCGATTGTCTCTCGGGAGATACCTGGCGCATCCTCCACCAGCTCCAGACGGATTTTCCGGCGAGCATGTCGCGCGCAACGCCGGGTGCGATCCTGCATGCGTTGCACCGGCTTATCTTCCAGCTCGCGGCCTTCAGCGGCATGGAGATGGAAAACATGTCGCGGGGCCACGCCTGGCGCTTCCTCGATATCGGCCGGCGTCTCGAGCGGGCGATCAATCTCATCTCGAATGTGCGCGCGGTGCTCGCGACCGACGGCGGTTGCGCCGCTCTCCCTCCGCTGCTGGAATACACCGACAGCACGATGACCTATCGGCGGCGCTATCTCGCGCGTCCCGAGATGCCCACGACCTTTGCGCTGCTACTCACCGATGCCTCGAATCCACGCTCGCTGGCGTATCAATTCGAAACGCTCGGCCAGCATCTGGCCGGTCTGCCCGGCGCGGACGAAGGACGTCCGGAGCAAGGCCACTTCGAAGATCTCCGGGCGCTGCTCGTGCAGACGGATATTTTCGATCTTACGAAAGACGGTGCGCCGCGCCCGCTCCTTCGTTCCCGGCTGGATGAGTTTTTCGACGGGAGCTGCAATCTTTCCGATCTGCTCAGCGCTTCCTATTTCAGCCACGTGCCCGCGCGCGTGAGCTAGGTCCCATGCTTTACGACGTCACCCATCGCACTACTTACGGCTACGGCAGCGATGTCTCGGTCTCGCATCACCTCGCGCACTTGCATCCGCGCGAGCTGCGCTCCCAGCAGGTTACCAACTTCCGGCTCTCGGTCGATCCGGCGCCGGTGGTGAGCAGTGAGCGAGTGGATTATTACGGAAACAGCACGAGCTTTTTCTCCATCGGCAGTCCGCACGATCGCCTCGCCGTCACCGCTCGCAGCCGGGTGCGGGTCACGGCCCCGATGCTCCCCGAGTCCTCGCGCACGCCCGCCTGGCAGCAAATTCGCGACCGCTGTGCGAATGATCGGCTTACGCCGGATAGCGAGATGGGAGAGTTTCGGTTCGATTCGCCGAACATCGTCCGCCGCCCAATCCTGGCCGAATACGCCGCTGCGTCTTTCACGCCGGATCGTCCGCTCCTGGAAGCCGTCGTCGATTTCAACGCGCGGATTTTTCGTGACTTCAAATTCGATCCGCGCGCGACGACTGTCGCGACGCCGGTGGATGAAGTTTTCAAGAAGCGCCGAGGGGTGTGCCAGGATTTTGCCCACCTGGCGATCGCTTGCCTGCGGTCCCTGGGGCTGCCCGCACGTTATGTGAGCGGGTATCTGGAGACGCTACCGCCACCCGGCAAGGCGAGGTTGATCGGCGCGGATGCCTCGCATGCGTGGTTTTCGGTGTGGTGCTCCGGCCATGGCTGGATCGATGCGGACCCGACGAATAACGTGCTGCCGGGCGATCGGCATATCACGGTCGCGTGGGGGAGGGACTTCGGCGATGTGAGCCCGTTGCGGGGATTGGTCGTGGGCGGGAGCGGCCACAGCCTCGGTGTGAGTGTGGATGTGGCCCGCGTGACCGAGAGTTAGTGTCCTGTCAGGGAAGTTTCCTCCTTAATTCGGGGCGCTTATTTCGGGAAGTATTAGTAATTAACCACGAAGACACGAAGGCACGAAGGTGGGCGCAATCTCAGCAGCAGCCCTCGCTCTTTGCCCCTTCGTGCCTTC
>JBGGMZ010000276.1:0-6696 GCA_041287745.1 Chthoniobacter sp. | reverse complement strand
GATCGGCTCGATGGTGAATGGCGCCCGCTGGCCTCTACGCTCGCGAAGCCCTTTGCTGCGCGGGAGAATATCCGGCAAGCGCCCGAGTGGACGAACAGCATCAGCCACGGCGAACTGCTCCGCACCGGCGTGGACGAGCACATGGAAGTGGACCTGGCGCACTTGCGCTTCCTGTTCCAGGGAGTGAATGAGCAGGACTACCGCAGCTGGAAATACGGCGGCATCCCGTGGCGGCTCGGTTTGCTGGAGCTGGAGCCGTAGAGCAACGTGTGGAGCGCCGGAGCGCCCCACATGCTGGGAATGCATTACGGCTGGTCGGGGATCTCGGGCTCGACGAGCTGGGCGAGCAACTGGAGCGATTCCTGCCAGCCCATGTAACAAGCTTCAGCGGGAATCACTGCCGGGACGCCCTCCTGCGTGATGTTCAGCTCGGTGCCGCAGAAGACTTTTTTGATTTCGATGGTCACCTGCATTTCGCCGGGGAGATTCGGGTCGTCGAAGCGGTCCGTGTAGCGGATGCGCTCGTGCGGCGTGAGCTCGGTGTAGGTGCCGCCGAAGGTGTGACTCGAGCCCGTGGTGAAATTGGTGAAGCTCATCTTGTAAGTGCCGCCGACCTTCGCATCGAGGTGATGCACCTTGGCGGTGAAGCCGTGTGGCGGGAGCCACTTGACCTTCGCATCGGGATCGAGAAAGGCGCGATAGACGCGCTCAGGTGTGGCGCGGAGCACTCGGTGGAGACGGATCGTGTTGGTTTGATTGGGAGTGGTCATGGACGTGGGGTTTGTGTGGTCATCCTTACGACGAATGGTGCGACCGCGGCAGGACATTTTTTTTGACCACATGGCGCGGATGGGCCTGGCTCGGGGCAGGCGCTTGACTGCCCCCCGTTTCCCGACACTTTCGTCTGCCGAACCTCATCCCACCTCTCCCCAATTCCGTGACCGACGGCCTTTACCAAGACACCGAAAACCTGTGGTGGCTTCGCAGGATCGCCAAACTGCTTCCCATCCACCACCGATACTACCCGCTCGTGCAGTCGCTGGCCGTCCCTGGTAAATTCCTGCTGGTTCCGTCACTCGGCTTCAAAGTGGCCATTCCCAGCGCGGGTCTGAAACCTTGCATGGATTTATTCCTCGGTGGTCTGCAGGCTGCGGTCCCGGATTTCTTTCTCGTTCAGAACGTCCTCGCCGATCTGACCAACGGTGTGGTCCTTGATGTCGGCGCCAATCTCGGCTGTTGGTCCCTGTTGTGCTCGAGGGTCTCTGCACTCCCGATAGTGGCCTTCGAACCGGAGCCAACACTGTTCGACATTCTAACGCGCAATATCCAAACGAACGCAGCGAGGAACGTCGACCTGCGCAACGTGGCTTGCGGTGCGGAGGATACTTCCGTTGCGTTCCACCGCGCCGTCAGCGGTGGAAATGGTTTCACGCTTCTCTCCGATCCCGGCAGCCCCTTACCACCCGATCCAGAGGTGATCGACGTGAAGTGTTGCAAGCTGGATACGCTCTTCGTGGATCAAGATGTAGCCTTCATCAAAATCGACGTTGAAGGCTTCGAATGGCATGTCTTACGAGGTGCCGCAGACATCATCGCGCGCCGCAAACCAGTGCTTTTCGTTGAGATTCATCCTCCGCAGCTTCTGGATCGTGGCAAGAGTGCGGCAGAGGTGTATTCGCTCTTGAAATCCAGTTACCCACACGTTGCCCTCTACCTCCCGCGCCAAAGAGCAAAGAACAAGCTGGCCAATTTCTTCAACAGCTACCGGAGCGCCCATCAAGCGATCTCCGAGGAGTATTTCTTCGACGCGCTGCAATCTCCAAACCCTCCTCCTCAAATCTACGCCCTGTGCCGGGCCTGATGTCTTTCGTCGGCCCTACTGCAGCAGCTCTTTGACCTTCGGCGCGATGGCTTCGGCCCAGATCTCGTAGCCGTTGGCGTTCGGGTGCAGCAGGTCGGGCATGATCTCCTTCGAGAGCGTGCCGTCGGCCTCGAGGAACTTCGCGTTGATGTCCAGGAAGTAGACCTTCTTGTTGTCGGCGAAGCCCTTGATGATGGCGTTCGTTTCCTCGTTCTGCTTGCGGAACTTGTCATCTGCATTGGCGCCGCGCGGGAAGATGGCGAGCAGGAGGATTTTTGCGCCGGGGCATTTCTCCTGGAGCTTGGAGATGATCGCTTTGACGCCATCCGCGGTCTGTTGCGCGGTGCATTGATAAGTGGCGCCGTTCAGCTCGGCCTGTGGGCGGCCTTGGTGGCCGGTGTTGTTCGTGCCGATCATGAGGACGATCTCCTTCGGCTTGAGCCCGTCGAAGTTCCCATGCTCAAGTCGCCAGAGCACGTGCTCCGTGCGATCGCCGCCGATCCCGAAGTTTGCGGCGTTGAGCGGCGTCCAGTATTTCTCCCACACTTCCTTCCCGCCTCTTTCGCCGGTCTTTTCCCAACCGTGCGTGATGGAATCGCCGAGGAAGACGAGCTGCGCTTCGCCCTTCTGCGAGATGACGTTGAAGGATTCGTGACGGACTTCCGTACCGGGATGGAGCACCGGCTGGATAGCGTAGTTTTCGTCCGCCTGGAGGTTTGCGACGGCGACGGTGAAGAGGAGTGCTGCGAGGAGTTTGATTTTCATAGAGGAGGGGTGAAACGGGGAGGCGCGACATGGTCCATGGACAGGCTCATTTGCAAAGCACTTTTCGGGGGTGCTGATCAGAGAATTTCACCACAGAGACACAGAGGACATGGAGAAGAGGAACCCGGGGCCGAACCAGCCCGAATTTTTTCCGCGCGTCGTTTTCAAAGGGAGGATACAAACGGCCTCCTTTCCGTGCTTATGGCTTTATTTCCTTTGCCCCCTTCCACCTCTCGTGCGAACCGGCCTCGCTCGGCGCGATGTGCGGGGATGGCTTGCAGTGCGATCTGCGCGGCCTTGCTGATCGCCCCGTCGTTCACCATGGCGGAGGCGCCGGTCATTTTGGGGGACAAGGATTTCTATACGAAGGGCAGCTTCATCGCTTATGCCGGGCCGTGGTCGACCTATTTAGGGACAGGCACATCGCTCAAGCATGGGGTCGACTTTGCGGATGAGATCGCTCTGCAGCCGGAGACATTTCCGTCGAACGTCGAGCTCACATGGCACTGGCCGCTCACGCCGCCGAAGAATGCCGGCGTGTATGGCTACAATGCCATTTCTTACGGCAACTACGATGGTGGCGCAGCGCAAGTGCCGATCCCTCCCCGGCAGGTGAAAGATATCGGTGCGCTCACGGAAACTTTTGGCTTCCAAATGGCGCGGCCGATCGGGGACTTCAACGTGCTCACCGAATTCTTCCTGACCAAGAAATCCGGCGGCGAAGAGAAAGTGGCCGAGATTGGTTTCTTCCTGCACGCGGCGAAGTCGGCGATCCCGTTCGCCGATGCGGGCGAGCAGCTCGGCAATTTTACCGACCCCGCCGGTCGCGCCTGGAAAGTCGGCGTACAAACCGCGCCCGCCGGGCCGTACTATATGTTCATCCCGGTGGGGGATGTCCTCTCGGGCACAGTCGATTTCAAGGGCGGGCTCGACTTCCTACGGAGCAAGGGCCGGCTGACCGGGGAGGAATGGTTCAACGGTCTCGCTTTTGGTATCGAGCCCACGGCAGGATCGGGCTCGGTGCGGGTGCGGAATTTGTCGGTCACCTATCACTAATCCCCCAATCATCATGAAACTTCTCCGCCTTCTCCTTGCGTCGCTTCTTCTCACCACCGCCACTTTTGCGGCCGATGTGCCGGAGGGCTTCACCGCTCTCATTGCAGGCAGCGATCTCGCCGGCTGGCAGGATGCCGCGACATCCGCGGAGCATTGGAAGATCGAGAACGGAGAGTTGATCAATGATGGAAAAGGCACGGATCTGATCACCGCGAAGTCGTATCGAAATTTCGAACTGCGGCTGGAGTGGAAGATCCCGTTGAAAGGCGACAGTGGCGTTTACCTGCCCGGCGGTCAGCAGGTGCAGATCTGGGCCAAGGAGAACGGCTCAGGTGGGTTCGTCTTTAATCACAAATACGCGGTCAGTCCCACCGCGGTGGCCGACAAGCCTCTGGGAGAGTGGAACGCATTCGTCATCCGATTGGTCGACAGCAAGGTGACAGTGACGCTGAATGGCCAGGTAGTGATGCAGGACGTGCCGGTCGAGAAAGGCGTCGAGCCTCCGCTTCTCGGTCCGGTGGAAGGTCCGCTGCGGTTGCAGAAGTCACCGCACAATGTGATGACCACGTTCCGCAACGTGTTCATCCGCGAGTTGTAGGAGAAGCGGCCGAACGACGGCGGCGGCATTGCTCAACTCCGTATGCAGGCTGGCCGAATGCTCATTCTTCCTGTTCGCGCGTTCGTTGTGTCCACGGCTGGAAGAGTGAAGGCAATGCCAGGCCGGTTCCGATGGCGGCGATGGTAAACGTGAGTGTCATCATTCCCTGCAAGGCTTCAGGGAGCGCTGCAATGATGGCGGTGGAATCGGAGCCCAACATGACAAAAAGGGTGATAAGAACCTTGGCTGCGATACCGCCGGGGACCATCGGAATCGCTCCGACAATAGCGAGGACCGCGCCTCGAACAGGGCGGGAATCTTTCCATAACCGATCGGCGATCGCCACCGCCAGAGCTCCGAAAAACGATGCGATTGGGAGTGTGAAACCGCTTTCTAAAAACGCCGTGCGTGTGGCTAACGCCAGCAAACCCGCGCCGAAGGAAAGCGGTAAAAGGGAAGGCCTGTAGTTGAATAGAACGGCAAAACCGGCAGCCGCGACACCGCCGAAAAAACCTTGGTGGATGATTTGGATCAACAGCGTGTTCACAGCTTTGCGATGACCAGTGCTTGCGCTAGGGCGAGGCCGAGGCACATGAACACAAGGATGTAGAGAATGCGGAGGGCACGGGCCATGGCCAGGTTTGGTTTGCTTTCCAGGACATCCGTTTGGGTGTTGAGGATGGCAACTCCTGGGACGAGCAGGAGCGTTGATGAGATCATCGCTACAGAAAAGTGCGTGCTGCCACAAAGGCGTGTCCCTACGCCTGCCAACATCGCGGAGACAAAGCTGACCAGAGCGGTGATGACGAATATATTGTGCCGGTTTTGAGCGAGTTTATGGCGCAGCCATTGTCCTGAGGTGCTGGCGATCAAGATCGGCACAAACGACGCCCAGTCTGCGCCCAGCAATCTGCTGAAAGCGCTGCAAGCGAGTCCGGTGCAGATGCAAACAAACCAAACGGGGTACGCAGCCGTGGCGACCGGGATGCGCTCGATTTGCGTTTGGGCCTTAACGTAGTCCACTTTCTCCGCCATCAGATCGCTGATCACCTGCCGCACCGCTTGGGCTCGCCGAAAATTCACGCCATGCTCACCGACCTTCGTCATTTGCATGCAGGAAAGCGAGCCGCGCCGAATCATCACGAGCACGGCCGCATGCTGGCACATGACCTCTGTAGGATCGCACTTGAGGGCAAGGCCGATGTCCTGGATGGCTTCATGAACCATGCGGCCGCTGGCGCCAGTTTCCAGAAGAAGCCGGCCTGCCGATAGGCTCAATCGGGCTACGCTCTCGAGCGGCGGAAGGCGATCGTTCTCGTTTTGATTCATGAATTGATAACGACGGTGGCAGTTTGCGGAAAGTTGGGTACTGAGGCAATGTTCTCCGTCGCTTGTGAATCTTTTCACAAATTCCGCTTGCGACTGCTGCCACGCCAACCGTACCGTTCCCTACCGCTCATGGCCGTCACCACGACTGAACTCGAACATCCCGACACCCTGGCTCGCGTCCAGACCGCTCTGAAAGAGAATCACAGCGGCGATGCTGTGGACCTCCTGGGGGAGAAGCTCATTCTCAATATGGGGCCATCGCACCCGGCGACCCACGGGGTGCTCCGGCTCATCCTGGAGATGGATGGCGAGATCATCACCAAGGCGACGCCGGATATCGGCTACCTGCATCGCGGCGACGAGAAGATCGCTGAGAACATGCATTACAACCAGTTCATCCCCTACACGGATCGGCTGGATTACCTCGCGCCTATCGCGAACAACGTGGCCTACGCTCTCGCGGTGGAAAAGCTCATGGGCTGGACCTTGCCGGCGCGGGGTCAGGCCATTCGCGTGATCTGCTGCGAGCTGGCCCGCATTTCCTCGCACCTCCTCGGCGTAGGCTGCCTCGCCATGGATTGCGGTGCGATGACCGTTTTCCTCTACACCTTCACCGAGCGCGAAAAGATCTACAATCTCGTCGAACTCCTGACTGGCGCCCGCTTTACCACCAGCTACACGCGGGTCGGTGGCCAGACGCGCGACTTGCCGGATGGCTTCCTCGATCTGCTGAAGAAATTCCTCAGCGAGATCCCCGGGGTGATCGATGAGACGGACAACCTGCTCGCGCGCAACCGCATCTTCGTCGACCGCACGAAGGACATCGGCACGATCTCTAAGGAGGACGCAATCAGCTTCGGCATGAGCGGTCCCAACCTGCGCGGCTCAGGCGTCGATCATGACCTGCGCAAGAAGCATCCCTATCTTGGTTACGAGCAGTACGATTTTGATATCCCGATTGGCTCCGTGGGCGACAGCTACGACCGTTACACGGTGCGCATGGAGGAGATGCGCCAGTCGGTGCGCATCTTGAATCAGGTAATCGCCACGCTGCCCGGCGGTCCGATCAATGTGACCGATGCAAAGA
>JBGGMZ010000275.1:0-10281 GCA_041287745.1 Chthoniobacter sp. | reverse complement strand
GCCGCCGATCTGCTCGACCTCGAAGAGCAGGGTATCGGCGTCGCAATCGACGGCCCAGCGGATGACCTTTTGGGTATGGCCGCTGGTCTCGCCCTTGATCCAGAATTTTTGCCGGGAGCGGCTCCAGTAATTCATGAGGCCGGTCTGGAGAGTGGCTTCCAAGGAGGCGGCATTCATCCAGGCCATCATCAGGACGCGGCTAGTCTTGACATCTTGAACAATGGCAGGTATCAGGCCGTCGGCGTTGTATTTCAGTTTTGGGAGATTCATGGCTGGAAAGTGGATGAAAGGTGAAGGAAGGGTAAAAAAAGCGAAAAAAAAGCCCGACGATCCGGATTGGAATCATCGGGCGAAAGTTCGGCGCGCAGGTGGCGACGACCCGGTTCGCGCGAGGAGCGCGAGCCGTGGGCCCGTCTAGAGTTGCCACCAATGCTGAGTGAGTTTCACGGCGGTTCGTATAAGCGCGGTGCAGAGGGGGCGCAATCTCTTTTTTGCGCCTCTGATTTTCTCATTCTTCAGAGCCACTGGCAAAAGGCACACAATAAGCTACACTCTTCGTCGACGTATGCTCAGCGCCGTAACTTCGCCAAGTCTATCTTCAGAAGAACAGGAGCAAATCCTGCAGACCATCGAGATGTTCGAGGTCATCACGCAGGCGAATCCTCAGGATTGCCAATCCATGGACATCCTGAAGGATGCCTACCAGCGTGTCGGCAAGCAAAAGGAGGCCGTCCTCGTGGCCCGCAAGTTGGCCGATACCTATGTGGAGCTCGGTCAGTTTTCCGCGGCAATGCTCGAGTATGAGGGCATCCTGCAAAAGGAGCCGGACAATGCCGAGGTGATGGTCGCGCTCGGGGATGTGGAGGACAAGCTGCAGAAGAGCGGGCAGTTGAAGCCAGCCCCCACCGGTGGGCTCGGTGGCACGGTCGGTCCCGCACCTCCGCCCGGCGCGGCGATTCCAGGACCTGTCATCCCGCCGATGACGACGTCCAGGCCTGGTACGATTCCACCGCCTTCCGGCATCAATCTCGATTTCCGCACCGTCGCCTCGGATGGCGGCACGCTCATGACCACGCCCGCCACGCTGCGCCCGGATGGCGGCAGCAGCATGCGACTGGCCGGCCAGGAGCTGAATATCAATCTGGGCGACGATGGCAACGAGGCGCTCGCCAAGTTCCTCATCCAGCACCGGCTCGTCACCGAGGAAGTGGTCAGCTCCGCGCTGGAGCGGGTGCAAAAGAAGAACAAGGATCTTGCGGCGAATGTCATGGCCATCTCGCTGGTGGATGAGATCTGCCGCCGCGGCGCGATCGAGCAGGATGTGCTGCTGGCCGGCATCGTCGACCGCTCGAAATTTGCCTACATTCCGCTCGAATACTACGATGTCGACCGTTCGGTCGTAAAGATGCTGCCGGAGAGCCTGAGCATCGGCCGCTTGATCGTGCCCTTCGATATCATCAGCCGCACGGTGATGGTCGCGATGGCAAATCCCTTTGATGCGCTCGGCAAGGAAGCCGTGCAGCAACTCCTCGACTACAACGTGCAATGGCACCTCGCCTCGCCGCAGGCACTCTGCAAGGTGCTGGCCGATACTTACCGGATCTGATCCCATGAGCATCAAATCTTTTGGCGAACGCATCGCTGATGTCTTGATCGAGGATGGGCTCCTTCTGCCCAGTCAACTCGCGGAGGCCATGGACCTGCAGAAAAAGCAGGGTGGCCGCCTGCTCAAGCTGCTGACCGACAAGCAATACGTCACCGAGCAGGACATGGTCATCTCCATGGGCCGCTGCCTCGACGTTCCGCCCATCAATCTTTCCAAGGTCCGCGTCCCCGAGGAGGTGCAGGAGCTCGTCCCGAAGGACATGTCGCGCATGTACAAGCTCGCGCCCGTGTGCAAACTCGGGAACAAGCTGTTCGTGGCGATGGCCGATCCGCTGAACGTGCTGGCGCTCGACGATCTGCGCCAGCGCACGAAGCTCGAGATCATCCCCATGATCACGACGGAGCGCAGCGTCACCGAGGCGCTGAGCGGGGTGGGCAGTGCGGGGTCGCAGATGGATCAGGTGTTGAAGGAGGCCGCCAACCAGGCGGACGCCGCCAACGTCGAGGAGGTGAAGCAGAAGCGCGAGGATATCGACCTCGACCGGCTTGCGGTGGAGAGCGAGGACGCACCGGTGGTCAAGATCGTGAACCTCATCCTCGTGCAGGCGCTGAAAGAAAAGGCCTCGGATATTCACATCGAGCCCTTCGAAAAGCAGCTCAAGCTCCGCTATCGCGTGGACGGCTCGCTCATCGAGGCCAGTTCGCCACCCAAGGCGCTGCAGCTCCCGATCGCTTCTCGTATCAAGATTCTCGCCGGCCTGGACATCGCGGAGCGTCGTCTCCCGCAAGACGGTCGTTTCCGCATCCGCGTCTCGGGCAAGGAAGTCGACCTTCGTATCTCCGTGCTGCCGACGACGTATGGCGAGAAGATCGTTATCCGTCTCCTCGACAAAGGCGCTCTCTCTGGCTCTATCGACCAGCTCGGCATGGACGAGTACACGCTCGGCATTTTCAAGAAGGCCGTCGACGCGCCCCACGGCATGATCCTCGTGACCGGTCCTACCGGCTCGGGCAAGACGACCACGCTCTACTCCGTGCTCAGCGAGCTGAACAATCCGGAATACAACATCGTCACTGTCGAGGACCCGATCGAATACCAGCTTCAGGGCATCAACCAGGTAGCCGTGAAGGCCGACATCGGCCTGAGCTTCGCTGATGCGCTGCGTTCCATCCTGCGTCAGGACCCGGACATCGTCATGATCGGTGAGATTCGTGACAACGAAACCGCCGACATCGCGGTAAAAGCCGCGCTCACTGGTCACCAGGTGCTCTCGACACTCCACACGAATGACGCCGCAGGCGCCATCTCCCGTCTGGACGACATGGGCATCGAGCCGTTCCTGATTTCCTCTTCCGTGCTGCTCACCTGTGCGCAACGTCTCGTGCGCCGGGTATGTCCGAACTGCCGGGAGGAATTTCAGCCAGAGCCCGAACTGTTGGCCAAGCTGGAGATCCAGGATGACGGCACTACCTTCTATCAGGGGGCCGGTTGCGACCGCTGCAAGCGCCGCGGCTACGTAGGTCGCGCGGCGATCATCGAGGTGTTGCCGGTGTCGGAAACCATCCGCCGCCTGATTATCAAGCGAGCCTCCGCTGCGGTCATTAAAAACCAGGCGGTCAGCGAAGGAATGAAGACCCTACGTATGGTCGGCATTGACAAAGCCCGTGAGGGCGTTACGACGTTGGAGGAAATTCTGCGGGTTACCGCAGAAGACCACTAACGTCCCAATGGGGTTATTCGATCATCTTTTCAAAACCAAGGCACCGACAGGTGGGGAAAAGGTGGGGGAGCATGCCCCGGAGGGAAACGCGGCCAAGCCAATGGAAGCCGCTCCCAAGACGCCGACGCCGCAAAAGGCTGACCCTTCTGCATTTCTGCATCCCAAGAGCTTTGTTCCGCGCGGGGCCCCGGGTCTCACGCCGGCCCAGCGGCCGCCTGCTTCAGGGATCAGCAGCAACAAGCCTGTGGAACGGCGGTCTCCGGTATCAGGAACGCCCCCGGCCGCAGACGAAATCGTCCTGACTTTAGGCGATGTTCTCTCGCGCATTCCTGCGCCTTACCTGAAGCCCGGCAATCACGACGCCAAGCGTGAACTCCGCTTCAAGATTAACGACCTTTCTTCAGATATCGCCCGGGGGCGTGCCGCCGTGCCGCTTTCACGCATCGCGCAACTGGTCCCCGATATTTTCACCAAGGAGATCGGCCGCGAGGAAGAAACGGAGATCCGGCTGCCTCTGCAAAAGCTCGTGGAGCAAATCGGACTCCTGCGGTCACGGCCAAAGGCCCCGGTGGTGGAGAAGAGCACGCGTGCAGTGACCACTGCGGAACTGCCGCCAGGGACCAAACCGGTCGTGGCGATCGAGGTAACCAAAGAACCGCTGACTGCTCCGTCGGTGGGTCCGGTTCCTGCAGCAAACACGCCTACTTTGGAACCGGTTACACCTGCTGCGAAACTGCCGCCGCAAAATCTTCCCATCATCCTTTCCGAGCCCGTCGTGGCGCCGAAGACCGTGGAATTGAAAGCCACCGCCGAGCCGATCGCGTCCGCCGCGTCCGTCATTCTTGGCCCGCCGCGGACAGGGGAAGCGCCTCCTGCGCCCGTGACTCCCGCCCCGGTGGCTCCCCCAGTTGTACCTGTCGCGCCTGTCGCGCCCACTGCAGTCGCGCCTGCTTCGTCCGTCGTGGAAGTGCCGGCTTCTGTGCCCGCGCCACCTCCTGTCGCCTCCGTGCCCGAGCTGCCGGTCCTTCAGGTGAAGCTTGCCGCAGAGCCGGTCGCACCCGCACCCGAACCGTCACCGATCCCGCCAGCCTCCGCTGTGCCGCCGGTGACTGCTGCAGAACCGTCTCCAGCGCAGAAGATTGTGATCGATTGGGGTTCCCAGTTGTCTCCGGAGAAAGAGGAAGGCAAGGGCTCCAAAGAGCAGGAGCCGGCCATTCAGGAAGCTGTGACGGAGGCGAAACCCATCGAACCTGCTGCTGCGGACGGGCTCAAGCTTGCGCCTGTGGAATCGCCGGATATCGAGCCAGACGAAGAGAAAATCCACCTCAGTCTGGCGGCGATTCTACGCCAGTGCCCGCGTGAAATCCTCGTTGGTGAAATGCCTCACGTGGACGACAGTGTGCGCATCACGCTGCCCTTTGCTCCGATCGATCGCCAGCTGGTGAAGGGGCAAGTGGAAGTGAGCGCTTTGCGCTTCATCGTCGCGCTGCCTGAGGTCTACCAGAAGTTTTTCGTGGCCAAAGTCGGCGTGAAAGTGCCGATCCCGCTCGAGGAAGTTTTTCAGAATCTGCCCGCACCCAAGCAAGAGCTCACCCCTCAGCCCCCCACGCCGCCGCCCGTGGTTCTGGCGCCTGCAGCCTCGACTCCTGCACCGGAGCCCGCGACGAAGGTGGTCCCAGCGACGGAGGAGCCCGCGCCGTCTTTGGCCACTACCGCGCCGATCAGCGAACCCGTGCCACCTATAGCTGCTGTGGTCGCAGCCAAGGCCGCCGAACCAGCGTCGCCGCCAGCCGAGCCGCCGCCGCTGCCGGTATTTACTCCGGTTGAAGCTCCCCAAGCCGAAGCGCCCGCTGCGCCTGCGCCGGCCGAAGAAGAGCAGCCCGCTGCCTCCATCACGCTGGCGGAGCCGTCGACGGAATTGCCCCTTCCGGTCATTCCACCCATGATCGATGCGCCCGAAGCGGCGACCGCAGAAAAGGTCGCGCTCCCGCCTTTGCCCACACCAGTGGAAGTGGCCGCAAGCGCGATCGAGCCGGTCCCGATTCCACCGGTCGCGGCATCCGCGATCACCGAGGCGGCGCAAGGTGCGCCGGCTGGCTTCGTTCCGCCCTGGCTATCCGTAGAGCCGGCGGTTGCTGCCGCTCAAGACGCCCCGGTCGCGGAAACGCCACTCGTGGAAATGCCGGCTGTCCCGGTAGTCGCGGCGAGCGACGTACCGCCGATCAGCTTTGCGCCGGCGCCGGAGGAGGCGCAACCGGAGGCGCCTGCTGAAGAGCTCGTTCCACCCCCTCTCACGATCACCTCTTCAGAAGTGAACGCAGCGCCGAGTGAAGACGCGCCCAAGCTCAAGCTTCAGCGCCCGTTCTTCCGCCCTCATTTCGTTCCACCGCCACCGATCTTCGGATTCACCCCGCCGCCCGCCGAGCCTGAACCCGAGCCGCTCAGCAAGCCTGAACCGCCATCCGTGTTGGCAGGGCTGACGGAAGCCGCCGCTCGTCCGCCTGAGTCTGCGCCATCGGCCGAAACTGCTGCTTCTGAATTGCCAGCCGAGACAGTACCGGTGGGCCAGCCCACCGCGGCGGAGGACGAATCGGCGTTCGCTGCCGCATCGCCACTTGCGGCCTCCGGAGAACTGTCCTCGACCGTAGGGATCTCGCCGGAGCCGATCGAAGAGAAAAAGCCTGAAGCCGCTTCGGACCCCGAGCATTCGGCCGAATTGATCTCTCTCGCCGGCGAGCACGATGCACCGGACATCGCCCATTTCTCGGATGAGCCCGTGCCGTTTGCCGATCTGGCCGAAACACTCGCACACGAGACGACCTACGCATCGGAATTGGCCGAGGTCGTCCACGTAGATCTCCCGGCACCGGAACCAGCCCGAGTCAGGGCGCTCGACCCGGCGGAAACCGCCGCTGAGCCACTGCCTGTCGCTGAACAACCGGCAGAGGCCGCGAAGATCGAGGAAGCTGCGGAACATCGTGCCGTGACGATTGGCGAAGGTCTGGCTGCTGCGGCCGTCGCTGCTACCATCGCCGAACACGTGCCGCTTGATTTCCGCGACGTGACTGCTCCGGCGGAGGAGCTCAAGACTCCCGATGAAGCTGCTGCTCCGGTCGAGACTTCCACCGCGGAAGTGGACGTCACGGCGGAGGAACCGCAGTCCGACGCGATCGTCGGTGAGGAGAAAGCCCCCGACGTCGTAGAAGAGTCTGTGCCCCCAGAAGTAACCGAGGAGGGCAATGCACTCGAAGCCACCGTGGAATCGAAGGCGGTCGAACCGCCTGCGGAAACTGCGAATCCGACTGACGGGAAGATCGAAGAAGCGCCCGCTGCGTCGAAGGAAGCTGTCGAGATACCTGCCGAGTCGCCAGTCTCGGTGCCGTCCGCTTTCATCACGCCCGAGCCGCCGGCTGCTGCGGTTCCGCCACCCCTGCCACATCCGCTTTTCCCGCTGCCGAAATTTCCCAGCGAACCCGCCCACGTGGAGGTGCTCCCACCACCTTCGTTGCCGCTCCGCCGTTTTGAGCAGGACGCAATCCAGGCGCTTTTCATGACGGAGGAAACGCTCGACCTGCCGAAGATCAGCCGACTCGCTGCGGCGCTCCCTGGTGTTTATGCGTGTGTCATTGCCACGCGCGATCAGGCCTGCACGGGCGGCATTCTGCCTGAAGGCTTCGATCTCGCCGCGCTCCTCGGCCTCGCGCCGCGCGTCGGTGAGGCGGCCGGTCGCATGCCCATCGGCCAGCTCAAGCATTTCACCCTCTACGGGGACGCTTACTCGGTCAGTTTTTTCGAGCGCAATGGCCTCAGCCTTTGCGCCGTGCACCGCCCGCGATCCTTCGTCCCCGGTGTCCGGGAAAAGCTGGTCGCACTTGCCGACGAACTGTCGCGGTAATCGTGGAGAGCGATGGTGCGTTTTGAGCGAGCGTCTTCATTGAAAACGACCGCTTGCGTCGCGCTATTCGTGGCCATCACGGCTTTCAGCCAGGAGCCGGTCCCGTCTTCCGTCACCGAGTTTTCCGCTCTGGCCTTGGAATCCACCTGGCAGGAGGTCTCTCCCCAAGATTCTGGCACTGCCCATTTGGTAACGGCAAAGATCTGGAACGCGGCCATCCAGGCAGCGCTGGATAAGTTTGGTGCCATCCACATCCCCACCCAGACGGAGCCCTACTATTTGAATGGCCCCATCGTGTTGCGATCGGGGCAGCGGCTGACGGCGGACCCTCGCGCGGAGCTCCGGCTCGTCCCCAACGTGAACACCTGCATGGTACGCAACGAGCACCTTGTCGGCTTTGCGGATCAACCGGTGCCAGCCGACACGGGTCCGGATACGGACATCATTGTCGAAGGCGGTATCTGGACTACGCTTTCTGCGGGCGTGAAAAGGGCCAATGGAAACACGCGGGGAGCATCGGCGGTCCGCGACCCCGTGCCGGGCACGCATGGCGTGATCCTTTTGCAAAACGTCCGCCACGTGACGGTGCGTAATATCACCGTTCGGCAAAGCCTCGCCTTCGCTGTGCACTTGGCCAATGTGGACGGATTCACCGTCGAAGGGGTCCGACTCGAAGCGCACGGGCGCGATGGCGTGCACGTCAACGGACCAGCCAGCAATGGAGTGATTCGCGACATTACGGGCGATGCGCGGGACGACATTGTTTCGCTTTGTGCGTGGGACTGGAAAAACTATGCCTCCAGCTTCGGAGCCATTCATCACATCACCGTCGCGGGGGTGGTCGGCGTTCCTCTGCAGAAAGGCAGCTCGGACTCCATCCGCCTGCTGCCCGGAATCAAACGTTTCCCCGACGGTCGCGAGCTGGACTGCCCCATTCACGACATTGTGATCGAGGACATCACGGACATCCGTGAGTTCAAGCTCTACGACCAACCCAACCTGGAACTCGGTCGCGACAAGGACTTCAGCGCGGGTGTGGGAAAACTCGAGAATATCACGCTGCGGCGGCTGACGTTTTCCCGCCCGGGAGTGATCCAGGTGGCGGAGAATGTCGAAGGGCTCGCGGTGGAGGGCGTAAAGATCGCATTCCGGCCAGCCGGGAACTTCAAGCTCATCGAGATTGGCCCGATGTCGGGCACTTACCGGCACAACGCCGCAGATCCGTCCACATGGGTGGAGTTATTCTCGCCGGATCGTGATATCACCGTGCGCGGCTTCGCGCTCCGCGACGTGCAGATCGATGGCCAGGCGATGCCGGGAGCCGCCTCGTCTCTCGTGCAAATTGCGGATCAACATCTCAATCTGGACTATCCGAAGACCACGCCGCGCGGTGGACGTGGCCGGGTGCGGATGGACGCCCCTTAGGATTCGCCGTGAGTGGACGCCTTGCAAATCGCGCCTTTCCAAGCCCGTATGGGCGGCAATAGCCTGCCGGGAATCTCCCCATGAAACTGCACCCCAGTCCGGTCGCCATGGTGGCTCTGGTGGCATCGACGTTCGCCCTCGGTGCGCACGCTCTTGCTGCCGCAGAACCACCGGAACCCAAGTTCAATGCCGTCACGCTCGATGACCACATCCAGATCGGCTACGGCCTCGCCATTGCCGATGTGGATGGCGACGGCAAGCCCGACATCCTGCTCGCGGATAAAAAGCAGTTCGTCTGGTATCGCAATCCCGGCCCGGAAAAGGCACGCGATCCCGGTTCGTGGAAGAAATATGTCCTCGCCGAAAACCTTACGGAGGATGACAACGTGTGCATCGCCGCACAGGACATCGATGGCGATGGCAAATGCGAGATCGCCGTCGGCGCGGCATGGAAGCCTGCCGATACCGAGAAGAGCGGGGCCGTTTTCTACCTCATCCCGCCGGCTGATCGTACGCAGCCTTGGACGCCGGTGAAAGTTCCCTCCGTGGAGCCGACCACGCATCGCATGCGCTGGATCAAACAGGCTGATGGCAAATGGGGCCTGCTCGTGTTGCCGCTGCACGGACGCGGCAACAAGAACGGGGAAGGGGCTCCGGTAAAGGTGCTGCTTTACCATCCACCAAAAGATCCACGTGGCGAATGGACCTCGGAAGTCGTCGCCGAGCGCTTCCACATGACGCACAATTTCGTGCGCCTGAGCGTCGCCGCCGGAGCTTCCAAGAATACGCCTGACGATGTGCTGCTCGGGGGAAAGGAAGGACTCATGACCTTTCGCCCGGCTAAATCAGGCTGGGAGGGCGCGGCACCAGTGATGGCGGGAGAGTCGCCGGCTGGCGGTGTGGGCGAAGTCCGCGTTGGTTCGCTGGTCAATGGCCGTCAATTCATCACCACCGTAGAGCCCATGCATGGCAATATGCTGGCGGTCTACGTGCCCCAAAAGTCCGATTCTGGTGCCCCGGCGCTGATGCGCCATGTCCTCACGGACAAGCTGGCCGACGGTCACGCCCTGGCCTGCGGCAACCTGCTGGGCGGCTACCCGGGAGTAACCGCTTCCGACCAGATCGCCATCGGCTGGCGTGGCAAGCCGGGTGCCACCGAAGGGCCGATCGGCCTCGCCGTCTGGGCGCCTATCGATGCCAAAGGGGAGCAATGGCGGGAGACCGTCATCGACCCCGACGGCATGGCCTGCGAGGACCTCCAACTCGCCGACCTCGATGGCGACGGTAAGCTCGACATCATCGCCGCCGGCCGCCGAACCCATAACGTGAAGGTCTACTTCAACAACGTCAAACCGCCGAAACCGTAGGGTCGGGGGCTGAAGGGATTGAGGCGACCGAAGGAATAGGGTCACCGAAATCGGGCTGCGGCGTCCGAGGCAGAACCCAAGGAGGGGCGCTTTGCAAGCGCCCCGGGCGGTTTCAAACCGCCCCTCCTTGATGCCCGCGATGTGCTCAGAAGTGCGTGCGAAGTCCGTTGAACGACGGATTGCGCCTACGTTTTGGAGTGCGGCGGTCCTCTGCCGCTTTGGAAGATCGTGCTCAAAAAGCGGCAGAGGACTGCCGCACTCCAAAACG
>JBGGMZ010000274.1:0-2590 GCA_041287745.1 Chthoniobacter sp. | reverse complement strand
AATGTCGATCTCCCATGAACCCGGCGGCCCGGCCGGAAATGGTAGCGGAGCCGGAAGAGTGGATGGGGGCGAAGGCGGCCTCGTTAAACGACGCGGCGAAATTTGTACACGCTATGAGGGCGAACAGCAGCAGTGCCAAGGCGGTGCGGAGAGAGTGAGTTTTCATTGGGAACGTGTTGGTCGTTATACGGAGGCCAAGGATATCAGCGTAGCCACGGGCTCGATGTCGAGAGACAGGCCGCTGGTCGCGGGGACATCCTGCTGGGGCTGTCGTCCAGAGTGGATTCCTCCACCGACACTGGGGCGCTGCCGAACAGTTTCTTCCAGAAGCTCATAAAGGAATGCCGAAGGCTAAACCTGTCCGGGGCAGGGGCGCAATGCGGATGCAGCGTCTCTCAAAGCGCTCCGCAGTGCCGAACTGCCCGGAATAAGTTCGCCCTCGCGGCGGTACGCGGCCAAACAAGGTTCGAATTTATACTAAGTGCTCAATCTCGTCGGCAACGACCAGGCCCGGCGACGAACAGCGCGCAAAAAAGCGGATCATATCGAGACCCGCGACGCGCAGCGGCAGGGTCCGCGGAGCACTCTTCAGTGCTCCTCGCGGCGACGATGGACGGCAATCTGTGCCCAAACTGTGAAGGCTGGGCCCAGAGCTATTCTGCTATGGCGGCGAATCGCCGTCGCTTTACCGCGGCCGGATGAGACAGCGCGAGGGAGCGCCGTCGCCGTTCTGGAATTTGATCGGCAGGCAGATCAGATCGTATTCGCCCGGCTTGATCTTCGAGAGGTCGATGCCCTCGATGATCCAGACTTCCGCGCCGAGGAGGATGTGATGGGTCTCGATGCCGTCCTTGTAAAAGCCGCCGACGCTGAGGTAATCGATTCCCACAGTTTGCACGCCGCAGTCCACGATGTATTGCGCGGCTTCCTTGGAGATGTAGACGAAGTCCTTGTCGAACTCGGCCTTCTTCCAGCTCCGCGCAGAGTTAGGCGTCTTGAAGAGGATGCGCTCGCCTTTTTGCAGCTTCAGCTTCTTGAGCTCGGCGGGCTTGATTGCCTTCGGATCCTTGATTTCCACGACGCGGCACGGGCCGATCACAGCGTCCCACGGCAGGGCGTCCATGGTTTTTGCGCCGTGCAGGAAATGGAAGGGCGAATCCATGTGTGTGCCGGAGTGAGAACTCATGGCCATGGCGGAGACGTTGCAGACGTCGCCCTTGGCCGTGCCGGCGTGCATGGTGATGAACGTCGGCGGATTTCCCGGCCAGCCGTGCATGGTGTTGCAAATAGGGACGGAGATATCGATCCAGGAATTCTTGCTCATAAAGAAGGAAGTCGCAGTGTGCCTGCCTTAGCTGGCGAACTCGATCACGTTCTTGATGCCCGTGGCTTTTCCGACGAGCAGATCGCGATGGGCATCGATGCCGTGGCGCCCGGTAATCAGCGCGCTGACGGCCTTGGGCCAGCGCTTCTTGAATTCGCCGAGGTCGTGAATGGCGTCAGCGAAATCCTGCGGGCTGGCGTTGACCGTGCCGATGATGGCCTGGTTCTTCAGCGTGATGTTCCGCATGATGTTGTCTGCGTAGACAGGGATGGGCGGCTTTTCCGCCGGGATACCGGTAAGGATGTAGACGCCGTTGATGCCGAGCACGCGCATGACATCGAAGGTGAGGTGGCCTTCACCCACGGCCTCATAGATGAGGTCGATATTGCCGATGTGCTTGGCGAGGTCGTCCGCGGAGACTTCAAGATTCGAGATGTATTCCGCGCCGATCTGTTCTGCGATGTCGGCCTTGAAGTTCGGCTTGGGCGAGCGGGAGTAGACGAAGACGCGGAAGCCTTCGATGAGGAGCTTCATTGCGCCGAGGAGGCCGATGGGGCCGGCGCCAAGGACGACGGCATTCAAGCCATGGCCGCGGCCTTTGCCGTCGCGGTTGTCATGCTCCCACGTGAGGCGCTTCTGCACCTGCCACGCTTGGGTGAGGCCTTTCTCCGCGATGGTGAGCGGCTCGGCCATGACGGCGAGGTCGCGCAGATCTTTGGGAACGGGAGTGAGGAAGCGCTCTTCCTCGACGAAGCGCTCAGTCATGAAGCCGTGGCGCTGATTGATGCCTCGCTCCGTGAATTTCCAGGTCACGCAGAAGTCCTGGCGGCCTTCGCGGCAGGGGCGGCAATTTGGATCGGTGCAGGGGCGGCGCACACTGGGCACCACGAGATCGCCGACCTTAAAATTCTTCACATCGGAACCGACTTCGATGACTTCACCGAGGCACTCGTGGCCGAGAAGCAGGTAGTCGCCGCCCGCGGGAGGCTGGCCGTAGGCAAAAGTGCAGATCTCCCGGTCGGTGCCGCACACGCCTACCTGGAGGGTGCGGATCTTGAGTTCGTTCGAGGCGGCGATCGACGGTTCGGGATGAGCGATCACGCGCAGTTCCTTTTCTTTCGGAACGACGCCGACGCCTTTCATGGTATTGGAGTTCATCAAGCTTACGGGAAGGAGGTGGGTCCCATGACTGGGAAGGTCAGAGGAAGCCGGGGAAAACACCATATCGCCCGCCTGCACCGCGAGAACAAATTTTTTCTGAGGGGC
>JBGGMZ010000273.1:0-16212 GCA_041287745.1 Chthoniobacter sp. | reverse complement strand
ATGGTCCGCCGGAACCCATTGCCGCAAATCCGGCGCCAACAACAACGGCGTATCGTGATCAACAGGAACAAATCGCGCGGCCATACGTCTTCAACCCGCCACCGCCTCAAACCATGGAAGGATAGTCCGACAGGCTGCTAGCCGCTTTTAACTCTCCCCTACACCTTTCCGCCGGAAGCAATACTTGCGGCCCAGCCCTTCAGCCTCCACCCTAGGGCCCGTTTTCCGTGCGACGATCCCAGTCGAGAAGGCGGCTCTCAACTCTCAACCATCCACTTTCAACTCGTCTCCATGTCCCGCACCGTAGCCATCGTCGGCCGACCTAATGTCGGAAAATCCGCTCTCTTCAACCGCCTCGCCGGGCGAAAGATCTCCATCGTGCACGATATGCCGGGGGTCACCCGCGACCGCATCACGGCGCGCTGCAAGCTCGGCAATGAACCCTTCGAGATCATCGACACCGGCGGTATCGGCGCGAATGTCGATGCCAGCTTCACCGAGCAGGTGCGGGCGGAGGTGGATATCGCCCTCGGCGCGGCGGATGTCCTGCTTTTCGTGGTCGATGGCCAGGATGGCCTCACGCCGCTGGATGCCGATCTCGCCCGCCTGATGCGCCGCACGGCCAAGCCGCTCCTGCTCGCCATCAACAAGATCGATGTCGACCAGCACGGCCCCCGGGCCGCGGAATTTTCCCAGCTCGGCTTCTCCGATTCCATCGCGATCAGCGCCGAGCACAATCGTGGCATCCTGCCGCTGGTCGCGTGGCTCGAACGCATGCTGCCGGCGCCGGATTACGATGCGCTGGCCGCCGGGTCCGACCCCGCCTCGCCGATCAAGATCGCCGTCGTCGGCCGGCCCAATGTCGGCAAATCCTCGCTGACCAATGCGATCCTGAACGACGATCGCACGCTCGTCTCGCCCATCAGCGGCACCACGCGCGATGCCATCGATATTCCCTACGAACGCCACGGGCAGCACTACGTGCTGATCGATACGGCGGGCATTCGCGCCCGGAGCAAGGTGGATAACTCGGTCGAAGTCTTCAGCGTCATGCGCAGCGAGACCAGCATCCGCCGGGCGGATATCTGCTGCCTGGTGATCGATGCCGCGCAGGGCGTCACGTCGCAGGACAAGAAGATCGCCGGGCTCATCCAGGAAGCCAACAAGCCGTGCGTCGTGGCCTTCAACAAATGGGATCTCATCAAGGACCGCACGGACACCAAGGAGGAACTGACCGAAGTGCTCGAGGAAATGCGCTCGGAGCTTTTCTTCATCACCTATGCGCCGAGCATGCTGGTCAGCGCCAAGACCGGCGCCGAGCTCACGCGGCTCTTTAAGACGATCGAGCGCATCCGGAGCGAATCCCAATTCCGGATCGGCACAGGCGTGCTTAATCGTCTGCTGGCCGAGACCGTGGCTTTGCATCCACCGGCCATGAAGGGCGGCAAGCGCCTGAAGATTCTCTTCGGCACGCAGCCAGACCGGCTCGGGGGAAAAATCATCCCGATCCCCGAGTTCGTGCTTTTCGTGAACGACGAAAAGCTGCTCGACCAGAGCTACGAGCGCTATCTCGATTCCAAGCTGCGCGAAAAAGCGCCCTACACCGGCCTGCCCATCCTCTTCCATCTCCGCGCCCGCACCGCGCGCGACAAGACCAACGACACGCGCGGGCAGAAATTTGGCCGCCATCCCGAGACGGGCGGCCGCCCACCGAGCGGCCCACGCAAGCCCAGCAACAAGAAAGCCGAGAAGCCGCGCCGCCGTCTGGGCGGGTAGCCAGATTCAGCGCTTAAGAGCGCGTCTCAGCAACTACCGAGGAGCTACCTTGGAGCCGATGAGGCTTCTGTGGAGATGTCCCCGCGCTCCCAGAAATACAGCATATCCGGCTGGCGCTCTTCATTGCGCGCGCCATTGGTCTCCTGCACCGCGCGGAAGCCGTGCTTTTCATAAAAGTGGCGGGCGCCCTCGTTGCACTGGAAAGTCCATACCTGCAGCGAGTCCGACATCGACTTGGCCAGGCTCAGCAGGCTGCTGCCGATGCCCAACCGCTGGCTCTTCGGGACGACGTAAAGCTGCTCGACCAGGCCATCGCGGAAAGCAATGAAGCCCGCGACGACGTCGGTGAATTCGGCCACCCAGATTTCAGAACTGGTGAAGACACCGGTGGTGTAAAAGTTCAGGTCCTCTTCCGGGTTGTGGAGCACCGGCATGTGCGGCATGGCGGTGAAGAAGGCGAGGCGGTGAATCTTCGCGACATCCGGCATGTCTTCCATTCTGGCCCGGCGGAGCATGGCTTCACAGGGGGCGACTTCGAGCAGGCGTTGGGTCATGGCAGGAGAGCGGCCATCAGTGAAAGCCGGGACGGGGAGCTGGAGCAGCAATGGATCATGCGATAAGGAAAAAGAAAGCGGTAGCGATGCTGACGAGATTCGAAGCCACGTAAGGAAACGGATGTGCGGTTTTCCCCAGCGATCGTTGCCGGCTTCGACGAAAAATCTCCGACGTGTAAATCAATCCATGGGACCTCGGCAAACGTCCGCCGAAGCGCCAGGGAGAGAGCGTTCAAGGAAGCGAGATAGAATGGAAACGGGAAATGCATCAGGGAAAAGCCAGCGCTCCCTGTGTAAGCGAGAATTGCGCCATATCTCAATGAACAGGGTGGGCCTTCGCCTCTGTATACCTCTGTAAATTCTTCGTAATTGCCGTGTCCGTAGAGACTACGTAGCGGATGTGGTATTTCGGTGGAAAGTGCAGACCTTTCCGATGGAACACGCGTGGAAGAATCCGAATTTCCCGTAACTTTGTGTTGCAAAGCTCTACTTTGCGCCGCAAAGTCACTCGCATGCAGACCGCCACCGAAGCCGAGGAGCACTTGCGCGTCATTCGTTCGCTTATGGAGAAAGCGACGATTTACCGGGCGGTCTCGGCGCCAACCGCCCTCGCCGGCGGTATCGCGGGGGTCATCGTCGGGACGGCGCCGGTGCAAGGCTTCTTCAATCAGCATTTCCCCGGCACCTCCTTCCAAATCCGCTGGCTGCTGGCGCTTTTCGTCACGCTGGCGATCAATGGTTTGCTCATCCTGCGCGAGGCGCAGCGGCGGGGCGACCCGGTAGTTTCGCCGGGGATGCGGACGGCCTTTCGGGCGCTGCTGCCTCCGGTGCTCTGTGGCGGGGTATTTTTCGCGCTCCTGCCCGGGACCTATGTGCCGGCGTTCCTCGCCATCTTCTATGGGCTTGGATTGCTGGCCACTGCGCATTTCGCTCCCAAGTCCATCGCCTGGCTGGGGTGGAGCTTCCTGGTTGCGGGCCTGGTCACATTCATTTTTTCCCTCCTGACGAATCGGCTGCCCGGAGGCCTGACCCCGGACCTGACGATGCTCGCGACCTTTGGCGGCTTTCATTTCATCTACGCCGCCTGCACCTGGCCACGCCGGGCGTCCTCCGCCCGCGGCACGCCGTGAACCGATGTTCGACTTCGATAAACTCGACAAGGTCATCCATGAAAAGAGCCGCCTCGGAATTATGACGCTCCTCGCCACCCGCCCGAGCTGGTCGTTTCAGGATCTGAAGGCCGAACTGGAGCTCAGCGACGGCAACCTCATCACGCACCTGCGTACCCTGCACGAGCACGGCTATGTGGCCGTGACCAAGGAAGTGCTCGATCGCCCGCAGACCAGCTACTCGCTCACCTCGAAGGGGCGGACGTCGTTCCAGGATTACCTGAACATCCTCGAGCAGATCGTAAAAGCTGGCCGACAGTAAAAAAATTTGCCCTCAAGCTTTGCCGCACAAAGTAACTGACCCCCAAACCGCATCAAAATGAAAATCATCCTCGCAGAACATTACGGCCTTTGTTTCGGCGTGCGCGACGCCATCGCCCAAGCTGAGGAACTCGCCAGCCACGGTCCCCTCACCATCCTCGGCGAGCTCGTTCACAATCCCGTGGTCCGCGAACGCCTCATGCGACGCGGCGTGCGCGAAGGCGCGCTGCACGATCCGGATTTCGCGCAGACACATCACGTGATGATTACCGCCCATGGCGCCTCGGACAAAGCGCGTACCGAGTGGCGCGACGCGGGATTCGGCGTGGCCGATGGCACTTGCCCGCTGGTGCGGCAGGCGCACGAAAAGCTCCGCTCGCTGGTCGGGCTCGGCTATGCGCCGGTGGTCATCGGGAAGCCGGGACATGTGGAGGTAGTGGGGCTGACGGGAGACTTTCCGGAGGCATGCATCATCGAGAGCGCGGAGGACATCGCGCGACTCCCTTATGCCGAAAAGCTCGGCGTGATTTCCCAAACCACCCAGCCGCTGGAGAAGGTGCTCACCCTGGTCGATGCCATCCGTACCGCGCGCCCCGCGAGCGAGGTGAAGTTTTGCGACACGGTCTGCCAGCCCACCAAGAGCCGCCAGGCGGCATTGCGCAAGCTCATCGCGGAATGCGACACCCTGGTGGTCGTCGGCGGACGCAACAGCAACAACACGCTCCAGCTCGTCGCCGCGGGGACGGTCGCAGGCCGCACTGTCTTCCACGTCGAGCGCGCCGAGGAATTGCGAGCGGAATGGTTTCGCCAGGCGGAAGTCGTCGGCATCACCGCCGGCACGAGTACGCTGAAGGAAACCGTCGCTACGGTGAAGACCCGGCTCGAAGTCATCGCCGCTACGTTCTCCATCGCCGCGTGAAGACAGCCTGGCAACGACTGAGCGCGTTGTGCCGCGGCGATGCGGCACAGATCGCCCCATGGCTGGAGGAGCGGGACTCGCGCTGGCTGTGGACTTGCGTGCTCACGATCGTCATCGGTTGCGGCCTCTATGGCGGAGTGGTGGGGCTATGGCGCGCGCCGCTCCAGGCAGTCTTCACCGCGATCAAAATGCCGCTGCTCATCTTCCTCACCTGCGGCGCAAATGCCTTGCTCAATGGCCTGCTCGCCCAAGTGCTCGGGTCGGGACTCGGCTTCCGACAGACCTCACTCATCATCCTCATGAGCTTCACCATCGCGGCGCTGGTGCTCGCCGCGCTCAGCCCGGTGGCGCTCTTCATCCTGATGAACGCGCCCGCGCTCGCCTCCGCGAGCCGTGGTACGGGGCACAGCATCACGTTGCTCACCGATGTCTTTTTCATCGCCTACGCCGGCGTGGTGGCAAATCGCCGCCTGCTGCGCCTCATGGTGCATCTGTGCCCGACGCCGGCCATCGCCACGCGCATTTTTTGGAGCTGGCTCGCGGGCAATCTCTTCCTAGGTGCACAGCTCTCATGGGTCCTGCGCCCCTTCATCGGCTCGCCGGGAATTGCCGTGCAATTCCTCCGCGACGACGCGCTGCGCGGCAATTTCTACGAAGCCGTCTACCGCGCCCTGACACACCTCTTATGAACCCACCAAACGAACCCACGAGCTCCAATCCTCCACCGCCATCGGCCCCTGCTGGCGCCCCACCGCTACCGCCCCCACCCCCGCCGCCGACACCGCTGCGTGTGGACGCGCCCGCCGGCGACGTGCTCCAGGCGTTGCTCCGCAAGCCACAGGAATTGATCTCCGTCCTCCAGGAATCGGCGGGCTCACGGCTCCCCTGGCTGCTGGGCATATTTGCCCTCGTCGCCCTGGCAGCCTACGGGCTCGTGATCGGCAGCTTTTCCGGGGGCACGCAATGGATCGCCGCGCCGCTGAAGGTCAGCCTCGGCGTACTGGCCAGCGTGGCAATCTGCCTGCCCAGCCTGTTCATCTTCGCCTCGCTGAGCGGCGCGGAGATCACTCTGCGCGGGATTGTCGGGGCTCTTTCCGCCGTGCTGGCGCTCACCGCGCTCATGCTCATCGGTCTCGCGCCAGTCGTGTGGGTCTTTTCTCAATCGACCGAATCGGTCGCCTTCATCGGCACGCTGCATCTCGTCTTCTGGCTCATCGCGGTCACGTTTGGCCTGCGCCTGCTGCGCTTGCTACTCGAGTATCTGAAGGTCCGCGAACGGCTCCACCTCCGGATGTGGACCATGATTTTTCTGCTGGTGAGTCTGCAGATGACCACAGCGCTGCGTCCGCTGCTCGGCACGTCGGATCGTTGGTTCTCGGCAGAGAAGAAGTTCTTCGCCGCCTATTGGATCGAAAACGTGTTCGGCAAGGATGCGCTCGGCTCGGAGAAAACCTCGCGCACCCGTGAAGACTGAAACTCGCGTCTATGAAAACTCTCGATCCCGAAGAACCCTTTCATACGAAACTCCGCCCGCGCTGGTTACCGCGGGAAATGGTCGAGCCTCCCGTGCTCGATCACGAACTGATCGCCGGCCCCATCGCGCCGCGCACCGCGCTGCTCATCAATCCCTTCTACGCGAAGGATGCGCATGCGAGTTTCGGCAAGCATGTGCTCACGCCGTCCCTGGCGATGACGAGTTTCGCCGGCGCCACGCCTGCCCACTGGAAGGTGAAATATTGGGATGAAAATCTGCTCCACGGACGGGCGCCCTTTACGCCGATGCCGGAGGTGGTGGGCATTACCGTGCACCTCACCTTTGCCCGGCGCGCCTTTGAACTCGCCCGCTGGTACCGGCAGCGGGGCAGCAAGGTCATCCTCGGCGGCCTGCACGTGGTGTCGTGTGCGGAGGAATGCGCGCCGCACGCGGATGCGCTCGCGATCGGCGATGGCGTGCAGCTCTGGCCGCGCATCCTGCACGACGTCGAGCAGGGCACGCTGCAGCCGGAGTATCGCGTGATGTATGAGAACGAATATCGCACCGACCCGCCGCCCCGGCGCGCGTTGCTCCCGCGTCGTAGTTTCCTCACCACGACCAGCCTCATCGCCACCCGCGGCTGCCATAACCGCTGCGGCTTCTGCTACCTTTCCACGGAGGGACTTCGCATGCCCTATCGCGTGCGTGACGTGGAGCAAATCGTCGCGGAATTTGCAGCGGACGACCAGCCCTACGCGGTCTTCGTGGACAACAACCTCGGTTCACGGCCGGAATACCTGCGTGCACTTTGCCATGGGTTGCGCCCGCTGGAGAAAATCTGGAGCGCGGCAGTCACGCTCGATGTCACGGATGATCCCTCGCTGATCCGCGACATGGCGCTCGCAGGTTGCACGGGTGTCTTCATCGGTTTCGAGAGCCTGTCGGATTCCAATCTCGCCCACGCCCGCAAGCGTACTCCGCGAACCGAGGAGTATGCACACCGAGTTCGCATCCTGCACGACTACGGCATTCAGGTAAATGGCAGCTTCGTGCTCGGCTTTGACGATGACCGGCGCGACGTCTTCGCCCTCACGGCCGAGTGGATCGAAGCGAATCGCCTCGAGTGCGCCACCTTTCACATCCTCACGCCGTATCCCGGCACTCCCCTCTTTCGGCAAATGGAAAGCGAGGGCCGGCTGCTGCACCGCGACTGGAGCCGATACGACACCGGCCACGTCGTCTTCCAGCCAAAGCACATGACGCCGGAGGAACTCGCCCACGGCTACGGCTGGATCTACCAGCGGCTCTTTTCTCACGCGTCGATCTGGCGGCGGCGTCCAGAGGATTGGCGATCCGTCGCGCCCTATCTCGCAATGTCGTATCTCTACAAGCGCTCGAACCGTTTCTGGCACCTGCTCATCAAGCATGACCTGGTGCACTCCGTGTGGCATCCGTTGGTCGAGTGGACCCGGCAGCGACACCTGAAATTTCGCACGCGGATCGAGGAACGGACCGAGACACCGTCATTGCACCACCACCTCGGCACGTCCGGAACAGTGGTCTCCGCCGGCGTGTAAGATAAAGTGAAATGCCGGCACGGCCTCCCTCCGATGGGAAGGTCGCAAGCCACCCGCTATTTCAGCAGTGGCGGCTCTTTCTTCTTTTTGCGGAAGACACTGCGGGCATCTGCAAGTGAGACACCGTCGATGAAATAGGCGACGGTGGCGTGGCCTACGGAGTAGGTGCCTGCGCCAGCGACGGCACCGGAGATGGCGTTGCCCCAGCCGGGGAGCAGCTTCACCGCGGCGCGGGCGCCTTCGCGCAGGGCGAGCCCGAGGCCCACATTCGCCCCGAGAGTGGCCATGAATTCGCCGGCGAGTTTCACGCTCATTTCGCGTCCGCTGATGTGCATGATGCCCGCCACCATCGTGGCCTGAAGCGAGGTGAGGATGGGGAAATCCGCCAGCGGGATGGGTTGCGCACCGATGGCGGTGCAGATGGCGGTGACGGACTTGATGACGACTTGAGCGATCTGCTTTTGCAGGGCTCGGTTGCCCGAGAGACGCGCCATCTCCAGCTGGGCCTCGGGCGGTAACTCGATGGCAATGAGTTCGGCCAGACGATGGCCGGCAGCATCGGTCGCCAGCGCGAGGGTGCCGACCATGCGGGCGCTCAGCTCCGGTCGGGAATGCAGCGCGGCGTGGAGTGCCTGCCGCGCAGCTTCCGTATCGCCGCTGCCCCCCGGGAGCAGCAGGCCGAGGAGCTTCGGCGCAGCGCCATCGCGCGGGGCGGCGGCGGGCAGGAGTTGCACGGCGTGGTCAAGGTCGGCGGCAAGGGTGTCGTCATCCGAACCGGCGGGCCGGGCAAATATAAAAAGATCGGGCGTTTCGCGGGTGAGCTCCTCGCGGAGGAGCGGGAGCGAAATGGGACGGCGGGCATCGAGCAAGCGCAGACTGCCGCGGCCAGCCCGGCCGATTGTTTGCCAATGACCGTCATTGAGATTTTCCTCCCCTGGCTGGAAGACCTCAGCGCCAAATAGCGCGGTGAGCAACTCGCCCTTGCCAGCGCCATTCGGCCCCACGAGCACGATGTGCGGCGGACGCTGCATGAGGAAAAGCGTCTTGATCGGCGTGATCTCGCGCAGGATCGGGTGCTGAAGCCCCTGTGGGAGCTTGTTCACGAGCGCTTCGAGTTTTTCGTAAAATGGGAGAAAGGAGGAAGGCTTCATCAAGGCAGACGCTATCTATATCTTCGCGGCTCAGCACCATGGCGCATGCTTCCCTGTTTCGCCAGTTCGGACGGTATGGTTTCTCTCTCTGGAAATGGCTCGGGGTGATTTTGTGTTTTCCTACGGGACTTTTGGCACGCGGTTTGTTTGCTTTCGCAGCCGATGTCCGATCAGCCGTCCCCCTCCGCCGTCCCCGAGTCGAATGCCTGGCGCATCGCAGCCCTCGCGATGCTGACGCTACTCGCTGTGGCCGCGGCGTTGCTCGTGCCGGAACACGAGCCGTGGTTCGATGAAGTCCAGGCGTGGTTCCTCGCCCGCGACGCCAGCCCGTGGGACATCCTGTGGAAATACGCGCGCTACGAGGGAAGCACCTCGCTCTGGCACATGCTGCTAACGATACCGGCGAAGGCAGGCGCGCCGCCAATGGCGCTCAACTGCATCTCCGCCGCACTGGCCCTCGCGGGCGCGGCGCTGTTGCTCTTTCGCAGCCCGTTTCCGCCCTATCTACGGGTGCTGCTGCCGGCGACGTATTTCTTTTTCTACCAATATGGAATCGTGGCGCGAAATTACGCGTTGCTCATGCCGCTGCTCTGGCTGGTCGCGGTGGTGTACCCGCGGCGCTTTGAGCATCCGTGGCGCTACGTGGGCATGCTCATCGTGGTGACGCAGGTGAGCCTGCATGCCGCGTGGATGGGCGGCTCGCTCATGCTGTGTTTCCTGTGGGAAGCGTGGCGGCGCGAGAAGTGGCCACTGGCGCGCCTGGTTCCCTTCACGCTCGCCTTCGCCGTGGACACGGCACTCATCGTCGCGCAGCTCTTTCCACCCTCGGATATCTACGGGCCGCCGTGGGAAAAGATGGACCAGGCGCGGATCTTCACCGCACTGAGTGAGCTCATCTTCCTGACCGTGCTGCCGTGGCCGGCTCTCGCTGCGCTGGTGCTGATTTGCGCCGGTTGCTTTTTCTACACGCGCGGCGTGTTGCTCTCGTATTTGCTTTCGGTGAGCGGGCTGATGGCGCTGTTCATCTTTCGCTTCTACAGCGTGTGGCATGGCGGGATGCTCTTCGCTCTGCTGATCCTCCACACATGGCTGGCCTGGGTGAGCCCGGTACGCCGCTCCATCGGCCGCGTGGCCGATCACTGGTGGCCGACGGTGACAGCCGGCGCGCTGACTTTCACCGCGATCGTGCAGGTCTACTGGTCAGCCATGGCGGGGTGGCACGACTGGCAGTATCCTTATTCCGGCAGCCGCGAGGCGGCGGAGTACCTGCGTGAGCACGGCATCGATCGGCAGCGTGTTCACGCCTTTAAGTTTGCCACGTGTGCTGTGCTCGTCGGGTTGGACCGCAATCCCTTCACGAACATCAAGCCGTTCATGGCGGGATTCTTTTGGGTGTGGACGAAGCAAATCTTCGCCGGCCAGACTCCGGCCGCACTCGTGCAGGACAAACCGGAGTGGATCATGGCCGGCGCGCAATTGCGGCCCGCCGTGGATGTGGTCCCGCCACCACTGCCCGGCTACGCGCTCGATCACGTTTTTTCCGGAAGGATTATCTGGAAGGACGGATTTTACCGCACGGACTCGTACTACTTATACAAGCGCGTGGCGCCGTAGCGAGCATCGAGCCCATCGCTCCGTCGCCGCCCACCGAGGCTGGCGCGCGGAGTTTATGACTACTGCGAGATTCGCAGCTTACTTCACCGCGTAGCTGAAGATCAGATCCTGATCGCGCAGATACATCCGGCCGTTGGAAATCACGGGGTGCGTCCAGATGTGACCCTGCGGGCTGCGGATGGCCGTCTGCGGATCGAGCTTGAAGCGGCTCTTCTCGCTCCAGCCATTGGGCGAGGCATCGATGAGGACCACATTGCCGCCGCCTTCTTCCAAGAGGTAGAAGTGGCCGTCGGCATAAGCGATCGCGCCTTTCCCGAGTTTGGCTTTCTCGCTCCATACCAGTTGCCCGGTCTTGAAATCCTGGCAGGTCCAACCCACGCCGTCGCTGTAGCCGTAGACCTTGTCGCCCACGAGGATCACACCACCGTGATGATTCTTCATGACCTTGTTCGGCGTGGCGCCGGTCTCATCGTAGAGCATCTTGATCTGGTTGCCCGCTTCGACGGTGAAGCTCATGGAGCCCACACCGTAGCCGCTGGCGAAGTAGACTTGGTTGCCCTTCACGATCGGCGTAGGAATCGTCGCCGTCTTGCCAGGATAGGCCTGCTGCCACAGCACGTCGCCATCCTTGGCCGAGATGCCCACGATATTCGTCATGCTGCGCTGGACGTATTGATGTTGCCCATTGATGTCTGCGGGCACGATCGAGGAGTACTGCGCGCCATCTGTCCATTTTGCGCTCTGCCACAGGACCTTGCCGGTCGTCTTGTCGAGCGCTGCCATGGCGCCCTTGGAACCGCCGGGCGTGCAGAGCACCTGGTTGCCATCGACCAGCACGCTTTCGGTGAAGCCCCAGCCGGGTTTTTTGCCGCCGAGGTCCGTCATCGTGGTGCGCCAAAGTTCCTTGCCATCCTTGGCCTGCACGGCCACGAGGTCGCCATTGCCGCTGAGCGTGTAGACGCGGTCGCCATCCACGCTGGGTGTGCCACGTGGACCGTCGCCCCACTTGTTGTCGAGAACCGTGCCGAGCTTCGCCGTCCAGAGCTCGGTGCCCTTGGCCGCGTCGAGGCAGATCAGGATTTCCCCGCCATCGCGGGTGCCCATGGTGAAGAGCTTGCCGCCCACGACGGCGAAGCCGGAGTAACCCTGACCAGCCTGGGTGTAGCTCCAGATCTTCTTCGGGCCATCGGCCGGCCATTCCTTGAGCAGGCCGGTTTCTTTCGAGATGTCATCGCGATTCGGACCGCGGAACTGCGGCCAGTCGAAGGCGGGACTATCGGCGTAAACGGTGGCGACGCAGAGCGCGCCCAGTGCGAAGAGGAGGGTGTTCTTTTTCATTTGGGAGAAGCGGTGGACCGGCGGTGGAGATACCCGGGACCCGGCGCGAACGTTAGATCAAAATCCGCGATTGGCGAGTACCGGAGTCAGTTGTTTACGATGGCTTCGTGAACCACGGCCTGGCGTTCGGGTTCTTGGTGAAGAAATCGAGCAGCAGGCGGGCGACTTTTTCCTGGCCGCTGGCCGAAGGGTGGGTGCCGTCGCCGCCGCAGTCCGCCGGCAGCCACTTGAGATCATCGAGAGCACGGCCTTTTTCGCCGTTAGTCCATAGGTAAGGTCCCCAGAGGAGCAGCGGGCCGTCCTTCGGTTGGTCACGGATGACCGCCCGCACGGCGAAAGCGCCTTCATAGGCATAGGGCTCGGGGTTCAACCGGGTCTTGGCGTAACCGGCATAAATGCGGCTGGAGAGGAAGATCAGGCGCAGATTTGGATATTTTTCCTGGGCGCGTTTGATGTCCGTTTTGATGTCGTCACGCAGCTGATCCGTCGCTGCGGGCCAGCCGGTGCTCGGACCCGCATTGGCTTCCTTCAGCCACATCACCTGCACCTGGGCGGGCGTGACCCCGGCTTTCTGGATGCGGGCGATCGCCTCGGCCCACGGTTGATCGCTGTTCGCCCACGCTGCGGCTGTCTTCCCACCTTGAGCGCAATCCACGATCACGAGATTCGATGCCTTGCGCGAGTCGCCGTCGGCCATTCTCTTGAAAACCCCGAACTCCATCGTCGTGTTCGACATCCCGAGCGAGACCATCACGACCTTCCCATCGGTGGCCGGTTTTCCTTCAGCGTTGAGCGGGCGGATCTGGGCAAGGGTCTGCTTCGCCCGGGCGGTGAGTTCGGCGGAAGGATCATTCTTCCCTCCGCCATAGAGACCGCCGTCCTGATCCTGATATTTGCCGGTCAGTTCTGTGAGCGGCACCAGATTTTGCGGTGGCGGCGGTGGGGGTTGCGGGTTCTGGCCAGGCGTTCCCGGTTGGCCATTGGGATTTTCCCCCGCGGCATGGCGGCGCTTCGCCTCATCGAGCGTTTTTTGCTCATCGGGCGTCAGCTGCCCGCCGGTTTGTGCGCGCTGGAAAATCTCCCGCGCCTTTTGCCAGTCGAATGGGGTATCAGCGGCGACCAGCGGGAAAGCAGCGGCGACCAAAAGAGCTACCAGAAGGGGGAGGAAGCGCATTTTCACGGGAGTAAAGCACCGGCCAAGGGGCGAAGTTTCACCAAGAGTGTGTCTCGGCGCATCTTGCGGTGCTGCCATCGTGTTTCTATGAGAAACAGAGGCCACTGTCACCTAATTGTAACATGTGACGACTTGGCGCGAAGGCTTTCCCCGGCTCAACTCTGGGCTCTCCTAACAAACCTTATGAAACTCACAAACCTTCTCAGCGTCCCCTTCGCTCTCGCCATGGTCGCCCCGGCCTTTGCGGGCAATATCGTGATCAAGGGTTCTGACACGCTCGGCGCCAAGTTCGTTCCGCAGCTGGCGGAAGCCTTCAAGGCGAAACACCCCGAGACGACCTTCAACATCGCCGCCGAAGGCTCGGCCACGGGCATCGCGGCCATCATCGACGGCACGGCGCAGATCGGGATGTCGAGCCGCAAGGTCGAGTTGCCCGAAGAAGCGTCGGCTGGCGCCAAGGGTGTGAAGTTCGCCCCGACCATCGTCGCGCACGACGGCATCGCCGTAGTGGTGAACGAGAAGAATCCTGTAACCAAGCTGACCAAGAAGCAGGTCGAGCAGATCTTCACCGGCGACGTGACCGACTGGAGCGCGGTCGGCGGCAAGGGCGGCACGGTGTCCATCTACACCCGCAACACTTCCTCCGGCACATTCAAGGATTTCAAGAACATGGCCATGAAGAAGCGCGACTACGCGGCCAGCTCGCAGAAGATGGCGGGCAACGAGCAGATCGTCGCCGAAGTCGGCAAGAACCCGGACGGCATCGGCTACGTCGGCCTGGCCTACGTGAAGGCTCCCGGCGTGAAGGTTGTGATCGTGGAAGGCACCGAACTCACGGAAGAAAACGTCCGCACGGGCAAGTATCCCTATTCACGCGAGACGTTCTTTTACACGAATGGCGCGCCGACCGGCGAGACCAAGAGCTTCGTCGATTTCGCCGTCAGCGAAGAAGGCCAGAAGATCGCCACGCAGGTGGGCTTCGTGCCGGTGAAGAAGTAATCGCCGGAAGCAACATCGACATTATTAAACCAAAAGCCCACCGGCGCGAGCCGGTGGGCTTTTGGTCTATCGGAGAAGATTAACGCCCCGCCCTACGGCACCTTCGCACTCTTGCGCCAGTTCAGCGCATCGAGCTCGGGCTCGGCCTTGGTTTCCGCCGGCCAGGTAAAGTGACAGGATTCGCAATAAAATTCCTGCGCGATAACACCGGTAGCCGCGAGGGCCGCCGGCAGCGCGCCCATGATGGTGCGCCGCGAGAATTGCGGAAATTCGATGCGCGAGGAGCCGCACTCCGGACATTTGATCGACTCCGAGAGGACTGGTTCGTTGCCCTGCCATTCGTCGAGCAGCGCCAGTGCGCGGCTCTCCTCCGCGGAGTGCACCCGCACACGCATGTGCGCTCTTGGGTGGAAATTGTAGAGCTTCCACTTTTGCTCGTTGGACTCGTCGTAGACCTCCGCGGCGAGGCCTGTTTCTCGGAGTCGTGCGGCGATGTGGTCGGCGGGGGTGCGTTCGTTGAACGTGGCGACGGTAATGAGCTGTTCCATAGGGTAATTCAGTAAGGATTCGGATTTGCTCGCCCTAACGTCCGTATAAAAAATTGGACACCCGTTCGCCGATTCGCGCAAGTAATTCCCTGAGCAGCGCAACAGAGCTCTAAGCTTGCGCGACGGGCCCGGGTTGTGGATGGTGCCGCTCCATTCCGCGCTACGCGGCTCGCGTGCCGGCCATTGTATCGATCCCCAAAACACCATGAGCTACTCCTCGTTTCGACCCAGCCGTCGTTCCTTCCTCAAAGGCCTCACCGTCACTACCGCCGGCGGCCTCATCCTTCCGAATATCCTCATCCATGCCGACCAGACGCCGGCCAGCCGCAAGCTGGGCGTGGCCGCCATCGGCTGCGGTGGCAAGGGCGCCTCGGATCTCGAAGGCCTCTCGAAGGAAAATGAAGTCGTGGCGCTGTGCGACGTGGATGAAAACAACCTCAAGAAGGCCGCGCAAAAATTCCCGAACGCCAAGCTCTTCCGCGACTTCCGCAAGATGCTTGACGAGGTGAAAGAGATCGAGGCCGTGACCGTCTCGACGCCTGATCACGCGCATTTCCCCGCCGCCATGCACGCCATCGCGCTGGGCAAGCACGTGTGCGTGCAAAAGCCGCTGGTCAATACGCTCTGGGAAGCCCGCGAACTGCACAAAGCCGCGACGAAAAAGGGTGTGATCACGCAGATGGGCAACCAAGGCCACACCTACGACGACAATCGCGTGGTCAAGGAGTGGATCGCCGCCGGTGTCATCGGCAAGGTCAAGGAAGTCCACGTCTGGACGAACCGCCCGATCTGGCCGCAGGGCAACGCCGTCTCGTTCAAGCCGGGAGACGTCCCCGCAAACCTCGACTGGGAACTGTGGCTCGCCGCCACGCCCGACCACGCTTACTCGCCCGACATTCATCCCTTCAAATGGCGCGGCTTCCAGGAGTGGGGCGCGGGCGCCTTTGGCGACATGGGCTGCCACCTCATCGATGCCGCTTCGTGGGCGCTGGACCTCGGCGTGCCCCGCTACGCGACCTCCACCCAGGTGGATGACCTCACCGACATCGCCTGGCCGACTGGCTCGATCGTGAAAATGGAATTCCCCGACGTGAAGGGCCACGGCGACGTGACGCTCGCCTGGTACGAAGGCAAGAAGCCCGATGGTACCCCGTATCTGCCCGAGTTCCCCGCGGCGGTCGACCAAGCCGAAGCTTTCAAGGACAAGGACCCGAAGAAGGACGGCAAGGTCTCTGCCGGCGGTTGGTACATCGTGGGTAGCGAAGGCGTTATCTTCAATCCGCACGACCAGGCCAAGGAACCGCAGATCTGGCCCAAGGCCCGCCGAGAAGCCGTGATGGCCAGCCCGGTGGCCAAGACCCTCGATCGCAGCCCGAAGGCCGGCAATCCGCAGGAGGAATTCACCGCGGCGATCAAGAACGGGAAGGCCTTCCCCTTCATGTCGCAGTTCGACTATTCCGTGCCGCTCACCGAGCTCACCCTCGTCGGCGGCCTTTCCATGCATTACGCCGGCAAGCGCATCGAGTGGGACCAGAAAAAGCTCGAGGTCGTCGGCATGCCCGAAGCGCAGAAGTTCATCAAGCGCGCCGCTTATCGCAAGGGTTGGGAATACTCCGCCGCCAAAATCTAACGATCACGTGCCGTCCCAAGCCTCGAAC